>CAZQCV010000009.1:0-8245 GCA_964591665.1 uncultured Candidatus Saccharibacteria bacterium
CACTGCAATATCAACACTCATGCTTGTGAACTTTGTCTTAGATTTGGAGACAAGGTACCTTTTGAATCGGTAACAATCGTCAAGGCTGTCGGAAATAGTGCAAACGGAGCAGTATCTTCTTCACGTCTTGGATTACGCAATGCACTTGTAGCAACTGTCGGAGACGACCAAAATGGCACAGATTGTCTCGATACATTAAAATCAAACAACGTCAGTACAGAATACATGCGCGTTGATCCTAACAACAAAACCAACTACCATTATGTACTTTGGTATACAAACGAAAGGACTATTTTAGTAAAACACGAAAAGTACGAGTACAAACTTCCAGACATAAAAAATGCACCACAGTGGATTTACCTTTCTTCTATGGGTAAAGAGTCAGCACCTATATATACAGAAATAGCGACATATCTCAAAAACAACCCAGAAGTGAAACTAGCCTTCCAGCCAGGCACATTCCAGATGGAACTTGGAACGGAATTCTTAAAAGATATTTATGAGCATACTGAGTTATTTATCTGTAATGTGGAAGAATCTCAAAGAATTTTGAAGACACAAGAACAAGATATAAAAGTACTTCTAAATGGTATCAAAAATCTTGGGCCAAAGATCGTCTGTATTACAGATGGACCAAAAGGAGCGTATATGCTCAATAATGGCAAGGCATACTTCATGCCTATCTACCCTGATCCAAAAGAGCCGCTCGAACGTACTGGCTGTGGTGACGCATTCGCTTCAACATTCATGTCAGCATTACTTCTCGGTAAGACACCACTTGAAGCACTCGTCTGGGCACCGATCAATCCTATGTCAGTCGTTCAGTATGTCGGTGCACAAGAAGGGCTACTCTCTCGGGACCAGCTCGAAGAATTATTAAAAAATGCACCAGCAGATTATCAACCTAAAGAGATTTAATATATGAAAGAAGGATTTGATTACTCAAAAGACCGTAAACATATCGTCAATGAAAATATTTCTGAAACAGAAAAGAAATATTGGACAACCTTTCAACCTACAGAAGAAACACCAAGCGATGCTTCACAAGAAGAGATTATCGAAGCTTCTTTAGATAAGCACGAAGATATATTTGGTGAACCAAAAGAACTTTTTGGTTCTGAAGAACAAAGCAAAGAGACGGATAGATACCAACAACTGATCAGAGAAAGAGGTAAGAAACTTTATGAGTTGGCGAAAGATTTATATGATTGCATGATCAACTTCTATCATGAAGATAGTACGAGCGATACTATTACGCAGACTATTACACAGACAAAAGCAATAGAGGTACTCAATAAATCACTCAAAAATTTAAAGTTCATACTAAAACAAGATGATGAACTTACCGCCGAGCAACTTACCTCTCTAGGAATAGTAGACAAAACAGAACATGATATTAAACAACTTTTGCAAAAAATAGAATCAAAAGAGAATCTTTCTCCTAATGATCTAGATACTCTAAACGACATCGCGCAAAAGTTCGAAGCACAGGCACACGAACTCATGTTTATGGACACAACAGAAGATGCAGGAAAAAGAAACTAGCCGTTACTTTTTCTATGTAATACATTAACCACTGCTTCTTTTATATCTTTTACATCCATTCCATAAAAACGAATGAGTTCTTCTGGTGTGCCAGACTGACCAAAACGATCATGTACACCAACAAACTCCATCGGCGTTGGATAATTTTTTACAAGACATTCAGCAACAGCTGAACCCATACCACCAGCGATCTGGTGCTCTTCGACTGTAACGATCGCTTTGCATTCTTTTGAGAGAGCGACGACGCTTTCTTCATCAAGTGGTTTTATAGTATGCAGATTTAAAACTTTTACTTTTATACCTTTTTCTTTTTCAATTTCTTTTGCTGCTTTTAATGCTTTATGAACGAGCGCTCCCGTCGCAATAATGCCCACATGAGCAAGCCCTACTTCTGGCACCCATACGAGATTTGCTTTACCTAAAGTAAAAGGCGTCTCATCAGTAGTAATAACAGGTGTCTTCTCTCGAGCCAGGCGAATATACGTCGGTTCATTAGTCTTGACAGCTTGAATAACAGCTTTCTTTGCCTCAAGAGCATCACAAGGAGAAATCACAGCCATGTTCGGAAGCATGCGCATAAGACCGATGTCTTCGATTGCTTGGTGCGTTCCACCATCTGGACCAACGGAAATACCTGCATGTGAACCAGCGATGATCACTTTTCTATCGTTATAACAAATAGTCGTGCGGATTTGTTCCCAATTACGTCCAGGAGAAAACATGGCATATGAAGAAATAAACGGAATCTTCCCCATCGCCGCCATACCTGAGGCTACACTTGCGAGATTTTGCTCAGCAACACCTATCTGGAAAAATCGTTCTGGAAATTTCTGTTTAAACAAATGCATCTGTGTACTTTCTGTCAGATCTGCACAAAGAGCAACAATGCGTTCGTCCTGGGTACCTACAAAGAGCAATCCTTCACCGAAACCCTTGCGAATAGGAATTTGTTCTACATCATCATTAAAAACTTTAGTATTTAATTTTATTTTTGGATTAAGCATGGTCTTTTCGGTATTGTTTTTTAATATTCCAATATGCTGTTTTATCTCTTTTTATAATACCAGCTGGGTATTTCTTTTCAACTTTTTTCAGTTTATCTGAAACAATTTTCTCAACATCAACACCGAGATTGGTAGCAAGATCAATCGCATATATAAGCACATCTGCAACTTCACTCTGAATCGCTTCGTATTTTTCTTTGTCTTTTTTTATTTCAGCGACCGTAAAATTCTTCCATTGAAAATGTTCAAGTAACTCTGCCCCCTCTATCATAATGGATTTTGCTTGATCAGCAGGAGCTGTCTTGTCCCAACCACGAGCTTGCATCATTGCTTGAATTTTTTTCTGTATTTTCCACATAGATATTTTATTTATGTTCACTTTTAATTTTACCTTTTAGTGTGCGAAGCTCTTCAAGTGCAATTTTAGCCTCATCTTTGTTGGGCGCTTTACCGTGCCAATGATAATCATACTCGAATTCTTTAACTCCTCTACCAGGTATCGTCCGTGCAATAATTACTGATGGTTTATCAAATACAGCTTGAGATTCAAGAAATGCGTCATGTAGTGCAGTAAAACTATGTCCGCTTACCTCTTCAACGTGCCAACCGAAGGATTTCCATTTCTCTGCAAGTGACTCAAGCGGCATAACATCTTCAGTATATCCATCAATTTGAATGTTATTACGATCAACTATTGCAATCAAATTACCCAGTCTCTCTTTACCTGCGAGCATGATTGCTTCCCAGTTCTGCCCTTCATCTAATTCTCCGTCACCAAGTACACAGTAGAAAAATTTACCAGAACCACGCCCGTTATCGAGTCGATCAGCAAGTGCCATACCAACAGCCTGAGAAAGTCCAGAGCCAAGTGGACCTGAACTTGTTTCTAAATATGAGAGGAATTCACGATGAGGATGCCCCTGCAATCGTGAACCGAACTTACGAAGCGTCTGTAATTCTCCCACAGGGAAATACCCTGCATGAGCCATTGTTGCATAGAGTACCGGACAAATATGACCGTTTGAGAGCACGAGGCGGTCACGGTCAACCCATGATGGACGTGAAGGGTCATGCCGCATAATATGAAAATAAAGTATTGCAAAAACATCAGCCATACCGAGCGGTCCAGCAGTATGTCCACTACCCGCCTCAACCAGCATCGTGATAATGCTTTCGCGAATTGCTTCTGCTTTGTTTACGAGAAACGTTAGTTTTTGATCGGTAAGATCTTGCATATATATAGTATATCACAAATCTGTTATGATGTTTTCAAAGTCCTCAAGCGTACTCTGAATATCTATTTCATCAAAAAGTGCTGAACCTATAACTAGTCTATCTGCACCAGCTTCCACAAGTGCATGAATAGTGCTCTTATTTACCGAGCCATCAACACTGACTTTTATATTAGGATAAAGTTTTTTGACCATTCGTATCTGATCAAGTACACGTTCATCGAAGGCTTGATGTTGAAAACCAACACGCTCAATTCCCATACACTGTACAAAAGAAATATATGGGAGAAAAACTTCTATTTTTTTTATATCATCAATCGTCGTAACTGAAATACCAAAATCAAAAAGTGTCGTGTAGATAGGATCAAGTTTTTCAAAAAAAGAAATAAGATCGTCTTCTGCATTCAAATGAAATACTACACGAGATGGACCAAGTTTTAAGATATTTTCAAAATCTTTATGTGCATTTTTTACCATAAGGTCGAATTCAAAGTTAAAATCCTCCCAGTACGGTAATCCCTCTTCTTCACTAAGTATTTTCTGATAGAATTGTGTATCTCTTTTGTTATACGGCCATGTTTTAGAAGGAACATATATTCCGTCACAGAAATCTATCTGAACCGTGCGAACCAGTCCATGAACAAGCCCTGCTTTACCGCGAAGCTCACCGATGTTTTCTGGAAGAATTGCTGGAATAATTTCTATCATACTAAAACTTTGCTAAACGCCGAGCATGTCTAGGATCATCACTAAATGGCGTTTCTAAAAATACTTGCACTGCTTTTGGGGCTTCGTCTTCTGTGACAAATCGCGCACCGAGAGAAAGGATATTGGCATTGTTATGTTCTCGAAGCAATTTCACTATTTCTAGATCACCACCTGTATATACACCTGCGCGTACACCTACTACATGGTTCGCGCACATTGCTTCACCTTGCCCTGAACCACCGAGAATGATTCCGAGACTAGCTGAGTCCTTTGCAACGGCTTCTGCACACGGTTTGATAAAATCAGGATAGTCGTCTTCGCCATCATACTCATGAGCACCAAAATCACGGATCTCATGCCCAAGGCCGCTCACATACTCTTTGAGTTTTTCTTTGAGTTCATATCCTGCATGATCTGTAGCGAAGTAGATTTTCATAGAATTTAAAACGATCTAATTACGTAATCATAAACGGAAACACGCTGACTCTGTGGACAAGAATTTCCACGCATACAGACAAGCGGTACGTAGATGATCACATACATAAATAAAATAAATAATAGGAATGTGGTTATTTCTCTCATATTTTTATTGGATGGTTTTACCTGTACTAATCACATGCTCGACAAGTGTCGCAGTGTACCCCATTTCGTTGTCATACCAAGCGAGAACTTTTACAAGATTACCACCAATTACTCGAGTCATCGCGAGATCTGCAATAGATGCATGTGTGTTACCGAGGATATCAGACGACACAAGCGGTTCCTCAGTGACGGCAAACACTTTACTCCATTGTGTTGATGCTGCAGCTTTTTTAAGAATGTCATTCACTTCTTCTGCTGTTGTTGCACGTTTTGAAATGAAGGTTACATCAACAATAGATCCAGCTGGTACGGGCACTCGAAGCGAAATACCGTCAAAGAGTCCCTCTAGAGATGGATATGCTTTTGCAACAGCAATAGCTGCACCTGTTGAACTCGGTACGATATTCTGTGCAGCTGCACGACCTTCACGGAGATCTTTTTTGCTTGGTCCATCGACGAGTGCTTGTGATGCTGTGTAGCCATGAGTTGTTGAGAGCACTGCTTTTTCAATACCGACTGCTTCATCGAGAATACCGATCAGTGGTGACGCTGCATTTGTAGTACATGATGCATTTGAAGTGATATCACAGGTTCCGAATTTGTCTTCATTTACAGACATGAGAATAGTTGCACCAGCTACGCTACCGTCACCTTTACTTGGTGCAGAGATAACTACTTTCTTTGCACCTTGGTCAAGATGGAACTTTGATTTTTCATATGAGGTAAAAAGCCCTGTTGATTCTACAACGACATCAATTGCAAGATCTTTCCATGGTAGTTTAGCACTGTCTTTTTCTGAGACGAAACGAACCTTTTTGTTATCAATAACTATATATCGCTCTGGATCAGTATCTGTGCCTTCTGTAGCGATAGTGTGGTTCCAGGTTCGATACACAGTATCGTATTTGAGAAGATATGACAGTGAATCAAGAGAGCCAAGGTCATTTATAGCGACGATTTCGAGTTCTGGTCTATCCCATGCGAGTTTTAAAAATGCACGACCGATACGACCAAAGCCGTTAATTGCAACACGAATTTTGTGATTTGTTTCCATATATGTTTAGTATAGCAAACTTTGTTTGCAATGTGTACCGAACCACGATACACTAGAATATATGAAGAAACTGATTATTTATCTTTTCCGTGCTGGTGTTGGATTTTATTTTGCATATCCAGCATTACTTAAACTTTTGAATGACACACCAAAACTAACTGGTACACCTTTCGCCTGTTTTGGGCCAGCTGTGCCGAGTGATACTGTCTGGACGCTCTGGTGGGTTTTCTTTATCTTCCTTGGTCTTATGATCGCATTCTGGAAAACGCCATTTTCCTGGATATTACTCGGTGTACTTATTCTTGTTGGTAAACTCTATATCGGTCCAATAACGTTCCAACTACTTATGCAAGTGGTTCCTGTATTTCTTGTGGCGCTCGGTCTCGGTATTCATTATGGAAGACAGGAATTCGGTCACGGTGACTATCATTAAATAAAAAATACTTCTCTTTTGATCGAGAAGTACTATATCTAACACATCGTCAAATGTGATTATGATGTTATTGGAGCGCCAAATCCATATTTCGAGGATGAGTTGATGTTTTATTGTAGAGTCGCAATATTTCTTGCGATTTAATATCTAGTGCTGCGTTGTCTTCGAATTGTTCTAATTCATATGAGAGAGAATCAATAACAAGTTTCATCCTCATATTCTCCCGAACGATTGAATCAGTGAGTGTTTTACCTAAAATACTCCTATTTGTTAAACGAAGAAAAGATATTTCTCTGTCTTTTTCTTTTATCAGCCATATATGCTCTCTTACGCCTTTATGCAACAAAGAGGTATCGTGAACGAGTTGATTTATGACTTGGTCTTTTTCGACCAAAATATCTCTTGTTTGTTGGTGGTCTACTTTTTCTTCATTCAAAAGATAGCCAAAAACTAATGTAAGCACGATGAACATAAAGCTCAAAATGCTTGATCTACGGGGAAAAGTTTGCTTTGTCATGTTTGTGATTTTCGTTATTTATATCACAAACAAAAATACTGTCAATTATGACAGTATTTTTTCTAACATTTCTTTTGCTTTTGCAGGATTTGCACTTCCTTTACTTTCTTTCATAATCACACCAACGAGCGACATGAGAGCATTTTGTTTTCCCGATTTATAGGAAGCGACTGCTTCACTGTTTTCGCTGATTACCTTTTCTGCAAGTTTTTGTAATGCTTCTGGATCATCTTTCTGAATCAATCCTCGTTCATCCGCGATCGCTCGAGGCGAACGATTCTCTGATCGAAGTATTGGGAGCAAATCTTTTGCCGCGCGAGATGAGAGTTCTCCTGCGCCTATCATAAGCACTAACTCTGCAAGATGATGTGCGTAAGGAAATTCAAAATTTGTATCTTTTTTCTTAAGGCCAACCAGATCAGAGATGATATAATTTGACGCTGTCTGAATCGCCTCTTTATTACCAGCAAGTTCTGTCACCACATCTTCAAAATACATGCCAAGATCAGGATCACTCACATAGTTTTCAACGTCATCTGCTTTGATACCAAACTGTTCTTGATATCGAAGACGCTTCATTGCAGGAAGTTCAGGAAGACCAGCTTGGAGCGCTGGGATATCGAACAGCGTTCGAAGATAATATTTGGGAATATCTGGATCTGGGAAATATCGGTAGTCTTGTGCATTTTCTTTGCTACGCTGTGAAAATGTTGCTTGCTTGTTTTCGTCCCAACCACGAGTTTCTTGAACTATTTCATTCCCTCGTCCTGACTCAAGAAGATCAATCATGCGCTTGGTTTCATACACTGCCGCACGTTCTACTGCTCTGAACGAATTAATATTCTTGACTTCAACTTTTGTACCAAATACATCTGGCTTATCAGACACAGAAATGTTGAGCTCAACGCGCATCTGTCCTTTTTCCATGTTTGCTTCGGATACGTTCAGATACCGCAAGAGCAATTGCAATTCTCGAGCAAAGTTCCCTGCCTGTTCTGGTGTGCGTATTACTGGCTCAGTCACGAGTTCCATGAGGGGCACACCTGCACGGTTGTAGTTTACCAAGGATACATCACCTGTATGTTGTGATGTTGCGGTGTCTTCTTCGAGGTGCACACGAGTAATTTTAACACCATGGAGCTCTCCACCGGAGACGATTGGGTATTTGTA
>CAZQCV010000009.1:8345-25043 GCA_964591665.1 uncultured Candidatus Saccharibacteria bacterium
ATTATCATAAAGCGTAACAGTGAGCACTGGTTTGCCGAGCTTTTCAAATTCTTTTACTTTCTTCTCTATAATCTTTTGATCTTCTACAACATCAGTTTTTGTTAACAAGATAATCTCTTCTTTATCAGCAAGTTCTTTACCAAACGTTGAGAGCTCTTTGCGTATATCTTTATACACTTTCATCATGCCTCCGACACGAACAAGCTCATTTTCAAACGACACAAGATGCAAAATCTTTTTAGTTCTTTTTATATGTTTGAGAAATTTTGTCCCAAGACCTTTACCACTACTCGCTCCCTCAATAAGCCCGGGAATATCAGCTATGATATAGCCAAACAAGTCACCAAGATTTGGATCGAGTGTAGTGAATGCGTAATCCCCTACTTTTGCTTTTGCATTTGTGAGTGCATTAAGCAAACTTGATTTACCCGCATTTGGAAGCCCTACCAGTCCGACATCTGCAACAAGCTCGAGTTCCACACGAAAGGTTCCTTCTTCTCCTGGTTTACCTGGAGTCGCTTTTGTAGGTGTTGTATTCTTTGAACTTTTGAATTGTTCGTTACCAAGACCACCACGGCCACCTTTGAGAATACGAATCTCTTCGTTGTTATGAATAAGCTCTATACGCTGTCCTGTTTCTATGTTTGTAAGTACACTACCAAGCGGAAGTTCGATCACGAGCTTTTCACCGTC
The DNA here is from genome assembly GCA_964591665.1 of uncultured Candidatus Saccharibacteria bacterium. Lineage (GTDB taxonomy): Bacteria > Patescibacteriota > Minisyncoccia > Phycocordibacterales > UBA9973 > CAZQCV01. Next base: position 9,039 of record CAZQCV010000009.1, read on the forward strand.
TCTTCCGTGTTTACTTTTATTTTCACCCGAAGCCCCATTTTGAGCAATAAAATCCTTTTGATGTGAATACCGAGACAAGGTATGCATACCTCGAACGCCTCGAACAAAAACATCACCACCACGACCACCATCACCACCAGCAGGACCACCATGAGGAATATATTTCTCTCGTCGCCAACGGACAACACCATCACCACCTTTTCCTGCTTTTATATATATTGTTAGTTCATCTACAAATGCCATATATTACTCTTTGTTCTCTACTGCTAATTGTGCAAGTCGTATTGCACCTTCTCTACTTTTTGCAACTGCAAGAAAGCGTCCATTATGACAAAATATTGCGTCAGCAATACCAGAGGCTTTCGCCATGTCATCGTCACGAAGTCCAGCCCATGCTTTCGGGAAAGGATGTCGCACTTCAAAAGAAAATTCTTTTGCATTAATTCCTGTCACACGCCAACTACCATCTGTATTCGGTTGAATCGTATATAGTGGTTCAGGATAGGCCATGAGGATTTCTCCTGCTGGGATACTTTCATCAAAGATGATCACCCGCTTATCAGTCGCGTTTTCATACAAGGATTTTACTATTGCACTAAACTTTACTATATTTTGTGATGCCATGATCTCGCGAGATATAATTTGCTTTGCAAAAGGAACAAGCATTTTAAAATGTATATCATTAGCAAACTCACCTTCTTCGGGAATAGCAACAAACGAACCGAAAGCATCTTGTATTGTATACGGACGAATATCACCTTTTACATCAACAAGTAACACACCATTGTCGTGTGCATCAATCGGCTGAATTAATTTCTTATCAACACGATCTGCCGCAGTAGTACTGCCACAGAGTGTAGATCCAAATTCTTTCCAAACCAAACCACATGCTGCATACGGAATACCATTTTCACGAAATCCTGCACCACCTTTTTGATGGTGATCAAATCGTTTTCTGCTTGGATCATGTTCACCACCAACATCAAAAACATAGTCACCGACAGCTATAATGTCTTTGTCTCTAGTTCTGATGATTCTTCCCTTTTTACCTTCCTTTTCAAGCACCAAAGACAAAATCGCGCATGCAAATAGATCATCGGAATGAAACTTCCCGCTGTGTGTAACCAAAGTTACCTTTTTACTGAATGGATTCCACATATATGCTCCATACTACCAAAAAGAACGAATATCGCCTAATAATAGTTACTCCTTCTTTTTGCCAATAAAATAGGTTTCGAAAAGCGTAAACAAGAATGAGACAACGCGTTGAAATATTAACAGTCCAACAATTCCCAACAGGATAATAATTGAAACTTTTCTTAGGTCTGTTGTAATCGTGAGTGCTGCAAAACTAAGAATATACCCAGCACCTACAAGTAGGATAACCCAGACTACAGAAGAAATAGTCTCGACCAATGCATAGAGACGAATGGGTATGCGCTTATATCCAGCAAACGCAAGTGTCGCATGGTTAAGACCGTATGCAAATTTTGAAATAAAGATCGGGAAAAACGGTTTTTGGACAAAGGTTGGAAAAAGTCGTTCAATCGTCGTCTCTATAAAATGAAGAAACTTTGATTCAGGAAATCTGGTTTTTATCTTCCGTCCAATAAAATACCAAAGAGAAGTTTTTGCAACGAGTGCAGGAATAAGAAACAGTATGAGTATGGGAAGCGGAACAACATGAAGATGAAGCAGAACCCCGAGAATCAATAAAATAATTTCTCCTTCGATGATAACGCTCACAAATACGAAGATAAACGCAAGAATTAGATGCTTCTCAAAATAGAGCGCGAGTAATGGTAATCCACCGTGCATGAGATTTAATCAAGGAATAGACCAAAAAACCAACTTGCGACAGAGAGAACAAAAGAACCAATAACTGCAGCAATAAATGTATCAATCCTAAAACCTGAAACAATAGCACTTATCCCCCAGAAAAGTAATCCATTGATAATGAAAGAAAAGAGTCCTAACGTAAGGATATTGATAGGCAACGCAAGTAAAGAAATGACGGGTTTAATAACAGTATTTACGAAAGCAAAAATAAGTGCAACGATAAATGCAACCACAAGGTTTGCCACACTGATGCCCGTAACTATATATGGGAGGGCAAATACTACAGCAGTAAGCAATACAAAACGAATAAGTAACTTCATAAAATTAAATAATTAATTAGTAAACAAACTATCAACGACTTCTTTAACAACACCACCATCAGCTTTACCTGCAAGTTCTTTCATAACTGCACCAACGAGTTGTCCGGCCTTTGTTTTATCAGTAATTCCTAATTCCGCTTTTTTTACTTCAGCAATTGGACGTACTTCTGCTGCTGACATGAGTGTTGGTAAATACTTTTCAAGTATAGTGAGCTGAGCAGTATCTTCATCAACTAAATCTTGTCTGTTCGCATTGGCAAACTGTTCTATAGAATCTTTACGTTGCTTTGCTGTACGGCTAATAACCTTGAGCACCTCCTCATCGGACAGTGCATCTTGAGGAGTACGATTCGTTGCGACAAGTTCGTTCATAAATGCAGTCAAAAGCCCACGCACTACATTGAGACGGACGGTGTCTTTTGCAAGCATTGCTTCTTTAACTTCTGATTTGATTTGTTCGTGTAATGACATATGGTTAAGTATATCAAATATGTGATAAAATACCACTATGATATACAAGAAAATTTTCTTAGACACTGAAACAACTGGCAACGAAGCAAAAGATTATCTCTGCCAACTAGCATTTAAACAAGACGAATATACGTATTCTGAGCTTTTTAAGCCACCGGTACCTATTTCGATAGAATCCAGTGCGGTATGCCACATAACAAACAAAATGGTAGAGCACTGTGTCCCTTTCCAAGAAGCACCCGATTATTTGAATATAAAAAAACGTCTTGAGGATGTGGATGCAGTTATTATTGCGCACAATGCGCAATTCGATCTGGGCATGCTTGCAAAAGAAAGCATTGTGCCACAGCAACATATCTGTACGATGCGTGTTGCACGAGCGCTTGATACAGAAGGTGTCATTCCAAAATACAACTTACAATATCTACGATATTATCTCGGTATCGAAGTCGAAGCGACTGCGCACGATGCACTTGGCGACGTACTCGTACTCGAAAAACTGTTTGAGCGATTGTATGCAAAAGTAAAAGAAAAAATACAAAGCGATAGTGATGATATGATTCTCGACGAAATGATACGCATCTCATCTGAGCCATCACTTATTAAAACTATTGGTTTCGGAAAACATGCTGGTAAAAAATTAGAAGAAGTCGCCCGTATTGATCCTGGATATCTCGAATGGCTACTCGCACAAAAAGTGCAAAGTGACACGAATGAAGAAGATTGGATTTATACACTGAAATATTATTTAAAAAAATAAAAACGAGAGTGCCAAGGGCACTCTCAACGAAATTTTGTTTATCATGGTTTAAGGTTACCGAAACAGGTAACCATAACATAAATCATTCCAGCATACATTCCTAACAGAAAAACAAATGCTATCACTAGGATTATTAGCGGATTCATGATAAACCGCATTAATGTTTTCATAGGCAGACGTTTTAATTCTCTTTAATTATAAAACTTTTGTATTATTTGTCAATTACGCAGAAATACATTTATCTTGTATACTTTTTCTATGGAAACTATTCTCGTTGCTATTATTTGTGTGTTTGTGGGAGCGATACTCACCTATTTTATATTTGGTGGTAAAGCAAACAAAACAGAAGATGGGCAGAGTATGACACTGCTCGTCACACAGATGAACGAACTCGCCCGAACACTCGATGCGCGTCTCGGTGAATCACACAAACAAGTTACCGATACGATCAGATACCAGACAAGTGAATCACAACGAGTGATCCAGGATATCACCGAGCGACTTACGAGACTTGACGAGACCAACAAACAAGTCATGTCATTTACCGACCAACTCAAAAGCCTGCAGGACATTTTAAAAAATCCAAAACAACGCGGCATCTTGGGCGAATACTATCTTGAAACACTTCTAAAAAATATTATGCCTCCTGGTTCATACCAGATGCAGTATGCATTTCCTGATGGCACGATCGTTGATGCGGCAGTTTTTGTGAAAGATAAAGTCATACCAATTGACTCAAAGTTCTCTCTCGAGAACTACAACCGTATCAGTGAGACTAATGACAAGATAGAGAGAGAACGACTTGAGAAAGTATTTCTTAATGACTTAAAAAATAGAATAGTCGAAACATCAAAATATATTCAACCAGAAGAAGGCACCATGGAGTTCGCATTTATGTTTATTCCTCATGAGGCGATTTATTATGATCTACTAGTAAACAAAATCGGTAGCGGCACAAACGGTGATGATACAGACAATCTGATACAACGCGCAGCGTCAAAATACAAAGTCATCATCGTCTCGCCTACTTCATTTCTCGCATATTTACAGACAGTACTTCAAGGTTTGAAAGCATTACAGATCGAAGAATCAGCAAAAGACATTATCAAGCGTGTCGGAGAACTCGGTACACATTTGAGATCATATGAGGACTATCACACCAAGCTAGGAAATGCGCTCGGAACAGCAGTAAATCATTTCAATAAATCTAACCATGAATTCCGAAAAGTAGACAAAGATGTCATGCGTATTACAGGCGAAGCTATGCAGATACAGAACCTAACCCTTGAAAAACCAGCCGAAGACTAAAATACCTTGTGTAATAAATATCAAAATAACACGTCATTATAGATGAAGGATACCTATATAACACAGTTCAATACAGCCTACGAAACATGGAGCGATGCGATCTTTCGCTATTGTTTCATACAGACACGAGATCGAGCAGTAGCGCTCGATTTGACACAGGACGTATTTGTAAAATTTTGGGAATACCTTGCACAGCATAAAGACATTGAATATACGAAGGCATTTCTATATAGAAGTGCACATAACCGAGTAATAGATTACCGACGAAAAAAGAAAGAGTCCTCGCTCGACCAACTCCAAGAAGAAGATGATTTTGACCCAAGTGATTTTGAACAGATAGAGAACGTAATCAACCAACACGACGGAGCAAAAGTGCGAATGTTACTTCAAGAATTACCCGAAACATACCGTGCCGTACTAACCATGAAGTACATAGAAGACTTAACACTCGATGAGATTGTTGCAATCACCGAAGAAACAAAGAATACTATTTCAGTCAGAATACATCGAGCAGAGGCAAAATTACAGACAATATATAAAAATAAATATGGCAATGAATAACCACCACACAACCGAAGATCCGAAAAACATCCGTATGACCAAGCAAGAACGGAGTACTTTGCATGCGCGCATTATGAAGCACGTTGGAGTGCCAACAACACAGGTGTCTCCAGTCAAAGTTCATCCATCACAGTGGCTTTCGGTATCAGTATTCAAGCCAGTTTTTCTTGCACTCTTTCTGCTTATGATTTCAACTAGTGGTGTATTGCTCTACCAAGAACGTGTAATCACCAAAAATAAAGAACAGGCAGCTCATCCAGAAGACCAATTAAACACACTACCCTACACGCCAGAATCTATAGAAACGAAAACCGCACCAACCTATACAACAGAGAGAGAAAAAGGGTATGACTCGAAACAAGTCGAACCAGTATCCACACCCATGCTCATGAACGCCGCTTCAACTCAAATTACAGAACCTGCAACAGTAACATCAAAAAAAAGAATTGCCGATACACGATTGACGGGGTCCATTCTAGGACAAGTCAAAAAAATGAATGCAACTTGTATAAAAACAGATAGAAGTGCCTCTGATCCAGAATGTCAGCAGATTGTGGCAGTGCTTACGATAGTGGCAACAAATAAAGATACAGATGAACAATATACGATTCATTCTACAGAACAAGGAGAAATACAGGACATATTGCCACTAGGAACGTATATTATTACACCAGAAAACAAAGAGGATGGACTACTAAAACCTGATGAATATACTGTGACGGAAAATTCTCCTTATCAAATATTTTTGTTATATAAATAATTATTCGTCTAGCAACGCATACCCGTCAGTATCATCTGGTTGATTTTTGATGTACCAAACAAATGCAATCATGCCGAGAATAAAAAGTCCAAAGACGCTCAACCAGAGATATTTCGTATCGATAGGAGCGCCACTTTTCTCAACTGAAGCTTCTGCGCTTTTTGAAATGTTTGTTGTCTTTGGTGATGGAACATAAACATCTGAGTTGGCGCTACTTGCTCGTATCGTTGTAGTAGTTACTCCTGTTACCTTTTTTGCTTTTGTATCTGGAAAAGATGCAACAACGTCACCGAAAGGATTAAGTATCTGGATAGGTATAGTTGCTCGGGGTGTAAATCCTAAAACTTTTGGTGTGATTGTTATTGCACTTACCCCGGCGAGACGGGTTCGTTTCGGAAAGATAAAGGTGTCAGTACCTTGCACAATTTTAAAATCAGAAATATCAGCGATTTTGGCATTACTATTTTTAACTTTCACCGCACCGCCAGAAAGTATCTCAATGTTCATACCACCGTCTTCGACGCGGACAACTTTTGTTGTCGTAAGTACAGGATCAACTGACCAAAAAGACTCATACCATTCAAGTACTAGCGTATATACACCAGCATATTGATACGTGTGCTCTATCTTCTCACCTTGTTTTACTTCTGCCGTCTCTCCATCTCCAAAATTTAAATATAATTTCCCATAGGTAATAGGCTCCTGACTGTACCCAAGCAATATTGGTTTTATGATGAGCGGAACGCCACGAAGTATATTATCACTGGTAGTAATTTCTATCGTACGTTTCGGCTCTGGAGCTTTCACTGGAGTTGTTGTTGTCGAAGTACTCGAAGAAGAACCGTTTGTAGCACCGTCACCAGACCCGCCAGAGGAATTGCCACCCATGGCCGATCCTGGCGTTGGATCACCACTCACATAAGACGTATCATTCCAATTTAGGGTTTTACCATCACCTGCGGCACCAGAGCTAGATGTATATGAAGCTTCTGCAAGGATTTCGCCTGACTGACCGATGAGTTTGATCGTCTCCTCAGTATTACTCAAGCTCATAACTGTATCAAGCACCGTACCAGTATACCCACTGTAGTCCGCGAGAAATGTTTCTGCATTTTGTGCAATGATCATATAACCACCAGCTGGAACACTGAGCGCACCTTGGCTCCCATTAGTTGGAGGTTCATTAAGTGTATGATTTGAACCGTCGTTAAATTTTACACCAACCAATGAGACTGGTGTGTCTCCTGGATTATAGACTTCAACCCATTCATGATCTGTATCTGTCCCCTCGTGATCATACATGATCTCTGAAAAGAGTAGCGCAGCGGAAACTTTAGGGATACATACAAAGAAGCAAAGAAGAACAAACCATAGATAACGCATATATGAAAACTATTCTAAAATACTTTTAAGAATATCCTCAGGAACTTCACGAATTTTTTTGGATTGAACAGGTTGATCGTCAGAAGCGTCTGTAGCTTCTTTTCCTGGAGTAGAAACAGAGACAACAGTATCTTCAACTATTTTTTCAGGAATAGAATCTTTTTTAGCTACTTCTTCGAGAATTATTGTCTCTTTTTTAATTTCTGGGGCAGTGTACGAAGGCATAGTTTCACTAATGACAAAAGATGGAGCCTCTGGATTTTTCTCTATTACAATCGAAGTAGCAACAGGATTCTCTTCTTGTTTTTCTATAACTGGAGCAGCAACTACTTCTGAAATATTTTCAACACTAGGCTGTGATTCACTTTCTTCTTTTTTATTTTTTAAAAGCGCTTCAAGTAGTGCAGATTTTGAAACCTCTGATGCGTCCTTGGGTGGAATAGCTTGGGATGATCTGTTATTTTTTTCTATCTTTGACTCTTGTGTTTTAGAAAGATCTTTCAAAGAGATCGTTTCTGTATTTTCGGTAACAACTTTCGGAACATCTTTGTATGGATCTTTGAAACCCTTTTCCTCTTTTTTTGCTTCGACGATAGATGTTGCGCGAGTTTCTTTTGAATTTGAAATAACCGTTCCCACAACTTCTGACAACAGTGAGCGTAATCCAAGCGTATCTGGACCTTGTTTTTCTTTTTGAGCGGATACTCTTGGTTTTTGCGCTGGAGTCGAAGACGACATACGCGACAGTTGCTGTTTTACTACCGGTGTAGGTCTTGGTGTGGATGTATTTGAAATAGTTGCCGAATTGTTCGACACACTTCTCTCTGAGAGATTTGGAATTTTCGGAGCCTGAGTTGGTCGTGACGACATAGACTGTTGCTGCATAGTATCACGACGAACTGTCTCCTGTTTTTTAACAGGTGTTGGACCACCTTGAATTGCATTTTGAATCTTTTGTCCTATTGACCTCAAAGGATTGAGCACCGTGTTAGAACGTAGCTGAGAGTCTGACCGACTAGCCTGTCCTTGAAATTCAATACCTAATGACGCAAGTGAATCATATGAGATAGAATTTTTTTCTTTATTTTCACGTGGAGCGCGGTAACCAGGCAGGGGTTCCAACTCTCCATTTTTAATCTTAAATAAACATTCTTTACAATACACAGGAAGACCTGGTTTCGGTTCAAAAGGTACATATATAACTTTCCCATCATTAACACAGGTCACTTTGAATTTTCCGGCTGATACATCTCCTTCATCGGGGCCTTGCTGGCTACCTGGAACAGTTGAACTCCATCGATCTATTTCTGATTCAACGGTTTCTCTTGGTTTTGTATATAATTTCCGAGATGTAGCAACCACAAGCTCTTGAACTTCTGGTGTAGTTTCTATTTCTATAGGAGGCAATGTTCTCGCAGAAAACGGTCGCGACGTCACACCGTCTACCATAAGTTTCGTATAGATGTGATAGTTTGGCAAATTAACAAAATCTTCGACAGTAAATTCTGGACTAAACTCTTTTTCTACGTTATCAGCATCATCTGCACCGACACGAAAAACGATCATGGTTCCTACGTTACCAAACACCGCATCGCGAACTTTTTCATCAAGCTGTGCAGTATATTGGTGCGCGATAATAAGACAGAGACGGTATTTACGAGCTTCGGAAAGAATAGAACCAAATGATTCTGTCGAGAAGTTCTGAAACTCGTCGATATATAAATAGAAGTCTTTACGTTCTTGTTCCGGAATACGCACACGTTCCATAGCTGCAAGCTGAATTTTTGTAATCATCATACCTCCAAGGAGTGCTGAGTTATCTTCACCGATGCGACCTTTTGATACATTTATGATGAGAATCTTTTGCTCATTCATAATATCAAAGATATTAATAGCACTACGAGATTGTCCTACCACATTACGAACGATAGAAGAAGAAAGAAATTGCCCTACTTTGTTTTGGATCGGCGCGATAGCTTCGTTACGAAATTGTTCTTTCCATGCTTCAAATTCGTGCACCCAAAAAGCTTTCACCACAGGATCCTTCAGGTTCCCAATAACATATTGACGATAATCCTTATCCACAAGTAATCTTGGAATACCGAGCAATGTTGTATCTGGAGTGTCCAAAAGCGCGAGAATAGCATTGTTCAAAATATATTCCATACGAGAAGACCAGACGTTCGCCCAAATCTTCGTGAAAATTCCCATGAGTCCAGAAGCTACCAAGTGTTTATATTTCGGATCATCAAGCTGGAGCACATTAAAACCCATAGGGTTATCTGTATCAGCTGGGTTAAAGTAAATTACATCTTTTGCTCGTTCTGCAGGAATAGATTCGAGGATTTTCTCAGCAAGCTCGCCGTGTGGATCAACAACACACACACCTTCCCCGTTCTGGATGTTCTGAATAATCATATTCTCGAGGAGTACAGATTTACCCGTACCTGATTTACCAAGCACGTAGGTATGCTGACGACGATCTTTGCGTTTTATGCCAAAGATCTGATCCGTTCCACGGAAGTTCGTGCGAGCGAAATACGTAATGTCTTTGTCGGTACGTGGATCCATATCTGAAATTAAGTATACCGTATATATAAATAAAAAAACAGTGTCCAACAACGTCGGATACTGTTTCTGTTTTTACATAATTAAAAGGTAATCATTGTTTACTACTTGCTTTAAGATATGCCATTTGTATGGCAGGTGCATAGTTTTTTAGAATTGCTTTAGTCAGTGGAGTTAGCGTTTCTTTATCGACAGACAAGAAATCTTCATTGTTCTTAATACAATTCATTACAGTTTTGTATGGAGCAGCAATGCCATCTAAAACATCTGCCTTAAACCACTGTGTGCAAATATATACATGCGCCTCTACCTCAGAGCGATCGTCTTCGTGGGAAAAATTTCCCAGACTTTCTACATTAGGTAAATGCATAATAGTTACACCAGTCTTTGCCAATAAAACCTGTTTTGCTTCAGCAACAGAAGAAATATTAGTGTTTGTACTTTGACTAATGAAAGTCAACTCTTTGGTCTTTTCTTCTCCATGTACATGGTGAATCAAGTGTAAATACTTCTTCTCAAATGCAATAATAACAATAATCTGTTTTTTCTCTTTAGACTGTTGTCCTGCTACAGGTTGAATGTTTTTTTCTTGTACCTGTGTTTGCTGTTTTTGTTCTAACGTTTCTACCATTTTCGTAAAATTTATTTGGTTTTAAAAATTATCATTCCAAGATATCATATGAGGCTGATTTGTCAATACACCACCCTACCAAAACAAATAAAAAAATGCTAGAATATCAGTATGGACAACAATATTCCTGAAAAGTTTACCAAACCTTACGATCCTACCTCCACAGAATCACGTATATATTCGCTCTGGGAAGATAGCGGTTTTTTTAACCCTGAAAAGATGATTGACGCTGGTCATACTGCATCAGATGCAAAACCTTTTACTATTATGATGCCACCGCCGAACGCGACAGGAATCCTCCATATGGGTCACGCAATGATGCTCACAATCGAAGACATCATGGTTCGTTATAAACGTATGCGCGGATTTCGAACACTCTGGTTACCTGGAACAGATCATGCTGCGATTGCGACACAGTCAAAAGTAGAAAAAGAAATATATAAAAAAGAAGGCAAATCCCGCCACGACCTAGGTCGTGAGGAACTCTTGAAACGTATTGATGCGTTTGTTCAAGAAAGTCGCAACACCATCACGACACAAACAAAAGTCATGGGTGCATCTTGTGACTGGTCCAGAGAAGCGTTTACCCTCGATACTCCACGAAACCGTGCAGTGAATACGATGTTCAAAAAAATGTATGATGACGGTATCATCTATCGTGGTCATCGCATCGTGAACTGGGACCCAAAAGGTCAGACAACTATTGCTGATGATGAGATCGTATACGAAGAACGTACTGCAAAAATGTACACATTCAAATACAGCAAAGATTTCCCCATTGCAATCTCAACAACACGTCCTGAAACAAAAGTCGGTGACGTAGCAGTTGCCGTACATCCCGATGACCCTCGATATAAATCTTTTATCGGGAAAACATATATTGTCGAAGGTTTTTGTGGTGTTAGACTCGAGATACAAGTGATCGCTGACGAAGCGGTAGAAATGGAATTCGGAACAGGTGCACTCGGTGTCACACCAGCACACAGTATGACTGACTGGGAAATCGCTGATCGTCATAACCTCCCTCGTCCGCAAGTAATCAATGAATATGCAAAAATGACTGTTGGTGATGAGCGAATCATAGGAAAGAAAACAACAGAGGCGCGAGAAACAATTGTCGAGTGGCTACGCACAGAAGGGCTACTCGAAAAAGAAGAAGACGTAAAGCAGAACATCAGCACCGCAGAACGTACAGGCGGTATCGTTGAACCACTTCCAAAATTGCAGTGGTTCGTAAATGTAAACAAGTCATTTATACTTCCCCACTCAACCATTTCTGGAATAGAGAGCGGTTCAGAGACAACGCTCAAGGACATCATGAAAAAATCTGTTGAGAACGGTCAGATAAAAATTCTGCCAGACCATTTTCAGAAAACATATTTTAGTTGGATCAACAATCTTCGCGATTGGTGTATTTCTCGACAGATCTGGTACGGACATCGAGTACCTGTTTGGTATAAAGGAAATGAAGTCTTCTGTGGCATAACAGCACCTTCTGGTGAAGGATGGGAACAAGACCCCGACACGCTCGATACATGGTTTTCATCTGGCATGTGGACGTTTTCTACACTTGGTTGGCCAGATAAAACAAAAGATCTTGAAATCTATCATCCAACAGATGTACTCGAAACAGGATATGAAATTATCTTCTTCTGGGTTGCACGTATGATTCTCATGAGTGGCTACGCACTTGGCGATGTACCATTTCACACCGTGTATTTCCATGGAACAGTTCGTGATGGCAAAGGACAGAAAATGAGTAAATCACTTGGCAACGGTCTCGACCCTATTGATATTGCAAACAAATACGGCGCTGATGCAGCACGTATGGCACTTATCGTAGGTACTGCTCCAGGAACAGATAGCAAGATCGATGAAAATAAAATCAAAGGATACAAAAACTTTGCAAACAAAATTTGGAATATTACCCGATTCATACTTTCGAGTGCAGATCAAACTGTTTGGAATAAAGATATACAACTCACAGAAACAGATATAAAACTCAAGCAAGCAAGTGACGAACTCATTGTAGACATTACGAGCGATTACGAAGCATATCGTTTTCACCTTACTGGCGAAAAAATTTACGGTTATTTATGGCACGAACTCGCTGATAAGATCCTTGAAGAAAGTAAAGAAATATTTAAAGACGGCACCTCTGAATCACAAACATCTCGATCATGGTTGCTCGGACATATACTTAAAACCTGGCTCGTCATACTTCATCCGCTCATGCCATTTGTCACCGAAGAAATCTGGGGTTTGCTTGGAGAAAAGCAATTACTCATGGTAACACCGTGGCCACATGATCGATAATCTTATACAATCACATAGTTTTGCTGTAGTGATCGCCTCTTTGATCGGTGGCATGCTACCTGCATTTATATGGATGCGATTCTGGCTCAATGAAGAAAATCATCCTGAACCAAGAGGCCTTATTGCACTTACCTTTATTGGTGGCATGATTGCTGTTATTCTTGCTGTCCCTCTACAAAAAATTGGTGCTCATATATTTCCAAGTGAAATGGACACTATTCTCATCTGGGCAATTATTGAAGAAATCTTAAAATTCCTTGTTGTATTTTTCATTGCTATGCCTTCAATGCATATAGATGAACCAGTAGATTGGCCAATCTACTGTGTCATGGCCGCACTTGGGTTTGCAGCGCTTGAGAATATATTCTTCCTATTTAAACCAGAAACTCTGGGAGATTCTGCGGTAATGCTTATGACATCAAACCTCAGATTCCTTGGGTCAACGCTATTACATAGCACGGCATCTAGTTTTGTAGGATTAATGGTGGGACTTGTATACTACCAAAGTAAATTTTTCAAAATAATTTCTTTCTTTATAGGACTCATCCTTGCAATCACCTTGCATGGACTCTTTAATTTTTTTATAATACAAGATAACGGAGAAAACTTTTTACAAGTCTTCGCATTTCTCTGGGTAGTTACTATTATCAGTATTCTCGTTTTCGAAAAGGTTCGCCGTATTGGAATACATGAATCATACGAAAATGAATAAACAAAAACTATGTCTCAAAAGAAAAAATCATTTTTTGAACGTCTTACCGGTAGTGTTAATCTAGAAGACGACTACGAGGAAGATGTAGAGGATGAAGATGATGATTCATCTCGCACCATCAAAGGTAAAGAAATAATGCACGAACCAAAGAAACAACCGGCTTGGGTTGAAGAATTTGAACAAAAAAAACAAGAGGACGAAGAAGGAGAACTTTCTGTTGACGTCTACCAGACAGCTACCGATATTATCGTAGAGACTATGGTTGCAGGTGTTAAACCAGAAGACGTTCAAATACATATCACACGTGACGCCATAACTATCCGTGGTAAACGTGAACAATCAAAACGTATCGACGATGATGACTACCACCTCCAAGAACTCTATTGGGGTGCATTCTCTCGAAGTGTAAGTCTCCCAGCTGAAATAGAACCAGAAGATGCTGAGGCGGTAGAAAAACACGGACTTCTCATGATTCGCTTACCAAAAATTGATAAAACCAAGCAAGCAACACTCAAAATTAAATCTCTCTAATTAAAAACTCCCAATTGGGAGTTTTTAATTAGCTTACTTCTTGCTGGTAACATTTTGCACAATATATCGTTTCTGGTCTTTCAGGAGAGAACGCAGTGGTAATTGCATCATTACACTTCATACAATTTCTGTCCCATAACTGCATCGGATTAAGACGAGAAAAACGATAATTCATACGACATTTCGGACAGGAATGTGGTACGGGTATATTCATCTTTCGAAGCAATGTTACCTCAAGTGGACCGATTTTATAACCGCGGTGACATTCTCTACATTCAATGACTTCATCTGTAACAGAATTTTCTGTCTCTTGTATAGTTTGTGGTAGGTCTGCAGACTGGATCGTTGCTGCATGGTCTGGTAAGACAGCATCGTACCAATTGAAACCTTGCTGAATAGCTTGTTCTTTCGTCTTTGGGAAAAATCTAAATGCAGTAGTTTCGTTATATCCGAACAAACTCATCATAAGTGGAAATGTCTCTCCATAGCCCCAGACCCGACCCTGCGGATCTATATACGGGTTATTTTTCATATCTTCTATAATCTTTGCTTTAAGGGCATAATACTCTTCCTCGGGATATTCTTTATTAAGGATACAAAACTTTTTGCGTTTAAGATTCACACAACCAAAATTGTTTTTACCGGCAATAGTCCAAATCGAGTACTCAACATTCATACTATCTGTATATGCACAGTACGAAAATTTTACGTTGTTCACATTTTCACCACTTGAATGCGTTTCATACAGCAACTCTACATTTGCTCCCCAACCCGAATAGTCATAGCATTCTTTCGCACTTGGCACGGTTATAAATTGACAATACCGTGACTCTTCTGTGCCATTACATAAATATACGTCTTGTGAATTTTTAGAACCAAAAACATATTCACCAGTGACTTGTAGATTCATAGAATTTCCACTATAAAAACGATACGGCTTAGTAAGCCAAAATGCATGGGCTTGTTTTTGCAAGGACTCTAACCCTTCAAAAGTATCAATGCGAAACTCTTTTAATTTAGCAAAATAATCTTCTTTAGAATATTTCTCATTAAAAATACAGTACGATTCTCCGCGCAAATTAACACAGCCCACACAATTCGTGCAGTTAGAAAGATTACGAGAAAACCAAATATCCGTACATGCTTCCGATTCCTCCGAAAAGAAAACATGGTAACTTTTATTCATACCAATAGATCCGTAACACAACTCTGACTCATTTGCGCGTAAACAGTCAGATGAATCTTTAAGATGTATTATCATTGATGAGTGGGTAACGTTTTCACAATAATCAGCCCAGAATGTCAGATAACAATTTCGTAAATATGAAGCACCATTACAATACTCAGAGTTCACCATGGTTGGCGCAATCACTTCTTGAGAAACCCACGGAGTCTTACGAGAGAGTTCATATACCTGTTCAAAGAAATGACGCGTTGGGTCATAATCCATAGCATACTCTGTACCATCCCAATCATCAGCCCACCAGCATTTCGGACAATAGACCGCTATTGGTACCTCTGGATTGTACATAGAGAGTGTGCGCTTTTCACATTTTGTACAGTTACGCCAGTATACGTTCCATACATTGTGCGTCGAAAGACGCCTTTGTATCCGACATTGCGAACACCATGTCGGGTGTGGGACATGAATTTTTTTATAGTAATCTTGATCTCGTTCGTCGATGATAAAATCAGTTTTGCAGTTTTGGCAGGTTTGGTGCATATGCTCAAGTATAAAACACATGGACGAAAAAGTCCATGTGTTTTATATATAGTGCCTAGACCCAGGCTCGAACTGGGGACCTATCCCTCTTCAGGGGAGCGCTCTACCAACTGAGCTATCTA
>CAZQCV010000010.1:0-20977 GCA_964591665.1 uncultured Candidatus Saccharibacteria bacterium
CACCGATTTCTGCAACAACACAGCAGATTTATTTTCAACCGCAAGTTTCTGTAGACTCTGTTGTTCCTACTTGGAGCAGTCAGACTATCTACTGGAAGTACAAAACAGGAAATGATACCGTTCATGTGCAGATCAAATCTGCTAAGAATGTTTCATATACTGTCGGGTTGAATTTATTACCTGATATGACGTTACCGGCAGATACCGGTTGGAAATATCAAATGAGTACTATTACTGACTTGCAGGATACAACACAGTATTTTAATCAAGTTACTCTTACAAACCGCAAAGGTTCTGTTTCAGCAACAAAGATTGAATATACACTGTCGAGACCGACAAATACACCGTATGCGTCATCTGATAGTTCGTCAGTGACCTACACAACCGCAACCGTTTATGGTTCGGGTTGGGGAAATGGCACGTTTGGATTTAAGGTGTACAACTCATTATCAGATGCAAATACTGATAATAATGGAGCGAACTATATCGGTTCTGGTTCTGTTAGTGCATTTACTAAAACTGTTACTGGATTGAATGCGCATACTACCAAATGGTGGAGAGCGTATGTGGTTCACAACTCAACCACAGTGTGGGGAAATGTTAAGAGTTTCACTACAAGAACTGCTCCACAACCAACGATCGCACCCGCGATAGTTGCAACGTCTCCGACAACAGCAAATGGAAGCATATTCGTTAACACAAATGGTTTACCAGCAACGGTAACGTTTGAATATGTTAACGGCACAAGCACGTTGTCAGCAGGCGTTTCAGTAAATGGTACGCTACCTGTTTCTATGATAGGGCTAACGCCAGATGCAGTGAACTATTATAGTGTTAGTGTTGCTATCTATGGTGACACAACAACTCGTGTACTGTATGTGCAAACACCTGCAGAGCCACATGTGCTTGATGCTCGTGTGCTGAGTGTTGACTTGAATACAGCAACTGACAAGTTAGATGTAACGTTTCGCTATGTTTCTGAAAATGAGTTAGCAACTTTATGGATAGAGGTGACCGATGACATCTCAGGTACTCCTGTTGTTAAGTGGACGACTCCTTATATGTCGCTATCTACGCCAAACGATACATGGCAGTATGTGACCGTTCCGGTTTCTCGTACAGGTGGTTGGAAAAACCACCCAGGCACATATTACGCTCGTGTTAAAGGTTACAATTCCAATAATCAGGTTGAAACGCAATGGACAAGCACTACTGTAGTTTCGGTGATACAACATACCAACCAAAAAGAATTCTTTCGTTTAAATAGTATTCCAATTTATTTGGACAATGCTATAAATGATGAAGTAATTTTGGATATGTATAGTACAAATGGACAACGACTTTTTTCTGAAAAAATACGAGAAAGTAGCAATACAATCTTATATTTTCCTTCAGGAATTTACATATACAGGATTACAGATAAAAATGGAGTATTTATTGAATCAGGAAAATTTCCTGTGCAGTAGAAATTCATTTTCAAACAATACATAACCGAATGTGCACAGCACCTCTTCGGTTATTTTTTATGCTATAATCAGAAATATGTCACACAATATATTTTATTCAGTTAATTCATTTTTTGATAAACTAGAAGATCGGATAAGAGCAATTCTCGCACGGGTACCTATAATCTACGCATTTCTTGGTGGTGTTGGTATTGTACTTTTTTGGCGAGGTGTTTGGCACTTTGCAGACAAACTTGAGTCACTCGGTGGTTGGTGGGGTGTTGTATTTTCCCCAGAAGGATCGACGATATTATCGGTGGTTATACTTTTATTAATAGGACTTTTTGTATCGTTTTTTGTAGGGGATGTGATTATACTTTCTGGTGTTAAAAATGAGAAGAAGTTAGTGGAAAGAACACGTGCAGAACTCGCCACTGAAATTACAGAAATAGAACAGATTGAGAAAAAGCTTGAGATCATAGAAGCTGAAATAAAACATCTTGAAGCCCAAAAAGGTGTACTGCAATTTGAAAAAGATAAGAATCTCTCACACTAGTTTTTGTGTCACAGTAAATATATGCTATACTAGGCATGTGCCTGTCTGTTGTCTTTATATAAAGTCAGCGACTGCACTCACATAGGCATTTGTGTTGGAGTTCTGCACTCGCTGACTTTATGTCACGAGAACAGCACACGCAAAAATAAAACACTCATCGTTTGTTCATGAGTGTTTTATTTTTTTTTACATAGAAAAATATTTTTTTATTTTTCTATTAAAATTTTATTTTTGTATGTGTACGAGTTTTCCACAGTTTTGATGAAAAAAGTATTGCATGTAGTTGCATCTTGCATCATAATATATAAGTACTACATCAAAGGATAGTGTATGAAATATTTTTTTCTATCATTAAATATTTCATCAGGTCGTGTGATGTATATTACTAAGTAATCTATCTTTTATACTATGGCAGCAAAAAAGAAAGTAGCAGCTAAAAAAGCAGCTCCAAAAAAGAAAGTAGCAGCTAAAAAAGTTGTGAAGAAAGTTGTTAAAAAAGCAGCTCCAAAAAAGAAAGTAGCAGCTAAGAAAGTTGCAAAGAAGAAATAGTCTTCTTGTTCCCACTTACAAAAAAGCCGCCCTCGAGCGGTTTTTTTGTTTTTATGCTATACTATATGGGTTTACACTAACGAGTTATATATGTCTTTATTTTCAAGTCTTTTTAATACATCAAATAGTTTTATAAAACAGGCACAAAAAGTGGTTAATGCTGTTAATGCGCTAGAGGAAACAGTCAAAAAACTTTCCGATGAGCAATTTGTAGAAGAAACCCAAAAGCTCAAGGCGCGACTGGCGACAGGAGAGACACTGGATGATCTTTTCCCATATGCTGCAGCGCTCGTCCGTGAGGCTTCGTTTCGCACCCTGGGTCAACGTCACTATGATGTACAAATCATTGGTGGGTATGCACTTCATAAAGGTAGAATCGCAGAAATGCGTACTGGTGAAGGTAAGACTCTTGTTGCAACTATTCCCGCGTACGTTAATGCACTGACTGGTGAAGGTGTGCATATTGTGACCGTGAATGATTATCTTGCACGTCGTGATGCTGCGTGGATGGGCGAAGTATTTGCATTTCTTGGTTTATCGACTGGAGTAAGTAATTCACAAAACACCTCTTTTGTATACAGTCCTAAAGAAGTTCTCGATGAGAACGATGACCTAAAGGCTTATCGTGTTGTATATGACTATCTAAAACCTGCAACTCGCAAAGAGGCATATGCATGCGATATTACCTACGGAACAAATAATGAATATGGTTTTGATTATCTTCGTGATAATCTCGTACAAGAAAAAAGCCATATCGTGGCACGTGGGTATGCCTATGCGATTGTGGATGAAATTGACTCGATTCTTATCGACGAAGCGCGTACACCACTTATCATTTCTTCAGAAACAGCAGAGTCAGAATCACTCTATATACAATTTTCCCATATTGCTAAACTTTTAGAAAAAGATAGAGATTATACGGTTGACGAAAAACTCAAAGCTATTCAACTCACCGATGAAGGTATTACTAAAGCAGAACAAGAGCTTGGTTTTGAAAATATTTACACAGAAAAAGGTCTTAAGTATGTTCACCATTTAGAGACGGCTGTCCGTGCTCGGGCACTTTATGAAAAAGATAAAGATTATGTTGTCGCAAAAGACGAGATTGTCATCGTGGATCCATTTACAGGACGACTACAGCCTGGACGACGTTGGTCAGAAGGACTCCATCAAGCGATAGAAGCTAAGGAAGGTGTAAAAATTCAAAAAGAAACACGTTCTGTGGCATCGATCACATTTCAAAACTTCTTTCGAATGTATAAAAAGGTCTCTGGTATGACTGGTACAGCTGAAACCTCAAAGGAAGAGTTTTTCCGTGTATATGGACTCGATGTGGTAAAAATTCCAACACATCGACCGAACGCTCGTCGTGATAATCCTGACCTTATCTTCCAAACAGAAAAAGGTAAATGGAAAGCAATTGCAAAAAAAGTAAAAGAACTCCAAGACAAAGGTCAGCCGGTGCTTATCGGTACTGTTTCGATCGAAAAGAACGAACTTCTCTCAGCATATCTAAAAAGTGAAGGTGTACGTCATACTATCCTCAACGCAAAGAATCACGAACAAGAAGGGGAGATCATCGCAGATGCTGGTGCAAAAGGTGCAGTAACTGTTGCGACAAATATGGCGGGTCGTGGTGTAGATATAAAACTTGGCGGTAAAGCAGCTACTGATGATGAATCAGAAGTCGTGAAATCTCTTGGTGGTTTATATGTTATTGGTACAGAACGTCATGAAGCACGACGCATAGATAACCAGCTTCGAGGTCGTGCTGGACGTCAAGGTGATCCTGGCGAGACCTCTTTCTTTGTATCTCTTGAAGATGATCTTATGCGCGTATTTGGAGGTGATAGTGTCAAAAGTATGATTGGGCGACTTGGACTTCCTGAAGATGAACCTATACAAAATAGTATTGTAAGTCGTGCACTTGAAAGTGCACAGGCAAAAATCGAAGGATTTCACTTTGATGCTCGTAAACATACACTCGAATACGACGATGTTATGAACCATCAGCGTCAATCTGTATATGCACGCCGTCGCGCTATGGTAGATGCCTCACGAGAAAGTGTAAAAGCATTTCTAGAAGAAGTAACTCCATTTCATGACGATTTACCTCAGCTTATAACCGAGCGCATAGAACTTGTTGGCGAAGAGAATTTTTACGAAAGTGTACGAAAGATTATTCTTTATGTGAATGACATGCTTTGGGTTGAACACCTAGAAACTATGGAGCACTTGCGTTCATCAGTAAATCTCCGCGCGTATGGTCAACGTGAGCCATTGATAGAGTATAAAAAAGAAGGACTTAAACTATTCCGTGAGATGGAGCAGTCACTCAAAGAGAATGTCTATAATCTCATAAAGACTATGGACACGAGTGCTACAAAACCAACACAAGAAAACCCTGATACAGAAATTTATATTGGCACGCACGACTCTGATACTGTTTATGAAGGCAAAGAAACACCACAGAGTGCAAACGAACCAGCCGTGCAAATTGTTGAGGGGATAGAAGATGCGTCTTCAAAAATTGGGCGAAACGATCCTTGCCCATGTGGAAGTGGAAAGAAATACAAAAAGTGTCATGGAGCATAAAAATATCCCACAAATGTGGGATATTTTTATTAATGTTACAAACCAAGGTTTCCTTGTGCTTTCCATGTATACCGTTTTTTTATCTTTCCATTTCTTATCGTTTCATATCCTGCGAGTGCAATCATAAGCGCATTGTCTGTTGAAAGCGTTTTATCTGGGAATTTTATAATTATATGGGTACCTATTTTTTTATGAATAGTCTCGGTGAGTAAATCTTTTAGGTATGTATTACATGCAACGCCTCCACCAATAATAATCGTATTTGCTTTTGTTTTTTCTAACGCTTGTATTGTTTTGTGGACTAATACTTCAACAATTGCATCTTCAACTTCTCGAGCGATACCCAGAACCTCTGGTTCCGTAGGCTTTCTTTTCATGTCACGAAGCGCATAGAGTAATGCTGTTTTCAATCCTGAATATGAAAAATCAAAGTCTTTTGTATGTATCATCGGCCTCGGTAAGGTAAAGAGACTTTTGATTTTTTTATTACGTGCGATAGCTGCACGTTTTGCGATTTCTGGTCCGCCTGGATAGGGGAGTTCGAGCATTCGAGCACATTTATCAAATGCTTCTCCTGCTGCGTCGTCACGAGTACTTCCAAGTACTGTGTATGATCCAGGTTTTTTCGTCAGTACTAATTCCGTATGCCCACCTGAAACAAGTAACGATAACACGGGATAACTCGCAATATCGTACAGGCTACCTTTAGATGTTTTCATTTCTTCTTTGCTCACAAGAACAGAAACAATATGTCCTTCCATGTGGTTTATTGGTATAACAGGGATATTCCAAAGTGTACCCAATGCTCGTGCGGTACTGATACCAACCCATAATGCTGGCTCCAATCCTGGTCCTATGGTTACTGCAATGCAGTCTATGGCTGGCTTTTTTATGTTGTATAGTTCAGATTCAAAAAAATCATACACCACGTCCTCACGCATAAGTATTTTTCTTATAGTTTGTTGCGTTTTTGTATCGGGTACATTTTTTATCTTTTTATATGCTTTTGCTTGCGTGAGTGTTTCTTTTATAAGTGGACCAATGATTTTTGCATGTTCACGTCTAGCAACGGCAGGAAATACACCACCAAATGCCTGGTGAACTTTGATCTGTGATGCAAGAGATTCTCCGAGTAATTTTACCCGAACAGCTTTTGAGTCTTTTACTTCTATATACGCGACGCCTGTTTCATCGCAACTTGTTTCAATCGCAAGAATTTTCATATTAGATACCTTTTACCACTTGTATATCTGCTCCGATTGTTTGTAATCGTTCTGCTATGTCTGCATATCCACGTGCTATTGAATATACGTTACGAAGTGTTGATGTTCCTGTTGCACCGAGCATTGCGATGAGAATGATTGCAGATGGACGAAGTGCTGGTGGGCAGACGATTTGTGCACCTCGGAGTTTCGATGGGCCTTCTACGAATACTCGATGTGGATCGACGAGTGTAACGTTGCCACCCAGACGGTTAAGCTCAGTGAAATAAATAGCTCTATTTTCCCATGTCCAATCGTGTATGAGCGTTTTACCTTCTGCCATCAGAGCGATCGGTACAAAAAATGGGAGATTGTCATTCTGGATTCCAGGAAAAGGTTGCGTATGAAGCTTGTCGTGTGGAGCAACGAGTTTTGAAGGGAACACGGTTATATCAACAAGGTTTGTTCTTCCATTTTTTGAAAGGTATACTTTTGACTTTGTGTACTTCAGTTGCATGCGTTTTAGTTTTTCGAGTTCGAGTTCGAGAAATTCAATAGGACAACGAGTAATGGTAAGTTTTGAATGTGTCACAATCCCTGCTGCGATAAAGAACATTGATTCTATAGGGTCTTCGCTATTATGATGTTCAATTGTTTTATTAATATCTTTTACGCCATGAACGGTAAGCGTGGTTGTTCCTATACCTTCAATAACTACGCCCATTTTTTCAAGAAGAAAACACACATCTTGTACCTGGTAGTTTGGTGGTGCAAATTTTAGAACTGTTTTTCCTGGGATTCTTGCTGCTGCGATGAGTAGGTTAATGGTTCCTGTGTCACTTGATTCATACAGCACAATATCATTTGGAACTAATTTTTTATGTTCAATAATATATGCGTGTTCCTGGGTCTTGATAGATACTCCAAGATACTCTAGTCCAAATTTATGCGCACTAATGGTTCTTTCTCCCATTTTGCATCCTCCTGAGTGAGGAAATTGAAACTTTTTACTATGATGAATCAAAGCGCCAACAAAAGTAAACGATCGAATTTTTATTGCGGCGTCTTTATTGATCTTATCAATAGCAATTTTTGCAGGAGGTGTAATCTCAAGGGTGTGTTTTGCTGTCCATCTAACCGAAACACCCATACTTTCTATGATTTCTATGTATCGATAAACTTCTTCGATGTGAGGAATACCGTGGAGTATTGTCTTGCCTCGATTGATAAGGGAAGCACAAATCATATTAATTGCACCATTTTTCGATGTGTTTGTCTCAATGTGTCCCGATAGCTTTTTACCTCCAACGATCCTAAAATCAACAGATTCTGGTATCCCTACGATGCGTCGTTCGAGAATCTCACTAATCTTTGAGAGTTGTTCAATAGTGAGATTCTGACCACCTTTTTCAATTCGCGCTACAGCACTTTGGGATGTTCCAAGCGCTTCAGCAAAAGCATCTTGTGTCATGCCTTTGTCTTCTCGAAGTTTCTTGATAAAAAATCCTATTTTTTGTTGATCAGTCATACTATATTTATTTTATATCATATATGATATAATCGCAATATGGTGGCTACTATATTAGAACACGTTTCTATCGCATCTTATTCAACTTTCCGTATGGGCGGCACGGTTCGGTATTTTACTGAAATTACACATGAAAAAGATATTCCAGAAGTTCTCGCATTTGCAAAAGACCACCAGCTCGCCGTTATTGTTCTTGGAGGTGGATCTAATACACTTTTTCTGAATGATAATCTTGATGTGTTAGTGATAAAGATCCAGATAAAAGGGTACACATGGGATGAATCGACATCTTCGGTCGTCGTCACGGTTGGTGCTGGTGAAGTATGGGATGATTTTGTAAAAGAAACTGTTCGCAGAGGTTTATCAGGTATCGAAGCACTCTCACTCATTCCTGGATCAGTTGGAGGTACTCCTGTTCAGAATGTAGGTGCGTATGGGCAGGAAGTCAAAAACAGTATTATCTCAGTTCGAGCATTTGATATGAAGCTAGGTGAAATAGTTACGTTTACGAACGAAATGTGCTTATTTGCATATAGAGATAGTATTTTTAAACATTTTCCTAATCGATATATTATTACCTCGGTGGTATTTGTTTTAAGTAAACAGGTACCAGCTATTCCTAATTATCCAGGTGTCTCAAGGTATTTTGAAACACATAAGATAGATCATCCGAGTCTCGAAGATATACGAACAGCTATATGCACCATTCGTCAGATGAAACTTCCAGACCCTAAAGAGATCGCATCGGTTGGTTCGTTTTTTAAAAATCCTTTCATTAGCACACATCAAGCAGAAGAACTTAAAAAACAGTACCCTAATGCAGTACTTTTCCCTGTAGACGAAAATACTACGAAGGTCGGTGCCGGCTGGCTTATTGATGCTTTAGGGCTTAAAGGTAAAGTTTTTGGTAATTTGAGTTTGTATCCAGCGAACGCATTAGTGATTGTTAACAATGGAAATGCAACAGGCGAGGAGCTTAAAAACTTAGTGTCTCATATTCAAAAACTTGTGAAAAGTACTTTCCATATAGATATAGAACCCGAGCCCGTGTTTGTTGAATGATCACTTTTATATTAGTATGTAGGTATGGCAAAAATCACTATTTTTGGTTTATCTGGTACCGGGAAGAGTACTGCAGGGAAAATGCTTGCTTCAAAGCTTGGATATGAGTTTATGTCTACTGGTAATCTGTTTCGTGCGCATGCTGCTTCTCTCGGGATGACACTCAATGAACTGGAAACCGCTTCTGAAGAAACTGATATACATGATAAACAGCTTGATCAAAATACTGCTCAGTATGGTAAGACGCACGATCAGTTTGTGTTTGAGAGCCGTTTAGCTTGGTATTTTATTCCTGATTCTTTCAAAGTATGTCTATCTTGCCCGTTTGACGTACGCACGTCACGTATTGCTGAAAGAGAACAAAAACCCATTGAAGTAGCCAGAGAAGAAACTATCCACAGGGAAACGTCCTCCTTTAGTCGGTATAAAGACTACTATGGTCTCGAAGATATAACAAACCCGCAAAATTTTGATCTTGTTGTAGACACTGAGCATAATAACCCAGAACAAGTTGTCGCGATCATCGTAGAAGCGCTTAAGGAACGGGGATTGGTAGCAGGCGAATAGGCATAATAGCTGTCCACAAGTAACATATTACTCAATTTTTTATAATTCTTGTCAATAATTAATGCTTATAAAAGTCTTATTTTATAAGCATTTTTTAGTATTTGACATATCTATTTTACATGGTGATGTATTGACTTTTTAGTCATACTATGCTATACTTCCCTTAGAACCTTGATCATAAGGCATAGTCTTATGAATATAGGTTTTTTTGTTTACATGTAAACAAAACCTTACTGCCATGATGTTTGACGGAGCACAACCGTCTCTTATGGATCGGAAAATAGTCCAAACCCTACAATCTTTTGTTGTTCTTCCTATTTTGGCAACAAACTTACTTATCGCAACTCCTGCGACAACTAAGCTCCCAACTGTAGCGGTATCATCGACTGATGAAAATAGGCCCCTTATAAGTCTTTCTACTGATAACCAACAGGACGAATTGACTTTTAAGGCACAAAAAATAGACGCATACTTTAGAGATAAGAAATCTCCTCTTGCTGGATACGGCATGAAACTCGCGTCTGAAGCAGAAAAAAACGAGCTTCCGTGGTCATTACTTGCTGCCATAGCTATGATTGAATCTACGGGATATAAGGCTCCTTGTTATAATGACCCTGATAATGGATTCGGTTGGGGATCATGTAGAATCAAATTTGATTCGATTGATCAAGCGATTGAGACCGTTGCAGCACACTTGGGTGGAAATCGTCCAACAACTGCAATGCACTATAAAGACAAAGATCTTGATGGTATTCTCAAAGCATATAATTCAGTTATACCAACATACGGTCAGAAAATTAAACGGGTCATGAAGGATATTGAAACATATCCAGTAAAATAAGATAGATTTACACAAAAAAGAAGCTCATAAGTGGGGGCTTCTTTTTTGTTTTGACTAAACGGTAATTGTGTAGTAATGTAAAGAAAAACAGATCTTAGATGAAAAAAATACTATCGCTTGTTTTGGCAATGACAATTCTTGCTGGAACTACACAAACTACTTATGCGCATACACCAAAATGGAAAGCGTGGAATGGAAAAGCAGATTACTTTACTATTCCTTTCAAAATAGATGATAACCTATATTCTGTTAGTTTATATTTTAATAAAAAAGGGAAGAAACTAAAAAAGAAAAAGTTAATTAATTTTTTAGTATATGATGATTCTGGAGAATTTTCTACCAGGGCAAAACAAGCATTATCTGAAAATAGCCCAATTTGGGTTATTGGTAGAAGAATGACTCGAAGTGAAAAAGCAACTATTAAAAATGATGAAAACAAAAAAATCATCAGAAAGCTACGAACAGAACATTATATGATGGCTGTCGGGTATTCTTTCGGTGGCGTGCAACCAGATAAATATAACTCAAGAATTCCGATTGAAAATCCGAATGGAAAGTAAAAAATATTATAGTAACTACATACGAACGGATGTGCGATTACGCACATCCGTTTTTTTATTATGCTATCCAAAAAGTACCGACGATTGCTGCTGTTTCAGCACGAAGAATAGTTGTCCCCAAAGACACAATGGTTACACCAGCTTCATGTGCTTGGGCTAACTCCTGTTCTGTCCAGCCTCCTTCTGGTCCGATAAGTATAGTGCGCGATTTATCTTTTTCAATCACAAGTTGTGTATGAGGTATTCCCGAAGGGTCGAGTAAGTATATCGGACGTTGTGACGCTGAAGCTTTACTCATGTATTCTTTAAATGAAGTCACATTGCTCAAAGCTGGTAGGGTAGTTCGTTCTGATTGTTCAGCAGCCTCCTTTATGATTTTTTGTAAACGTATTTCTTTGATTCCGCTCTTTATGGTACGGTCTGTCACTAAAGGGATTATTGAGGTTATACCGAGTTCTGTAGTCTTTTGTGCAACTAACTCAAAATGGTCTTGCTTCAGTATTGCACATGCCAAGATTATATCTACTCCGAGAGTTTCTTTTAGTAAATCTTGCGTTTTTTCGAGCATAATTCCTTCTTTTTGATATTCTGCAATAGCAAAAATTGCACCAAAACCTTTACCATTAGTCAGTACGATTTCTTCGCCAGGCACTAATTTGAGGATATTTTTTAAATGCTTTATCTGTTCAGTATCAGTGATGGTGTGCTTTTGTATTTCTTGGGTAAGACTAGAATCTAGGAAATAATGTCGCTTTTTCATGTTTTTTAGTATATCATGATAAGAGATCTTGTCACATTTCTATTTTTAGATCGTTATTACAAGTAGCAGGGTCGTATTATTATTTTGAGCGGTATTGTTATGTATATATATTATAAAAGAACTATTGCACTGATGATCATCATCGTTTCTTGTAGCGCCTCGCAGGCATTTGCAGCTGGTAAAAAACAGTCGTCAGATGAATCTTCTCGTGTAAATGTCACTTGTGTTCAAACTGCTCTCGATGTGCGGGAGGCAACTCTTTCTGGTCTAGTAGATACGTTCTCAAATGCTTCAAAAGAAGCATTACAAAAGAGGGAAATGGCATTGAAAGATGCTTGGACTAAACCAACAAAGGCGGCTCGACAAACTGCTCGAGAAACTGCACATACTGTATATCGTAAGACGATTCAAGATGCACATACACTTGTAAAAACTAATAGAAAAAATGCATATACTGTATTTAATACGGCAATAAAGAATTGTACGGAAGCTGCCCAAACAAGAAAATAAACTGCTAGTATATTCTGTAACCTATCTTACACAGATAACAAAACACCTCATCGTCACCGAGAGGTGTTTTGTATTGACATAGACTATGTCAATGGTGTATAGTACGATTATCTAATAATTAGATAATCTAAGTATATGAAAGAAACAGAAGCTAAAAAACTTGAAGATATTATGGTCTCTTTTCGTAGAATGCTTATAGAAGAACTTCGAAAAGACTTAAATGATACTATCAAATGCACTACGGTACAGTGGGAAGCGATGAGATTTATTACTGACGAGAAAGAACCGACAATGAAAGATATTGCAGATGCATTGTCCATTACTCCTCCTTCCGCAACCTCACTCATTAATCATTTATTACAGAAAGGCTTGGTAAAGCGAAAAGTCGATATTAGTGACAGGCGAGCTATTAGAATTATTCCTACACAAAAGACCCAAGAGCTTTTACAGCTTGTTTCTGTTAAAAAACAAAACATTTTCAATACCATGCTTATGCGTCTAACAAAAAAACAGAGAGAAGAACTTATTAACATTTTAACAATTCTTATAAATAAATAATATGAAAAATATACTTTCAAAACCAAAAGTAGTCGTATCAATATCGCTTTTTGTTGCGGTCGTCGTCGGGTCTTTAAGTTACTGGTACATAAATAAAACCCAAAACTATGAGTTTGTTCAAGTTTCTTTAGGATCTATCTCTACAGACACTGCTGCTGGTGGCGTTTCACCTACGCGTGATCTAACACTCGCGTTTATTTCTGGAGGAAGAATCAAAGATGTGTCCGTCAAAGTTGGGGATATCGTAAAACAAGGTCAAATACTTGCTTCTCTTGATGCTGATAATGCATTAGGAGCGGTGACACAAGCTAAAGCCACATATGCATCGATGCAAGCTAACTATCAGAAAATTATCAATGGAGCGACCAGTGCATCTATTGATGTCGCAAAAGCTGTCGTAGCTACTGCAAAAACAGCTCTAGAAGAGGCGACAAAACAACAAGCGTTATTGGTATCCAACGCTCGTACCCAATTACTAAGTCAGGGTTTGCAAGCGATACCTGAGACACAAGGTGCGATAGTGGCGCCACCGGTCATCTCTGGAAGCTATACAAAAAACACGGAAGGAACTATTACGCTTAACGTATATCAATCTGGTGATGGCGGTTATTTTACTGCGACAGGTTTGGTAAGCGGTTCTGGTAAAATCAGTAATGTTTCTCCGCAACCAATTGGTGATTCTGGACTTTTTGTTCTGTTTTCTACTAACAGTGCTGCAAATCAGCCAAATTGGAAGATATCCATTCCAAACCAAAATAGTGCCAGTTACGTCTCAAATTACAATGCGTATCAAGCAGCGTTACAAACTAAAGAAAGTGTTATTGCAAATGCACAAGCTCAATTGACCCAAGCCCAGGCAAATTTAACAGCCCTTCAGGTTGCTGCTCGTCCAGAAGACGTTGCACAAGCGCAAGCGCAACTTCAAAGCGCGTTTGGTGCGTTGCAAATAGCGCAAGGTGTATACAATAACACTATTATTACCGCACCTACTGACGGTAAAGTAACTATGGTTGCGATAAGTAAAGGACAGATTGCGACACCAAACACTCCTGCCATAGAATTACTCGGTACCAGTGTTTCAAAGGATAACGTACTTCTTGTCCCGCGTAGAGCAGTCATAACTAAAGATGCTCATACGTACGTACGAGTAAAGAAAGAAAATTCTTTTGAAGAGCGGGCGGTTGTGCTCGGTGTTGAAGACCAAAATAACGTCGAAGTGGTCTCAGGACTACAACAAGGTGAATCAGTAGCAATTTTAAACTAGTACATATTTATGAATCAACAAAATATAGATATAAAAAAACAAAATATTTTTAGTACACCATGGGTGCAAAGTGTAACAGGTATGATCGCGATCTTTTCACTGCTTGGAATATTCATTTATTGGCAGTTAGAAAGGAGAAATATTCTTGTTGAAAATGCACAAATTGAAGCGCCCATCATTACACTTTCACCGCTGACTCCAGGAACACTCAATGCACTATATGTGCACGAAGGGGATACCATATCTGCAAATACACCCGTAGCGCTCGTGGGAACCAATGTTATTACTTCAAAAGTTGGTGGTATTGTTATCGCCGTTGATAATAGTCTAGGTAAAACATTTAGTTCTAGCCAGTCAGTTGTATCTATTATTAATCCAGATGACCTCCGTGTTGTTGGTGCAGTAGAGGAAACCAAAGGACTTAAAGATATTAAAGCAGGTCAGCGTGCAACTTTTACGGTTGATGCATTCGGCGGTAAAAAATATATGGGTACCGTTGATGCGGTTGCTTCGACTTCAAATGATACTGGAGTAGTGTTTTCTATCTCCGATAAACGACCAATCAAAAAGTTTAACGTAAAAATAAGATTTTCCGCTACCGCATATCCAGAGTTAAAGAATGGTATGTCAGCAAAAATCACTATATTTACAAAATAACACATGCACGAAGAGAAAAGAGACAATTTGCGATGGTGGATACTCCTTACTGTTATTGTAGGAACATTTTTGGGACGCTTGGATCAGACCATTGTTAATCTTGCCCTTCCAAAAATTATAGATGACTTTGGGGTCAGTGTTTCTGCTGCTGGATGGATTGCAACTGCGTACATTCTTGCAAACGCTGTCTTTGTGCCTATCTGGGGAAAACTCGGAGACACTTTAGGGAGAAAAAAAGTTTATATTCTTGGTTTTGCAATATTTATTTTGGGGTCTGTACTTGCTGGTCTTGCGTGGAATCTTTCATCAATGATTGTGTTTCGTGTTATTCAAGCGATTGCGGGGTCTGCAGATTATCCTACCGCTATGGCGATCATTGCAGTAACTTTCAAAGAAGGTAAAGAGCGTGCCCAGGCGCTCGGTATTTGGTCTTCTTCGTTTGCGGCCGCCGCTGTTTTTGGTCCGTTACTTGGTGGGCCACTTATTGATGTGTTTGGTTGGCGTTCTGTGTTTCTTATAAACTTGCCCATAGGTATTCTTGGCGTATTTATGGCTATGAGATTTATTAATGAATCTCGATCAGAGGTGAAGACAGTTCATTTTGATTGGTGGGGAGCACTTACGTTGGGAGCGTCATTGTCAGCACTTGTCCTGGTACTTGATAAAGGTGTTGAATGGGGGTGGCTATCTCTTAATAGTATTATCTGTTATATATTGGTCTTCTTATCATTGTATATTTTTGTAAAAATAGAGCAGAAGGCGAAAGAACCAATTATTGATTTAAAGTTTTTTAAGATTCCTGCTTTTGTAAATGCACTTATAAACAACTTTATTGTATTTTTAGGTATGATGGGAAGTTTATTTTTGCTTCCTATTTTTGCACAAACATTTCTCGGCTACAATGCGACAGAGACAGGATATTTGTTTATACCGATGGCTTCAGCGCTCATGCTTGCATCACCGCTCGGTGGTAGTCTCACCGGTAAAGTAGAATCTCGCTATGTTATATTTGCAAGTACGCTTGTTGCGTCACTGGGGATATTCTTTTTTAGTTTTATTGATCCTAAATCTACTGCTCTGGATCTCATGTTGCCGCTTGCGATCATGGCCTTTGGTCTTGGTTTTGGTATGGCACAACGTACTAATATCGTAGCGTCTGTTGTTGATCCTCATGAAATTGGTATTGCTTCATCAATCCTTGCGCTTGTTAGAAATATCGCAGGTGCGTTTGGAATTGCAATATTTGGTACTATTTTGAATACTGCAATAGAAAATAATATTTTGAAAATAAATAGTTTGAGTATTTTGCGTGACCATACTCCATCTGTTATACAGGAGTTTATAACACTGGTGACGCTCAAAGCTCAAGTTGATGCATATGCCTATGTATTTCTTATTGCGGCGGGTATTGTATTTTTAGGTGCATTACTTACACTCTTTATGAAAATAAAACATGAACGCACTGATGTCGTGGTGCATGTTGAATAAACAGGGAACAAAAAATACCGCTGTAGAGCGGTATTTTAGTTAAGTAACCCAAATGGATTTATGCGCGCTGTACGTTTACTGCGTTCATTCCTTTTGGAGATTCTTCAGCTTCAAAACTAACAGAGTCGCCTTCGCGGAGTTCATCAAATGAAACGCCTACGAGTGCATTACTATGGAAGAACAAGTCTTTACCCATAGATTCTGCTGTAATAAAACCAAAACCTTTATCAGTGAGTTTTTTGATAGTACCTGTCATAGAAAAGTGGTTCAATTATTTTAATAATGCAAAGTACTATAAAAAATTGACCTCATTTAAACAGATTACTTTGATATATACAAAATATCATGTATTTAGATATAAGTCAAGTAACTAACTAGTTCTTTACAAATCGGTTTTGTTTTTTTGCGAGAAACACTACGGGTATAAAACAAATACCACCAAGCAACACAAACAGGGTTGCAAACTGGAGTCCTGCACGAAGCCCATAATGATCTGATAGTGTTCCGATGATCGCTGGCGCTAATGCTTCACCGACCAGATGAATAAATAGTACATATGCACCAAACGCAGATGCACGGAATTGTTTTGGCACGATATCATGGAGCACTGCGGTAACTGGGCCAAGATATACAGATAGAAATGTTGCACCAGAAAAAAAGAAGAACAAGAATATTGCGTTTGTTGTGTCGAGTAGCCCTAGAAACATAAGTGGAGCTGAAATAATGAGAGAGACCGCGACCACGATACTTCGCCCCCATGTATATTTTTTTTGCAATTTGTCTGCAATATATGAACCAACGAGTACTCCAACAACACTTACCGCCATCATTCCGAATCCAAGTATAAGTGCGGCGTCGCGAATATTATATCCTTTGTATCGTTCTATAAATTCTATACCCCACGTAATAAACGCACCGCTCGCAAATGCGACCAGTGTACCACTGGCAATGATCCACATATATGCATGATTTTTGAGAAGGGAACGCAAAGGTATTTGTGGTTCATTGTGTACGACACGAACATCTTTGATTTTGAGTGCTAGATACGCAAATACAAATCCTGGAATAGAGACGATAAAGAATGCTAGTCGCCAATCGTTGAAGTAATATGCAACAAGTCCTCCTACAATACCTCCAGCGGTTCCTCCAATAAGCATGCCGATATTAAAGATACCTTGTACTTGTGCGTTTGAATCCTCTGGGAAGTTGTCGGTAATCATGGATACTGCTGCAGGAGCATAACTTGCTTCGCCAATACCAACCAATGATCGTATACCAAGTAATTGTGTAAAGTTTCTCGCTAGCCCAGATGCAAATGTTGCAAAACTCCAGAAGGCTACACCAACTCCGACAATAAGTCTTCTGTTTACTCGATCAGCTAGAAGCCCAAGGGGGAATGTTGCAAGGGATTGTACTAAAAGAAATACGGTACCTAGAACTCCAAGATGAAAGTCTGTCAGGTGAAAATCGGCTTTTAGATGTCCAAAAAGTGGAAATACTACTTGTCGATCAAGATAGTTCAATAAATTTATTAGTGTAAGGACCAAGAGCATATATCGTTGGTCTCGAGTCATGTTTTTGAACATGGGTAGAGTATAACAGAGTGAAGGATAAAACAAAACACACTGAGTTATGTATAGAGTCAGTGTGTTTTTAAGATGTATTTTATTTAAACCATGCCTTTTGCCACTCTTGCATCATGTTAATTTCTTTCGTCTGTGCAGTAATGATGTCCTGTGCAAGTTTAAGTAGTTCTGGTCGCTTTGATTGTGCGAGTACTTGTTGTGCCATAGCGACGGCTCCTTCGTGGTGAACAATCATTTGGCTCAAGAATTCTTTATCAAACGCATCACCAGTTTTGCCCTCGAGTCCACTTGTCATGCTATGCATCGTATCTGTCATGTCCATCTTGCCATTGTTGTTCATCATTTGTCCATTCGGCATTTGATGCATACCATCTCGCATAGTTCTTTGCATTGTGTTATTGTCCCAGATGAGCCAACCGAGCAGTATACCAGCTACTAAAAATATAAGACTAAAGAGGGCAATATTGTTTTTGTTTTCCATATAATTTAGAAGTGTTTATCTTATAACTACACTTTAAATATAACATAAAATCCCCAGAAGGGGATTTTATTATCTTTCTTTCTTTTTGCCTGGACGTTTTTTTGCTTCAAGCATAAGTTTTTTTATTGCAAGGCGTTTCTTTGTTTTGTGTGAATCTTTTGATTTCTCTTTGATTTTGAGTGTTGTTCCTCGTTTTGCCATGGTATTACATTATTATTGATATGTTGCTTATTGTACCATGTTTGTTGTTTTCGTCATAGGCTGTATTTAGTAATATTATATTGATACAATATTTCTATGAAGACGAATATACTTTCTGGTGGTGTCGTGCATACTATACCTAAAGATCTGAGAGATCTTTTAATTTCTCATTCAAGCCTTCGTGAAGTCTGGGAAGATATAACTCCGCTTGCTCGAAACGAGTGGATCTGTTGGATAATCTCAGTTAAAAAAATAGAAACACGAAACAATCATCTTAAACGATTACGAGAAAGCCTTTTACAAGGAAAACGTCGCCCATGCTGCTGGGCAGGTTGTTCTCATAGATGATTAATTATTTCTTAGAACGCTTTCAATAAACGTACGTGTTTTGATTCCAAGAAATCCAGTAGGTGTTATGCCATGAGCTTTTTGGTATTTTATTAACGCCATCTTTGTTTTGGTGCCAAAGATTTTTGTCTCTTTTCCTTTGGATCCTATTCCTGAAAGTGCAATAGGGGATCCATGAGAATTTAAGAATTGTTGTAAGAGTACGACGTCGTCTCCAGATATCCCTAGTGAGAGGTTTCTTTCAAAATGAAGGGTTTCGGTAGGTTGGGTGCTTTGTGTAGTGTAGGTGCAACCTAGAGAATTATTAGCGCTAGATTTATTATAGTTTGTTGCATGTGAATCTTGACAACCTAAAAGTACGACACTACCAGAGTTTACTGATTCGATAGTTGGTGAAGGTGAATTTGCAATCGTGACATTTAGCGCACTTGTGTGTGCTGCAGGATTTCCATATTGGTCTTGGTATGTTAATGTGACCGTGTAGTTACCTGGAGGAATGCTCGTCGCACTTGTTGTTACTACTTCTGGTATAGTGTCGATGCTACTTCGTGTATCAAAACTAAACGTACTTGTTCCAGAAGGTGCGTCCATAAGATTCATAACAATAGGAGATCCTACCACTGGTGTAAAGGTAAGCGTAAGCGAGTTGTGAATCAATAGCTCAGGAAGTGTAAACGTTACGGTAAGTAGATTCGTATTGTAATATGTTGCGTTGTTTGCAGGAAGCGTAAGTGTTGGTGGCTCGGTTGTTGTATCACATCCAACCACATGTACTGTTACGGTAGCTTGGGCAGTACCTCCTTGGTTATCGGTTATGGTATAAAAGAACTGATCATCACCACAAAAACCTGGTTCCGGACTGTACCCAATCATAGTCGGAGGTGATGTTAGCAAGGCATCCCCGTGCATACTAACAAACGGTGTCACAGAAATAATCTGAAGGCTCTCATTATCGCTATCGCTATCGTTGTCGAGCACATCCAGATTTTGAAGTAGCGAATCATGTGCCACTGTGTATTCATCGTCAACAATCTTCTTTTACTAAATATAAAATATTATTTTTGAATATTTTTTTTATTATGAAATCGAATCTATTAAAATCCAAACACAGATCGATGTCTGCTTGAGGTACGTTAGCTTCTTGTAGCAAAAATGAATGTGCTGGTGCCATCATAAGTTTAGTTTTTAAATCTGCCTCATCGATTTTTTTGTTATGTAATTTGTCTTGTATGTAATAGGCAAGTAGTATGTCTTCATTGTCTGTATATGTTTCTGGCGAAGTCGATATTAATGAAATGGTTTGAAAATTTTGATCTTTTATGTATTTTACAATACTGTCTGCAAGTACGAAGCTTCCAGTTAAGATTGTTTCAGCTTTTGTTGCTTCAATCAATCCTTTTGTGCCGTTCGACGTAGTATGGATAACTGTTTTTCCCGAGAAATCCACATTTACTACCTCTGAAGGTCCATTACCGAAGTCAAATCCATCTGGTTTCTTGCCTCCTCTTTCTCCAACAAGCAGATACTCTGCGTGTTCTTTTTTTAACGCATAAGCATCTTCCAAATTTTTTACAGGAATAATTTTTTCTGCACCATTTGCAAATATATATGCTTCTGTGCTGAAAGCACGAAACACGTCAATAACAACTGCCAATCCTGTTGCTTTCTTAGCATCTTCAATAGATTTTATGATTTTAATTTCCATTTAGATAATAAGAGTCCTCGCCTCCTTTAAAAAAGCAAGATCTCTTGGGGTAATATACAACTTTCCTTCAATTGATGTTGTGTTGTTTTCACTAAGTGCTTTGATTGCTTCTTCATAAGGGAGCCAGACAATTTCAAAACCTCGCTTCTTTTCACTTTCGGTAAAGTCAGGAATTCCTTTTAGCCCTTTGACTTTTGCAAGAAAACAATAGGAGGTCTGATTTAACTCAAATATTTTTCTATATTCAATAATTGAACCAATTTCTGTAACAATATCTATATTGCAACCTATTTCTTCAATGCACTCTCTTGAAAGTGCTAATATCTTATCTTCACCTGCTTCCACTCCTCCACCAGGCAATTTGTAATAGTTTTCTTTAGAAACGTATAGAAGCGCAATTTTTCTATCTTGATCTATAACCACAGCTCTACCAGCTTCGCGAACTGTGTACGAAGAGAGCTCCGCTTTTGATACATCCTCTGGGTTGATAATTTTGAGTAGTTGCATTTGCTCC
>CAZQCV010000011.1:0-20697 GCA_964591665.1 uncultured Candidatus Saccharibacteria bacterium
TCTCAATACTTTCTAATATATCCAACACGTCTTCATATGCATCCATTGTCCCTTTACTTGGACGAGCATGGATCATCAGTGGTTTATCTACTGCTTGAGCGAGTCTTATATGTTCAAGAAAAAGAGTTTTCTGTTTTGCCTTCATACTGGCATCCTGACTTCGATAATAATCAAGTCCACACTCACCTATGGCAACTACTTTCTCATGCTTCGCTAGGTCTACATATGCGTCATAATCGAAAGACTCCGCAACATTATCAGTCGGGTGTAACCCAATAGTCGCCCAGAGTATGTCTGGATTATTTTCTGCGAGTTCAATCGCCTCTCGTGAGGTTTCAAGATCAACCCCTACCGTGATAGATCCGATTCTTTCTCGCTGCATGTGATCAATGACAGCATCCTGTTCACTCGCAAGCGGACTCAGATTGATATGTGAATGGATATCAATATATTGCATACAAACACTATATCGCATCTGTGTATAAAATACTACTGCATTTATTGACTAAAAATATAAATATGCTATAATTATAAAAAATAAACCGTATGAAAAAAATAAATTGGTTGCTCCTCATCAGTATGATTGCAGGAGCGAGTTCACTGGTCAGTGAACGTTTTACAGAAACACAAAGCTTTCTATGGAGAGAATTCCATGGAATAGAATGCATCGCATTTGCCGTGCATTTCTTTGCAACATTCTGGCTTATTGTCGCCAGTAGAAAATCAAAACTGTTATTAGCTTTACTAGTAACTTCTCTCCTACAATTGATCACCAACCCGTGGGAAGACGTTGCAACATGGGAAACAGTACACAACATTAGTGTACTATCAAGCTTCAGTCTCACTTTCATTGTGTTCTTTAGAAATAAGTAACACATCATACACACTATGTTTATATGTCCGTTTTTATACGGACTTTTTTATTTGCGAAAATGTAAACTATCCTGTTTTAGAATAGATTCTAAAACTTTTCTATATAAAGATTCAACTCTTGATAACTGCGTGTTACCTGTTTCGGCATATTTTCTGAAACTCGGAGCTGAATTAACTTCAATAATAACGCAGTTTTTGGGAGACTCAATCTCTTGTTCATCTCCTGTATAAATGAAATCAATACTTGCTATGCTCAAGTTAAATATTGCAGCTACTTTTACTAAATGATCTTGTACTACTGGTGATACGGCACCGGTCACATCGTGAATCATACCACCTGCAGAGAAAGGTTCTTTTACATACACAAAATACACTTCACCGTGTGCAATACCAGCACAAAGATGTTTCCCAGAAATCTCTTCTTCCACTCGCACTGTTGTATCAAATGCATGTGCTTTATTAAAAGCTGGTATTAGTTCAGGAAGTGTATTAATTCGAGAAAGACCCTTTGCTTGGTATGAACTGTTTGGTTTTACCACAAAAGGACCTTTATTTTCTTTAATAAATGACTCTAATACACCAAGTATATCACTTTGAACTCCAGACGGAACTCTGTACCCTTCTTTGTATAATAGTGAAA
The DNA here is from genome assembly GCA_964591665.1 of uncultured Candidatus Saccharibacteria bacterium. Lineage (GTDB taxonomy): Bacteria > Patescibacteriota > Minisyncoccia > Phycocordibacterales > UBA9973 > CAZQCV01. Next base: position 1,514 of record CAZQCV010000011.1, read on the forward strand.
GTGTCAAACCTTTGTCACTAACAACACGAGATGATCCAACCGAGTTCACAGAGAGAGACATTCGTTTAAAATAACTACGAGATCTATCTGGTAACAGCAAATATCCACCTTGTGAGGGTTCATCTACTATGATTTCCCCACCAAGTTCAGTAACTAAGCGTTTAAGTAGTGGGATAAAAAAAGGATTTGGCATACCAAAATTATTCTTTCCTCAAAAACAAAGGTGTCTCTGGCATCTGGTTTACTTTTACAAGTTCTTTAATCTTTTTAGAAGTTTCTGGCAATATCGGATTTAACATTCTTGCAACTGTGTATAATCTAGTTACAAGTTCTGTAACCACAAGTTTTCCTGCTTCTACGTCTGTTTTAACAAGTTTAAACGGCTGTTTATCCTGGATAAGCATATCAAGCGCTGTGATTTCTTCCCAAACCATTCCAACAGCCTTCCCTATGTCAAACTGACGAAGATGATCAAAATATGTATGAGGAATAGTTCCTTCGGGTATTTCTGGTGAATATTCGAGATAGGTTGATGCCATCTTCATGATACGACTGGTGAGGTTTCCCAACCCATTTGCAAGTTTTGCGTTGTATGAAGCCTTAATAAGTTCCATAGAGACCGGTGAGTCTTCAAACATAGACACCTCAGCAAGAACGTAATAGCGAAGCGCATCTACTCCGTATTCACGAACTACATCGTATGGATTTACCACGTTACCAATAGATTTAGACATTTTTAATCCTCCTTCACCTGTAAAAAATCCATTGATGACAATCTGATGTGAGTTGGGAAGCCCTGCAGCCATAAGCATTGCTTGCCACATTGCTGATTGTTGACGGAGGTTATCTTTACCACAGTATTGCGTTGGTAAACCGTCTTTCCAATACCGATTAAACGTTTCTGTGTCTTCTGGCCAACCAAGTGTAGAAATATAATTTACAAGCGCATCAAACCATACATACATGACCTGCGCATCATCTCCAGGAACTGGTATACCCCAAGGCATTTTTGATTTGAGTCGAGATATAGAAAAATCCTCAAGTCCTCGTTCGACAAACGCTTTGATCTCATTAAAACGAAAATCAGGAATAACAAAATGCGGATGTGACTCATAAAATGCAAGGAGTTTTTCCTGAAATGCAGAGAACTTGAAGAAATAGTTTTCTTCATCTATAAATTCTATTTCACGTGTTGGATGAATTGGACATTTACCGTCGACAAGCTCAGAGTCAGTTTTTTCTAACTCACATCCGACACAGTATTTTACTTGATACGTTTTTTTATAAATATATCCATTTTCATTACAACGTTTCCAAAACTCTTGTGCAGCTTTTTCATGATGTATGTCTGTGGTACGGATAAAATGCACATCATCTGAAATATGAAGTAGACCTTTTAGTCCGCGAAACTCTTCTGCATAGCGATCAACATAGTGCTTAACATCCTCACCTACCTTTTGTGCATCTGCCCAGAGTTTCTGGCCATGTTCATCTGTCCCAGTATTAAAAAATACATCGTGACCCTGAAGTTTCTTTGCTCGAGCTATCACATCTGCCCGTATAAGTTCCATAGCAAAACCTACATGGGGATCAGCATTCACGTATGGCAAGGTTGTTGTTATATAAAAGGCTTTTTTTGACATAATACTATTCTATCCGTTGCTATCACGTTTAGCTTTTTCGATATCATCTATATACTCAAGAATAAGCACAGAAACAGGGATTGCAAGCATAACACCCCACGCCCCAGCCAACTGTGCTCCAATAATAACTGAAAGTATCATAACGATAGGAGGAACTCCCACCATACGTTTTGTGATGAGCGGAGCTATAGAGTATGTCTCGATCTGACCGACAACTAAGTATCCGAGAAAGATCTTAAATGCAAAGAATACTCCACCCTGTGCGTATGCAAAAAGTACACCAGGAATTGTTGCGAGGATGAGTCCAAACGGGATCAATTCAAGGATAAAGACAAGTAATGCAAGAAGTAACGCATATTCTACACGAAAGAGTGAGAGCATTATAAAAATGATAAGTCCCACAATAAGACCCAAGAGTAATTGTCCTTGTATCCAGAGACCTATCTTTTTTTCGGTACGATTCCAAAGACTAACAACATATGATTCATGTTCTTTCGGTGTAATAATACGAAGAAAATTCTCTACTCCTTTCTCTTGAATTGAGAGATAGAACGCAAGGATAACCGTGAGTGCAATATTGAATATACCTCCAAAAGTAAATGCTAATGTATCTGCAATACCACCAGAAAGACTAAACAGGATCGAGTTCGCACTTTGAACCACTTGCTGGAGAGGAACGTTGTTGGTAATACTTGTAAACAATTTTTTAGTTGATTGAACAGTCGCTTGATCAAACGTATGGAGAAAACTTTGGTCAGGAAGAAATTTACTTATTAACTGAACAAGTGAGGCAAGTTCAGCAAACAGTGTAGGAATTAGTATATAGAGCAATCCTGCAATAAATAGGATAGATACCGTAAAAATCGCCATCACCGTCAATAATCTCGGAATATGGTATTTCTTAAATTTATCAACAACAGGTTCAATAAAAGAAGCAATTACCAATGCTGTAAAAAAAATAAGAAGTAGATCACGTATGTAAAATAGGAATACAAACAAAAGGCCGACAAACACAACACGAAACATCGTCGCTGTGTCAATCGCTATAGTTGTCTTTGAGTTCCCTGCCATATACGAACAGTATACTACAAATACCCAATAAATAAAGCCACCGGGATGTAATCATGCTATACTAATTTGAGACCCATCAATGAGACTAATTAGTATTCACTTTATCTTTTTTATGAAACAAATCGTTACAGGAATCATTTTAACACTTCTTGCAGGTGGTATTATTACAAACATCTCGCACCAAAAAACTTCGCAAAACCATGTACCACAAAATATACCTGCGGACTCAACAACAACTACATTACTTTCAGAAAAAACAATACAGGATAGTTACGGAAAAGATACCAGAAACACCATAACTGTTACATTGCCTAAAAACCGAACAAGCAAAACTCCTTTTATATTATTTATCCACGGAGGAGCATGGACTTCTGGAGACAAAAAAGACATAGCGATTATACAAACAATTCTCTCACAACAAGGAATAGCAAGTGCAGCAATTAATTACAGATATGTTTCAAAAGATGTTCATTATGACGATCTCATGGAAGATGTCACACAAGCAATCGACTATATAGAAAAAAACTTGGAGGCATGGAATATCGGAAAGAAAAAGATATCTATTGGAGGAATAAGTGCTGGAGCACACATGTCATTGCTATACGCATATAAATACGACACAGCACATACAATCGGATCAATTATTTCTATGGCAGGACCTACCGATCTTTCTGATCCAGAGATGCTTAACACTGCAGAAAAAAATAATATGCTAGGATTTGTTAATCTGCTTGTTGATGATATTTATATAAAAAACACACCTGTTCCAAAACATTTTACAGAAGCCAGTCCAATTTTCTATACAAAAAATATCCCTACGCTACTTATCCATGGGAATAAGGACAGTATCGTACTCTATAATCAGTCAACAAAACTAGACCAAGAACTTGAGAAGAAAGGAGTGCCGCACAAACTCATAACCATAGACAATGCAAATCACGACCTGGGGCTTGCAAATCCGAGAAACGCCACACGTATCACTCAAGAAGTAACACGCTGGATTCAAACATATACCCAATAAATCCTATTTTGTAAGGTCTTTGGTGGCAACAAGTCAACATTATGAAAACTTCATAATTTTGATACAATATACATATGTATACACACGTAGACACTACTTATCTGAATCTATTACAAAAATTACTAGATGAAGGAATAGAAAAAACAGATCGAACAGGAACAGGAACCAAATCGTTTTTGGGATATCAGATGCGCTTTGATTTATCTCTTGGATTCCCTCTCCTCACTACAAAAAAAGTTCCGTTCAAATCTATCGCACATGAACTCATATGGTTCGTTCGTGGTGACACAAATCTCAAATATCTTGCAGATAACAATGTACATATTTGGGACGAGTGGCCATACAAAGCATATCTCATAAAAAATACTATACCTGTTCCTCCAACAGGATCAGATGAGTGGAACAATGGCATTAAGGAGTTTGTTGAGAAAATAAAAACAGATGAAATATTTGCAAAAGAGTATGGTGATTTAGGTCCTATCTACGGATATCAATGGAGAAACTGGCCGACACCGAACGGTGGACACATTGACCAACTTAAACAAGTAATAGAACAGATCAAAAAAAGTCCTGACTCACGTCGCATGATTGTCTCTGCATGGAATGTCGCAGACATAGAAGATATGGCTAAAGCAGGTCTTCCACCATGCCATTGTCTTTTCCAGTTTTATGTCACTCCTAAAAACGAAGAAACAGGAGAACGTGCAAAACTTTCTTGCCAACTCTATCAACGATCGTGTGATACATTTCTTGGTGTACCATTTAACATTGCCTCATATTCCCTACTGACAATGATGATTGCGCAAGTGTGTGATATGGATCCTGGTGAGTTTATCTGGACAGGTGGAGATGTGCATCTATACAGCAACCACGTTGAACAAGCACGACTTCAGCTGTCACGTCGAAATGACATTAGACCTATGCCTAGAGTGAAAATTAATCCTGAAATTAAAAATATTGAGGATTTCACGATTGACGATTTTGAACTTATTGGATATAACCCACATGAGGCTATCAAGGCGCCGATTGCAGTATAGTCATGATAATTTCTCTTATCGCAGCAGTTGCAGAAAATGGAATAATCGGCGGTGGCAATACGCTTCTTTGGAATATTCCTGAAGATTTAAAACATTTTAAAGAAAAGACGTCTGGTCACACGATTATTATGGGTAGAAAAACATTTGAGAGTATTGGTAAACCGTTACCCAATCGAAGTAACATTGTTATCACAAGAGATCCAGACTACTCACATGACGGAATCCATACAGTAAATTCATTCGAGGAAGCACTTCAATTTGCATCTCTCGAACAAGGAAAAGCATTTGAACAAAACCAAGAAGAAGTAGAGGTTTTTGTCATTGGTGGTGGAGAAATCTATCGTCAGGCGCTAGAAAAAGCACACAAGCTATACATTACTGAAGTTCACAGAGTGTTTAACGGTGACGTACAATTTCCAAACATAGATAAAAACATTTGGAGTGAAGTATCTCGAGAAGATCACCTCGACGCACGTATACCCTATTCGTTTGTGGAGTATAAAAAACTGGCTACCATACAGTAACCAGCAATAATAATTTATGTAACAAAATCTTAAAGAACGGGATATCTTTGTATTTCATTTACATATTTTCCTTCTTTCACGCGCAACGCACGTTGTATTTGAATTGACATATTTTCCCAATTTGCAGTAAGGTCACCTCTATCAGTTGGTAGAAGTTCTCGATTATATTTATAATCATCTCCAACAAACTGAATATGCACCCAATCTGGACTCCGTGAACATTTGATCAGTTTCCTTGGTTTATCATCAACCAAGATGTCACCAGAAATCTCAGATTTATCTTCAACAGCATGTAAGATTGGTGGTTTACCATCAAAGACTTTCCACAGCCATGCCAATTTTTCATCTTTTATTTGCGTAAAATAATCGTCACGCGGTACATGTGAGACAATTGCTACATGATTGGTTTCCATTAATTTTTTTACCGTCTCAATCGCACCAGGAAACGGATCCATCGAGTAGAAAAACCCTGGCTCTTGCCAAATGGAGACAATTTCTTTAGTTGGAATATCAGGGTAACAATGTTCCACATGCCAATGCGGTTGCATCGCTGGAGGAATGATTTCCTGATTTGGAAACTTTTTGGCAAAAGAGGCATAGAATGCTTTATAAAAAAGATTTATAACCGCATCTAAATCAAATAGATATATATTTCTTAAGTTGCTCATTTTATCGTTTTTCTCAAAATACCATGTATCTAGGTAAAAGTAAAATCCCCTTTCAGGGATTTTGTTATGGATCAATATCAGTTTTTTCTCGTATAAAGATATCTTTACCATCTGGAGACTTAGTTTTTATGTATTTTCGATTTTTATTTATTTCAATTTTACGAACAAGCTCATGCTCCAAATCATATCCGAGAATTTCGCACATACCAAGCAGAAATACCATCACGTCAGCAAACTCCTCTGCAACACCTGATTGATTTTTATTATACTTAGAAAATGCCTCAGAGAGTTCCTCATGTGCTCGACAAAACTCAAGTGCGATATCGGTAGTATTAAATCCTTTTTCTACCTTATTGCGATGTACTTCTTTCTGAAGTGCTTTTAGATCAACTGACATATTATTGCTGAGCATACTGCTCTATCGCTTCGTGTAATAAAACAAAATCGACACCTGCTTCAGCAAAAACTTCTTTAGTTCGTTTACCAGCATGGTAGTCTTTTTTAGCGACAACGCGAACCAATCCTGCGTTAATAATCATTTTTGCGCAAGCATAACACGGGGTCATGTTACAATACAACGTGCCTCCCTCAAGCGCTGCTCCTACACGTGCCGCATGGACGATAGCATTTTGTTCAGCATGTGCCGTCCGAATACAGTGTTTGCTTTCCACACCATCATCGCCAATGACCGTTGCCATCTCGTGCCCAACTTCATCACAATGTTTTGTACCTGCAGGAGAACCTACATATCCCGTTGCAACAATACGTTTATCTTTAGCAATAACACATCCTGAGCGACCTCGATCACACGTTGCACGTGTCGCTACAGCGTCCATGATTTCTATAAAATATTCATCCCAGGATGGGCGTTTGTGTATATCCGGTGTCATATAGCCTAGTATACAACGTTTAAAAAACAAAAACCACCCGAGGTGGTTTTTGAGAAATGGCTTGATTTTATGACTTAGTCTACAATAGTAAACCCTGCTGAACGAGCTGAACCTGCGATGATTTTCATAGCTGCTTCGATATCGTTTGCGTTTAGATCTACCATTTTCTTTTCTGCGATCTCTTTGAGCTGTGCTTTTGTGATTTTACCAACCTTTGAAACATTTGGCTTACCAGATCCTTTTGCAACACCAGCTGCTTTTGTAAGCAAAGTGATTACAGGAGGCGTTTTGATAACGAAATCATAGGTACGGTCTTCGAATACGTTGATTTTGACACCTACGAGATCCCCTGCCATTCCAGCAGTTGCCGCGTTGAATTTTGTAACAAAGTCACCGATGTTGATACCTGCCTGACCGAGTGCTGGACCAAGAGGTGGTGCAGGAGTAGCTTTTGCAGCCTGAACCTGAAGTTTGATTTTTTTAGTGATTTTTTTTGCTGCCATATATATAAGAAAAGTTACTGAACAAGTGAACAGTGTCTAGAAGCGACATGTTCGATATAAAGCGTAACACAGCCACTATAGCATATGAAACGCTTTTTATCAAGGTTAGATTTTTTTGACTTGAAGGAAGTCCAGTTCTACCGGAGTTTCTCGCCCAAAGAGAGATACGAGAACGCGGACCTTGCCTCGTTCGTGATCTACTGCTTCAACCTTGCCTTCTAGATCTTTAAATGGACCATCTCCAATACGGACAATTTCTTCGACAGAGAGATCAATAGTATGTTTCGCTTTGCCTTCATGTTCCATTGCCTTAAAGAGAGTTGCAACTTCTTGTGCATTTAGCGGAACAGGATTTACCCCTGCACCCACAAACCCTGTTACACGAGGAGTGTTACGAACCACGTACCAAGAATCATCAGTAACAATCATATCAACAAGAATATATCCTGGAAAAACCTTATCTTCTGATTCAACACGTTTTCCTGCTTTTACTTTTACCTTTTTTTCTGTTGGCACGATAACATTAAAAATCTTATCTTGCATATTAAGACTTTCAATACGTTGTTTTAGGTTACGCATAACGGCATTCTCATACCCTGCATAGGTGTGAATAGCATACCAATTTCGCGCTCCTGTTATTTCTTGTTTTGCCATAACGAGTAGTGATCGCATCCACTTCTTGTTTATAAATACAAGAAGTGAAAACAACTATTATCTTTCTAAAATTTTTGTAAGACCTGATGAGAAGAGGAAGTCGAAAAAACCAAGCATATACCCCAGTACTCCAGAAATAACAATAACGAGTACGGTATACATGAATGCTTGTTTTCGAGTAAGCCACGTCACACGACGGAGCTCTTCTCGGGTTTCTTGAATGTATGTGGTAATAGACATATAAAATCTCCTAAATTAAAACGCCCTACGGGGCGATATAGAGCTAGTATACTCTATATAGGTAGTTTTGTCAAAATACCACCAACAAACAAAAAACACCCAATATATAGGTGTTTTTTGTTCACATATAGGTATCTAGCTATCGAATTTCGTATACGATATTTACATTTGCTATGTATTTATTTTCTCCTTTTGGAAGTTCTGGAACTGGGGCAGCTTCTTTGACCATCATAGCACCACCTATAGCATCAGTACGAGCATATTGCATATATGGCTGTTGCGCATCTTCTGAGAAGTTTACCACTCGAATAATCTTGACACCAAGACTCTTTGCGAGCACTTGAGCTTTTTCTTTTGCATCAGCAATTGCTTCGTCACGTGCTTCTGCTTTTACTTTATCTTCGTCATCAACCGTATATTGTGGTTGACCGATTTCACTCACTTCAATTTTACTTACAGCATCAACAAGTGCACCAACGGTGTCAGTCTTTCGAACTTTTACTGCTAAAGTTTCTGTACCCTCAAAACCGACTTGAACATTCTTTCCGTTCGCAGGAGGACATACAGAAGGATACTGCATCGTACAAACAATTTTCTCATTTTGCCATTCATATTTTGGTGCGATGTTGTATGAATCAGTCTTAATATCTTTTTTATCGATACCTTGTGCTGCAAGAATGTCTAACACTTGCTTCTCTTTTGCAGTTATCTTCGATTGTGCATCACTAAAGGTTTTTGATTCTGAACGTAGTGTAATAGAGATACGGGCAACATCAGGAATAGCATATGCTTCGCCTTTCCCTGAAACAGTTATTGTATTCGTTGCGGTAGTCCCACCACCAATAAATTTATTCTCTTTTATTACATTGACCGTCTTCGCAAGGAAGAAAAGTGCCAAGACTCCAAGCAACACTGAACTAACGATGACCACATGTTTTGTATAATTTCCAAACATATAAAATACTACTACTTACTTATAATAAACGACGTATATTTATGATGACGCAATAAAGAACATTATATTACACTATACCACAACGGTGGCTACTTATCGTTCATGACATCAGAGACGAGAACACCATCAGCAAGCGTTATGGTGCGATCAGCAAGCAATGCATAGTCTGGTTCGTGAGTAACCATAATGATTGTTTGACCTTCTTTGTTAAGAGCCAGAAAAGTCTTCATAACCTGATCAGATGTTTCTGAATCAAGGTTTGCAGTCGGCTCATCGGCAAAGATAATTTTAGGATCATGCGCAATAGCTCGAGCGATAGCAACGCGTTGTTGTTGTCCACCAGAAAGCTGACTTGGCAAATTGTCCTTGCGATTGAGTAACCCTACTCGCTCGAGTGCTTTTAACGATCTTTTCTCTGCATTTTCTGTCGTCTCTCCTTGCATAAGAAGTGGCACCATAACATTCTCAAGGGCAGAAAGTGTCGGCAAAATAGCATAATCTTGGAAAATATATCCGAGATCGCCAAGACGAAGTAGTGTTCTAGTATCCTCATCGAGCTCAACGACTTCAGTTCCATCAACATAGATATGTCCACCAGTAGGCAGATCAAGTAGTCCTAATTGATATAACAAAGTAGATTTACCTGAACCTGACTTTCCTGTAATCGTAAGAAATTGTCCTTCAGGAACTGAAAAACTAATATCATTTAAGGCAACGATGGTGTCATCTCCACTTTGGAATACTTTTCTGAGTTTTTCTACTTTAATCATATATAGCGTGATATTATCTTCCTAATATAGCACTGAGCGTGTTCTGTCTCGTAACCAACCACGCAGGAATCCAACCTGCAAAGATAGTGGCAATGACGAGGATGACTGCTCGGGTAATAGTACCAGAAACTGTTGCAACCAAGATACCATCGGAAAACGGGAAGTTGATAGGATTCGCAGTGAAGTATGGTTTAATTACCGCAAACACAAGAAACATACCAATAATAATACCCATAAACGCATAGATAAGTGCTTGAATAATATATGACGTAAGCACTGCCTTTTTATTTATTCCAATACCTTTCAAAATACCAATGAACCGTCTTCGAGTAATCGCATTTACAAAGATCACAATAAATATAGTGATAGAGGCAACAACAAGACCAATTCCAGAGATAGCTGCACCAAGAATAGCAAAGGTGTTCTTTATATCTTTCAAAAACTTAGGAAATGCCTCTTCTGCCGTCTGTACGCGAGCATGATCACCTACCCCACTTGCGATAAGAAAGTCTTTTGCTGCTACGGGATCTGTTCCAGGAAGTAATTGTATCGCGATAGTATTCGCATTGAGATCATCTTGTCCTGTGAGACGACGTACTTCACTATCAAGTACAGTTACTGAAGTATCAAAATCATCAACCTTACTCGAGAAGATTCCTTTAACTGTATACTCTTTAGAGTTTTCACCAACAGTAACCTTAACTCGAGAACCAACTGAGATATCTTTAAGCGTCTGAAAACCAGGAGCTTCAATAGGAGTAAACTCATATAGAAGGTTTTTACCAATAAGAATACTATCACTATCATTCTCTGATAAATATGATCCTCGAATAATAAACTTTGAAACACCCGAGAAAGCATCCTCTTTTTCTGGATCAATACCAAGCAAAGACCCTCCCGCTCCATCTCGAAGTTCTCCGGGACGAACTGTCTTTCGGTAGTTTGATTCAATTTTCATAGATGTTGTATATCGAACGGTATGATCTTTATACCCTGGTACTGTTTCCACTGTATGAATCACCTCTGGAGTTTGCTCAATTTTTGTCTTATTGAGATAAGGAGAAATCACTACATCACCGATAGAATATCTTTTTTGAGCATCTTCAGATCCTTGTATCAATCCAACAAGTATACCACTTACCACAACAAGGTTAAGAAACGTAAGTGTCATCACCATAACAATCAAAAGCGTCGTCCAAATGTTTGCACGAGCGATATCTCGATATGCAAGAAACCATCCTACACGGAAAATGTTTCCAATTGATGTTGAAGTGATTCGTCGAGCCATGTTATTTTTTAGTTTCTGAAATCAAAACAATATCGCCTTCTTGGAGACCTGACGTAATGATGACCTTGTTGCCATCAACCATACTGCCAAGCGTTACTTGTTTTTCTTCAGTAGTATATTTTTTAGTACCATGTACCACTTTTACCGTTGACGTTTCACCTTTTGCCACAACTGCAACTTTCGGGATAGCAATTACACCTTTAGCTTCATATGTTATTACAGTCATGTCTGCATTCATACCAGGTTTGATCATCGGATCAGTCTCAGATAATGCAACTTTTATTTTATAGTTAACAATACCATTGTTTTCAGTTGCACCTGGATCTATATGGATAACTGAACCTCTAAATATACGATCTTTAGAAAATGCGTCTAGGGTAAACTCCACAGGCTGTCCAAGTGCAATACTACCAATATTTGCTTCATTAACATTTGCTTCAAGGTAAAGATTTGATATATCTTGTAAAACCATGACTACTTGTTGCGGTTGTGCTTGCTCACCTACTTTTACATCAACACGTGTGATAGTTCCGTCTGCCGGTGCACGAAGTACCGTATTCTCATACGCTGCCTGAGCTGTCTGAAGACGTCCTTGTGCTGAGAGAATATCTGCCTGGCGCGCATCAAGATCTGCTGGACGAGCTGCTGCTTTCTTGAGATTAAGCTCTGCTTGTCGAGTATCTACTACCGCTTGTGCGCTTGCGATTGCAGACCGTTCATTTTCTAGAGCTGATTGGTACGCGTTGTAATTATTTGTGTATGCGGTAGATTCTGTGTTTGGTATTTTAATTTTCCAGCGAGTATTCGTATCAGTAAAACCTGGGGGAAATTGTATGTATAATCCTTTTGTACCGAGAGCAACTGGAGCAGAAGTGTTAACAGGAGCACTACCTGAATCAGCATTTTTATCAGTAGTAACCGTAAAATAAAGTCCATCACCAGAACCATACACGGTAACCGTATAGGTGTCATCTTCGCCTCGGTATGTTCCTGAAATTGTTGGAGCTGATGCTATTGCATAACTACCAGAAGTAGATGTACCAGATGTCGCAACAAGGCCACCAGAATAGAGAGTTCTCTTAGCATTTGCAACAAGTATCGCCTGCTGTTTAGTCGTATTCTCTAGATCACGTGTTGCATTCTTAAGATTAACTTCGGCTAATGCAACTTCTTCACTTGTAGCACCTTCAACGGTTCTTTGGTATGCAGCCTGCGCCGCACGGTAAGCACCTTGAGCTTGTGTAAGAGCTCCAAGTTCATCACCATTATTTAAGGTAGCAAGAATTTGTCCCTTTTTAACTTTATCTCCTACAGCTACATTGACTGCTCGAACAGTATCACTTGCCTTAAAAGAAAGCTCTAAATCAGTAACAGAAGTAACCTGACCTGCAGGCAATACTGTCGCTCGAACGTCTTCTTTTACAATTTTTTGTGTGACAGTATTTTCTGGAGTGAGAGCGTTACCTTTTAAAGAAAAAAGTATAACAATGAGTACAGCAAGTACTGCAAAAGAGATATACCTGTTTCTTTTTACTGCCCATAAATCTAAAATTTTAGATTGTGCAAGGTTGCGGTATTTTTTTAATGTACCCATGTAAATTTGTATTTATTTAATAGCTTTAAGCTCTACCGTAAAAGTAAGTGTTGCACCTGGCGGAATAACTCCAGGAACACCACGAGATCCATACGCGAGATCTGCTGGTATCACTAGTGTACGTTTTTCGCCAACTTTCATACCAAGAACACCGAGATCCCATCCTTTAATTACTTGACCTGCACCAAGTGTAAACTCAAATGGTTCTGGATGATGAAAAGCAGGATCGACGTTTGAATCAAAAGTTTGACCGTTATCAAGTTTTCCAGTGTACAACATAGAGGCAGTTTGCCCGTTTACAATTGCAGGACCTGAGCCTTCTTGAGTTGTAGTAATCTTGAGGTTTGTGTTTTCCATGTTATTTTTTGTGGGTGTAGTAGTGGATCCAGGCTTTGTACCAGCTGGAGGATTTGTGGAATCATCAGGAAGTGTCACGGGCTCTGTTCCTGTAGTAGCAGTGAGTGGATCAGTTTGTGGCTTCATGCGCTTCATGGCAATATATGAACCGAGTACAATAAGTACAACAAAAACAATGACACCGACAATAAAACTAATTGATGCTTTTTCTTTTTCCATACTATCACTAATTATATTTAGTAAATAATGTCCAGTATAACATATTTCACAATGATTTGAAAATATATGTACACATGTACGCTTTAGATAATAAAGTGTTATACTGAACGTATATGTTGCAAATAAACACAAAGGCTCCAGATTTTACTTTGCCAGATGAGAAAGGAATTCCCCATACCCTATCAGCCTATCTTGGCACATGGGTGCTTTTATACTTTTACCCTAAAGACGACACTCCTGGTTGTACAAAAGAGGCATGCATGCTTCGGGATTACAAAGATGCATATAAAGAAAATGATCTTGTCGTCCTCGGTGTCTCCAAAGATGATAGCGAGAGTCATGAAGCATTTATTTCAAAATATAAATTACCTTTTACCCTACTTGCTGACACAAATAGAGAGGTCATCGAAATTTATGGGGCATCAGGGACGCTTTTTACAAAACGTATTTCATATCTGATAGATCCTAATGGAATTATCCAGAAAGTGTATGAAAAAGTAGAACCAGAAACACATGCAGCTGAGGTACTTAGAGATGTAGCAATGCTCAAACAAAATAGCTAGTGAGTAAATTTTTGTATTGCAAAAAACACGATCATACAAAATAACGCAACTGAAGTGAGTCGTGGAATATACATATAGACTGCAAATTGTTTCTCATAGGTCTTCATACGATACGAGAAGAAAACAAGAAAAATATATAGCATCGCTGTAATAGGACCAAGAATTCCTATATACGCATATGATAACACGGCAAGGATGCCGTATGAGAAGAATAAAATATAATGTGTCGTCTTTCTCCCCAAGACGGTAGCGATGGTCCGTACACGAGCTTCGGTATCTGGACCGATATCAATAACAGCCCTGTGCATATGCATCAGTACACCCCACAAAAAACCAGCTAGCACCACAAAAATAGAGATGTGCACTCCTCCTGTCAGATAGTACCCAAAAAACCCAGGTGCCATGTATATGACGGAAGACATAAACGTGTCTAAGAAAGGACGTGTTTTTGCACGTATCGGCCAAGCTGCATAAAATATAGACGTATAAATAAAAATGATGAAGGCAGACAAAGCAGTATGCGGCGTAAACAAGGACACGACAGAAAAGCATACGGTCACAAAAAATATAGTGCGTACCAAGATGGGTTGATCATCGTCTCTTAAAATTATTTCATATCCATGTTTCTTAGGATTTAAACTATCTGTATCTGTATCATATATGTCATTTATGCCGTACAACAATAAATTTGCTGGGAATAGAAAATAGATAGTGAAAATACAAATAAACCAAACGGTGGTACTAGTAAAAATAGTTGCCTCAGAAATACCGGCAATAATACCTAGTACATACGGAGCTAAGAGATATACCCAATATCTCGGACGAGATATACGTAATAACGTACCTATTGTAACTTTTGTTTGTGATATAAAATCTTTCATAGAGGATTTTCTGGTACCCATTTCTTGATATAGGCAATTACATCAAATTTACTTTTACAACCATTTGCATTCATGTACCTAATCTGTCCAAATACCGGTCGCTCAAACCACGCACGATCATGAACACCACCAATACTCCACGCAATACCCGTATACCCATTCGGATCTCGTCCATCAAGTTGATATTTATCATTTAAATATATAGCAATTTTCATTGCATCTTCTGCAGTAGCTGTCCATTCAAATATTTTCTTTGCCCAGTACATACGCATATAACCATGCATTTTACCTCGCAAAACCATTTCCATTTGAGCTGCATTCCAAAGAGCATCATGGGTTTTTGCTTTCTCAAATTGTACTCGTGTGTATATATACTCACGAGTATCGTGTTTATGTTTCATATGTGTTTTTTGAGCCCATTCTGGAAAGCCTTCAACTGAATCATATTTCTTATTATAAAAACAAAAATTGTCAGAAAGTTCACGTCGAACAATAAGCTCTTCAAGGTAAGCAGAAACGCTCTGAAGAAGTGTTGAGCTGTCACTATTACCCGCGTTGTTCTTGTGACTGTCTAAGATTTGTGTTACAGGAAAACCGACAAATGATATGACCTCAAGAGCAATGCGCGCAGGCGCAATCTGTCCGTAGTGTATATATGGCGACAAATCACTTTGTGCATCTTCATTCGGATCATTTCGGTATGCCCCATACTGTGACAGTGTATTCTTTAAAAAACGATTGAGCGCTTTTTTAGCATTTGACTCACCACCAACAATCCATGTGACGGGAGCAACATCTGGATCGTATGGAAGCGTTTCAATAAATGTTACCCAGTCCAGATTATATGCATCTATAATTGTCTTTGATAGTTTTGGTAATTTTGTAGTTATCTTCTGTTTAGTAATAGATGGAAAATCCTCTAAAAAGATTGGCAATAGTTTGTGTATTTTGGGACGAAATGTATATGCACCGAATTCTTGTTTTGTGCTTGCCAACCAACATGGAACAATGTTGTGTGCATCAACGCCGTACATAGGTATCGAAACCTTTTTACGTAGTATTTCAACCCAGCCACGTGAAATACGAAGCGGTGAGAAATCTGTAACCAACATTCCAGCGTCGACTTGTTCTAAAAAATCAAGTAACAACTTTGGTGTATCTTTACCATTTATATCTGAAACAAGATAAAACGGTATATTATATTTCTCTGCTGTTTTTGAAACACTACTCAATCCTTCTGTTTTAAATTGAAGTTGTCGAAAACCGCCACCCAGAAAATTCGTAACGAGATTATACACAACTATTACATATGTGTTGTGCTCGCGCGCTTTTTCTTGGGCATATATATACGCCCAGTTATCATGAAGACGCATTTCCCTGTTCATCCAATATACGACAGGTCCTGTACGATATTCGAGACTATTAAGTTTTCTCGCTCGTTCTTGTTTCACTCTCTCTATAGTACCTGTTTTACGTATTAAAAGAAATATGCAATACTACACACCATATGGGAATATTTCTAACACTATTTATACTTATCATAGAACTCGGTTCAGTTCTTTCTTGGTTACTTATCAAACTTACAATCCTCTCTAATCAGCCAGATATTGCGCACGGGCTTTTACTTTGGTTCATATGGGTACCACTGATCGCTATTGGAAGTTTTACATTAAGTTGGAATCATTACAGTACGATAAATGCATTTATTTACAGAGTAACCATTTGGTGGTTAGGTGCTCTGGCATATATAACCATTGCAAGTATTTTTGTCGGCATACTCTATAGCACCGGGACAAAACTAGGGCTCAATGACACTTCAGTAAACAGTATTTCCCTCGCATTATACGGCATTGCGCTTATGGTTGCGCTTCTCGGAACCGTACATGCAAGAATTGGCAGAGTCCGAACATACACTCTTGAAAAAAAACTCTTCCCACCACACTGGGCAGGTAGACGTATCGCACTTATCTCGGATACACACATCGGACAAGTAAACGGAAGAGGATTCTTAAAAAAAGTAATTAGTGAAATAAAAGCCCAAAATCCTAATATGGTCATCATTGCTGGAGATTTAATCGATGGACCTAAGTTCCCTATTGAATGGCTTGATGAACTTGACGAACTTACCGCACCACAAGGCGTATATTTCGTACCAGGAAACCATGATGAATATTCTAGAGTCTTTCACAAAGTAGAAAACATACTTCGATCAAAAATGATTGTTCTTAACGACGAAAAAGCAATTGTTGATGGATTACAACTTGTTGGTATCGCGTATAGAAAAGAGAAGAAAGAGGCGACAAAAGCACTTCTTGAATCATTAAAATTAGAAAAAGATGTTCCGTCTATTGTCGTACTTCATGATCCTAAAAACGTACAGGCTTTGATCGATCACGATGTAACACTTACACTCTCTGGTCATACACATAAAGGTCAGATATTCCCAGGAAATCTTATCGTAAAAAAGATATATGGCAAACACGGATATGGCATGTCTAAAACAAACAACACTGTCTCTGTAACCAGTAGTGGACGAGGAACAGCTCAGCCAGCAATGCGTGTAGGGAGTACTCCTGAGATTGTAATACTCAAAATAGAAGAATAGACTATTGGGCTGGTTCTGAGATCACAGGAGCACTTACTGATGGAGTTTCTGATACTGGATCAATACACGCATCCCCAGTCTCATTTAACACCTGAGGAGCTGTACAGGTTACTGGATCAGAATTTGATGGTGGATTATTTACAGGTTGTGAATTATTCTGAGAAGTACCGACGTTCGCATTTTTTATTTCAAGTAACACTTTAATATCGTCCTTAGTGAGACATTGATCATCTACGCAAATCTTATCATGGACGACAAGTGATCGAATACCGTTGGTCGTACTTTCAAACCATGCAATCAATGCATCACGCCAGGTATTTTCTTTGGTGAGATCGTTAATATCAGTTATTTTTATATCCATCTCTTGTATTGCCTTCACGACAACAGGTGTAAGCGTTGCATATGACATACCATAGCCTTTCTCTTCTGTACCAAAAACAGCTTCAGGGATGATATCTTTAACTTCTTGAGCAAGAAATCCTATTGTATGTTCATTGTTTCGGTTATAATCAAATGACACAGGATGAAGTTTATTAAGGATATCGAGCCCATAACCAATATCTGTTATATTATGCTTTTGTCGAGCATCAGAAACTGCTACCCATGCACCTGTCCCACTATCTACATACCCGATGATGTTAGTTCCCCCATCACCGACTTGAAAGATATTCCCATTAGTATTAGTTTCAAAATTATCGATACCGACTCCTGTTTGACCATTTTTGAGAATAGTCAGAGCATCGGAACCATTAAGAGTACCTATTGTGATTTGTTCGTTTACATCATCAATGGTTATTTTAGTACCATTACCACCATTTCTGTTTCCTAGCAATAGTGTTCCAGATTCTACAAAGAAACCAAGTTCGTTTCCTGCACCTACATCGTTATATATGTTGATAGCATCCGATGCTATTACAGATGTACCCGATAAAAATGAAGTACCATTGTATGTATATGTAGTAATCGAACCACCTGACCCAGAATTAATTTCATTTGATACTGCTGTACCATCTGATAGTGTAAGATTATCCAAAATAACATAATCACCCTTTCCTGTGTTTATATATAAACCTCTAAATCCAGTATTACCAGAACCATCAGAAAATGTCATTGCAGAACCTTCATATCCAAGACTTTCTATATTTGAGTTAATTTGTTGTTTAAATAAGTTTCCAGAGTATGTAGCACTAATATTCGTATTACCTGTTGCTATATCTCGTGTGAATCCTGCATCAGCACCAAACGCACCTGCGTTATTATATTGAATCTGTGTATCTGAACCTGCTGGAGAGCCACCGCCGCCGCCATTTTGACCGCCACCACCACCGCCGCCTACTATAAGTATGCGTGCACCAGTAATTGAATATGGCGTTGAAAATCCATCACAACTGGTAGCAGACGAAGTAAATTTATGTACCCTGTCTGTACCAACCATCGAGATAGTTCCACCGGTTGGTAAATTAGGTGTTAATGTAGTTGTTTGACCAGCACAAAGCGTAGTACTTCCGGTTACGGTTATTGGAGTGATATTAGATGGTGTACTTGGTGTAGTATAAGTAATAATAATAATACCTTGCGCACCTACACCGCCATCATAATACGTTATATTCCAAACAGGTCCTTTTCCATCCCCTGGCCCGCCGCCGCCGCCGCCACCCCAACACTCAACAGTGATGGAATAAACATTTGAAGGCACAGTCC
>CAZQCV010000012.1:0-1329 GCA_964591665.1 uncultured Candidatus Saccharibacteria bacterium
CGTTCATGTCGATACGACCGTCGTTGTCGTTGTCGATGTTGTCGGAGCAGGCGTAGGTGTTGTTATAGTAGATAGTGTTGACACCCACATAGGTACTCTTACTATCACTACCATTTGAACCATATGCTGATGCAACATAGCTACGACCACTGTAGAGTGGACCAAAAGTTCCACTACCATTTACAGGATATGTGTACCCGTCAACAGTAAGATTTGTACAGTAACCGTTGGTCTGCCAGTAGAGATAAAAAGTACTTCCACTCGTTACATTTGTTTGACTTGGATAGAAAGACGTAATCTGACACTGTTGTTGTGTTTGTATATAGTTGTATTCACTTGTAAGTGTTGGTACATAGATACCGTTCACGTAACAACCCGGATCAAGTGAGTCTATCTTACCGTCACCGTCGTTATCTTGTCCATCATTACATGCGTATGTTTGTTGTGTTGCTTGACTTACACGGAACTGTGCAATTACTGTCCCCTGCTGACACATTTGATTTGAAATAGGACATGTATTCATTCCAGGAATAGAATCAATAGTTACACCTCCTGAGAAAAGCTCAGCACCTGACTGCCCACCTGGAAACGGTGTAGTTGATGAGCCCTGATTGTATCGATAGTATGCAACACTACCAGGGATATAGGTAAGTGTTACTGCTTGTGATGTATTTACAGTTGCAGAGCCACTCAAGTTCGCAGATGGTGCAGTAAATGTACCAGAAAATGTATGTGATGTTCCTGAGTTTGTATTCATAGGACTAAGTGTAAACCGTCCTGATTCAGCGTTTGACCCAGTGTTGTGGTAATAAAGAATCACCATTACGGTATCTCCTGGGTTTGCGTTTACATACGTAGACGCTTGTCCTGAGTTTTGAGTAAGGTTTTTTACACGGACAAGAGCACAGTCTTGGAGTGTAGTACATCCTGTACCCATTGTATTCCATGATGCTGCTGCGCTTTGTGCTCCTCCAATAAGAAACATGAACGCAAATGCACCAAGAAGTAGTGTTTTGATGTATTTCATAAAATGATAAATATATAAACGTATAATCATACCTAGTAATAGGTATTTGCGTATGATAGCATATTGTTGACAAAAAGTCAATACCCTTTCCATATGCAATTACTGAGATGTTATGTTGTCAGAAAAATTACAAAAACCTACTATATATGCGTATTTCCATAAAGAAAATAAAAAAATAGGCTTCATCTCAAAATGAAGCCTATGTATATTTGTCGATATCTTACGGGATATCTGTACCGTTATTTAAATTTTCCGGAACCAGGTCGTGGACCTGTGTTCATTCTTGCTCCAGAGTTATTCAT
>CAZQCV010000012.1:1429-20082 GCA_964591665.1 uncultured Candidatus Saccharibacteria bacterium
AGGGTCAACGGGTGTGCCGTCAGGGTTAGTAGCTGTACCATTCGGATCTACAGGAGTTCCATTTGGATTAATGATTGTTCCATTTGGATCAACTGGCGTTCCGCCTGGGTTTATCACCACAGGGTTTGGATCTACAGGAGTTCCTCCAGGGTTTATCACCACTGGGTTTCCGTCAACTGGTTGTCCACCAGGTTGTGGTGTAATAACTTCACCAGGCAACACAACCGGAGTGGTTTGCTGTTGCTGTTGTTGGTTATTATTGTTGTTGGTATTGTTGTTAATAACAGTAATATTAACAGGTGGTTGTTGAACAATTATAGGTGCAGCTTGTTGTTGTTGAACCTTTGTGAAGTTCAAACTCAAGTTAAAACCAAATCCAGTAGCAACTGGCTGATTGTAACCTGAACAATAAACTGGTTGTCTATAACAATCAACACAACCGCCTATTCTTTCTTCAACACGGTTTACTACAGTAACTTCTTTCAAGATTACTTTTTCAATCGGTACTTCTCTTATAACAATACTATCACGAACATGTACCTCTTCTTTGGTTACCGTTTTTGTAACAGTAACTACTTCAGGAGAAACTGCATAACCACCAACAGCGTTATAACAAGTCCACTTAACGAGAGGTATTCTAAACCCATTATTAGACTTGAACGTTAAGAACTTAACGTCCATCTCATATTGGTTAAGAAAATAACCTACACCACCTTTCGGGTCAGAACCCATAACTCTCATAGCACCAACCGGTACTGTGAGAAGTGCAGGTTTTGAGTTAACTATCATATACTTCACCTGAGGTACAGTTAGTGGTCCGTTAAAACCTGCCAATTTCCACACCCCAGTTAAATTATTCCAGTCTGCAATAGTTTGCAGATATTCTTCGTAGGTTATACCACCACGAGACCAGCTCATGTCTTCTGCTTTCATTTTTTCAATAAATTCTTCAGGTGTCATTTCAACACCTTCTTTTTTCATTGAGTTAAAGTCAGTGCTTTTGCCTTCTTTTAAATTGCTTGCGTTTGCAGATAAGTTCATTACAAGAACCAAACCTGCGAAAAATAATTTTTTCATGTATAAAATTGATTTAGTTAGGCAAAACAACCATTTTGAGGGCGGTTTTGGTTAACTAAACCAATCCTTTGTCAAAGATCACTCTTGGGTACAGTATAGCATATTACACTACAAAAGTCAATACCTTGTCAAACAACCTTCAGAGGTGGGCTAAGTCTCCTGTTTCGACCTCAAAATCCCCTATTTTATGGACCAAAAACTGGAAAGCTACCTTTATTACTGTTATACTTAGCCCATATGATCCAATTCGATGATGACGCAAACAATCGCAGGCTCGATGACTTTAAAAAAGTTGAAGAAGAAGATGTTGTTCAGATACTTGCTGAACAAAAATACGGCATGCCGTATATCAACCTGAGCGGTCAAATCGTCGAAAACGACGCTCTCAAATACGTTCGCCAAGAAGACGCCCGAGCATGGGAAGTCGGACCGTTTAAAGTACTCGGAAAGAATATTCACATTGTTATCAGAACACCTGAACGTCCAGAAATAGAAGAACTTGGTAAAACCTTAACAGAGCATGGACTCATTCCGCATTTCTATATGGGATCCAAGGCAAGTCTTGAAAAAGTCTGGGAACGTTATAAAGAAATATCTATGGCTGTCGGGTCACGCGCAGGCGGAATGGATGTCTCAGGAGAAATGATTGTTGAGCTTGGTAAGAACATTCACGTACTCAAAGACATTGAGAAGATGTGTACCGATCTGCTCGAAGAAAAAACGCAACACAAAGTATCTCGCCTTCTCGAAATTATTCTCGCTGGTGCGATATCACTCGGTGTGTCTGATGTGCACTTTGAACCAGAAGAAGACTTCGTGCGTCTACGACTTCGTCTTGATGGCGTACTCCAGGATGTACTGCATATAAACTACGATATTCATAAATTACTCAACTCTCGACTCAAGCTCATGTCGAGCATGAAACTTACCGCACAAGCAATCGCACAAGATGGACGATTTTCTATTTTTATTGGAGAAGATGAAATCTCTATGCGTGTGTCAGTGGTACCAGGAGCATATGGTGAAGGTATCGTAATGCGTATTTTGAATCCGAAGTCTATCCGTGTTGATCTAGAGAAAATGGGTATTGATGATCGCCTGTATGACATCATGATGCGGTATATCAACAAACCAAACGGTCTTATACTTATTACGGGACCAACAGGATCTGGTAAAACCACTACGCTATATGCCTTTCTAGCAAAAATATATAGTCCTGAAATCAAAATCATGACAATCGAAGATCCTGTTGAATACCACCTCGAAGGAGTCACACAAACACAAGTCGACCACGAAAAAGGATATAACTTTGCAGCGGGGCTTCGTGCAGCACTTCGTCAGGACCCTGATGTAATCATGGTGGGTGAAATCCGTGACGGTGAAACTGCCGAAACAGCGATTGAAGCGTCCAACACAGGACACTTGGTGTTTTCAACACTGCACACAAACTCTGCTGCAGGTGTTATTCCTCGTCTTATTGATCTTGGTGTGAATCCAAAAATTCTCGTTTCATCACTAAAACTTTCTCTTGCACAACGTCTTTGTCGTAAACTCTGTAACGAATGTAAAAAACAAGTAGAAAATCCAGAAGAGCGTCAGGTGGCACTAATCAAAAATATTTTATTATATGCTGCACAAAACGGTAAGGATCTAAAGAAATATGACCTCTCTCCTGATATGCCCATCACCCTTTGGGAAGCAGTTGGCTGTGAAGTCTGTAACATGACCGGCTACAAAGGACGTGTGGGATTGTTCGAGGCAATCGAGACAGATGAAGCAATAGAAAAAATAATTCCTGAAGTACCAAGTGAACGAGACATCATACGCGCGGCATTGCCACAAGGAATCTTCGACATGCGCGAAGATGGTGTGATCAAAATACTAAAAGGTTTAACTTCTGTAGAAGAGGTTTCAAGTGTAGTTGATTTGTATGTTGAATAAAAAAAACAGGACACTCAATGGTCCTGTTTAAACTTAGATAGTTAACAATTTTTGTTTACGAAGTTGCAACAAGCGCACCTTCTTTTTCTTCCAACTCTCTGTGTTGAAATTCTTTTTCTAATTCTGCTTTTTCTACATAAAGGTTGTCATACTCAATGAAAAATTCTAAACCGAAAGACTGTTCTAGGTTCATGTTTAACATTCCAGCACCAATACGTGGATTGCGTTTTAGGATTTCATTAGTTGCGTTGAGGATTCTCTGCTCTTTTTCCTCAATTTGTTTTTTGACAGTTCGTAGATCTACCACGACATGTCCAAGGGTTCTTTTTTTCATAAAATGTACATTTTCACATATCTTAGCACATTTATTTGTTTCTGTCAATTTCCCTTTTCAGGCAAACAAAAAAGCATAAATCTCTAAATAATCCTTCCCAAGCTTGACCAGGGAAGCAACATACCAGTCGAGGATAACCCCAGTCGAAACCAGAATGTCCTGTCACAATACCATCAAACCGAAAGCGGCTGATTACTTAGAGATCTATGCCTTCTTAATGAACCTAGGTAACTATAGCACGTATCATATATGCAACAAGTGCTTGTCCTAGCGATATGTGATATACTCTGTGCATAGCATGTGTATAACCCATATCTACGTACATCCTAGCATATTATAAATTTTTTGTCAATAGTCTTATATTACAACCCAACATACATAACTGTCAAAAATCATAAAAACCTATGGAAAATAAAGACAAAAGTGAATATATCCAGGATCGCCATCTAGACAAAATGCTCCGTCCAGATAACTGGGAAGAGTATATTGGTCAGGACACAATCAAAGCAAACGTACGAATACTCCTTCAAGCAGCAGCTGAACGCAACCACCCGGCAGAACATATACTTTTCTATGGTCCACCTGGACTTGGCAAGACAACCCTCGCCCATTTGATCGCAAAACAGACAGGTAGACAGATGAAAACAACCTCAGGACCTGCAATTGAAAAGGTTGGAGACCTTGCATCTATCCTAACAAATCTCGCACCAGGAGATATTCTCTTTATAGATGAGATTCACCGACTCAACAAAATGGTTGAGGAAGTACTCTACCCTGCTATGGAGTCAGGTGTGCTTGATATCATCATAGGGAAAGGTCCATCAGCAAGAACTATTCAACTCGAGCTGCCGCCATTTACACTTATCGCGGCTACAACACGTGTCGCCCTACTCTCTGCCCCACTTCGTTCACGATTCTCTGGTGGTAGTTTTCGTCTTGAACTTTATAGTGAAGAACAAGTTCAACAAATAGTAAAACGTTCAGCAAAAATACTCGGTGTAGATATAGACGATGAAGCGCTTGATGAGATCGCAAAGCGCTCACGGTTTACCCCACGAACTGCAAACTACTTCTTAAAACGTGTTCGCGACTATGCACAAGTAGAAAAACGTTCACTTGATAAAAAGACAGTATTTCTCGCACTTACCTTGCTTGGTATCGATGAACTCGGACTCTCAGAAAGCGATCGAGGATTGCTCACAACACTTATAGAAAAATTCGATGGTGGTCCAGTCGGGCTCACGACACTCGCTGCAGCAACCAACGAAGAAGAAGCAACCATCGAAGACGTCATAGAACCATACCTCATCCAACGCGGACTACTCGAACGTACACCACGTGGACGAACTGCAACACCAAAAGCTCACGAACATCTTGGGTTTGAAATAAAAAAGCAGGTCGAGTAAGGAGACTTACAGCGACCTGTTTGAAAAGGATTATTGTCGAATTAAGACAACTCGTATCATTTGCAAAGAGCAAAGTGAGTGTCTTTTTCTTGAAAAGAACTAAAATAAATTTGGATCAGATAGAAATCTGATCCCTTCCCTGAACTAAACATACTACTGTTATTGCAACAAGTGGTATTATATATTGATTTAATTTTTGAGAAATTTAGGTCAGATAGAAATCTGACCTCTTGAAACATAAAAACCCTGAGAATGCTGACTAAAGTCCGTCAGCTGGTGTATCTTTTATATATGAGAATTTTAATATCTTACTTATATATAAACTCTTTTTAAAAACAATGTCAAGACATGGACTATCTACTCTTTCCTTGAATGACTTTACTAAACGCGGTAAGGTATATATATGAGTCACAGCAAATGGGCAAAAACTGAATACAAAAAAGCAGCCAGTGATGCAAAGAAAAGTAAGATGTTCACCAAAGTAGTAAAACTTATCATCATGGAAGCTAAAAAGTCCGCTGGCAACCGCGAGGCACCAGGACTCAAAAGTGCTATCCAAAAAGCTCGTGACGTTGATATGCCAAACGACAACATCGATCGTGCAATAAAGAAAGCAACAGAATCAAAAGATCAACTAGAGAATATTTCATACGAAGCATATGGACCTGCAGGTGTTGGCATTATCATCGAAGCGCTCACCGATAACCGAAATAAAGCCGCACAAGAGATAAAATATATTCTTTCGAAACACAACGCTGCACTTGGAGCTATTGGTTCTGTATCGTGGAATTTTACAAAGACCATAGACGAACACGGTATTCAATGGACACCAAACATGACCACACCCGTTGCTGGTGAAGATGAGACAAAACTTGAAGTATTACTCGAAGAACTCGAAGACTGTGATGAAGTACAGACTGTCTTCACCAACGCAGCATGATCGTGCTTGGTATCGATCCTGGATTTGAACGTCTTGGTATCGCAGTTATAAAAAAAGAAAAAGGTAGTAAAGAAGAACTTCTTTATTCGCATTGTTTTAAAACAAAAAAAGAAGATACTTTTAGCATTCGCCTTGCACAAATTGGTGCAGAAATTGAAAATGTTTTAGAAACATACAAACCAGAAATGCTCTCAATTGAGACGTTATTCCTCTCTACTAATAAAAAAACAGGTATGCATGTTGCAGAGGCTCGAGGCGTAGTAGTATACGAGTGTGCCAAGCGAAACATGACTATCTGCGAATATACCCCACTTCAAGTCAAAACAGCTATTACCGGCTATGGTAAATCAGACAAAAAACAAGTCATGTTTATGATACCCAAAATCATAAAAATCCCTGAAAGCATAACATCAGATGACGAACTTGATGCGATCGGCATAGCGGTTACCGCTGTCGCATATAACAAACTATAGTTATCCACAGAATGGTGTTTTGAGCCATTGATTGCTTTTTTCTTTTCTGGTACAAAGTGAGTATTACTATATAGATCAAAGAGATACTAATTTTAGTATAAACACCATATATGAGTTATCGTGATAATGATGAAGTTCGTGATGATGAAATAGACGAAGAAGCTCGAGAGGCAGAACTTGACCTTGATGAAGCTTTTGACGATGATGCTGTTGTTGATGATGATCTCCTCGGCGGAGCAGAATCGCTAGAAGCACTTTACGAAGAAGAAGACGACCTAGATGCAGAATTTCTTTCTGATGAATATAAAGACGGAAATTATTAATTAAAAGCGCTCCCAAGAGCGCTTTTAATTTTTAAACTACAATTTTTACAAAACGATGTTTACCTATTCGAAAGACGGTTGTAGTATCTACGAGGGTGTTTATATCAGCAACTTTTTGATCTGTTGTCATATTTGTCACCGCACCTGAGTCAACAAGACGTCTCGCCTCACTGTTAGAATCAACAAGTTGTGATTGTTTAAGAGCTTCGAGAAGTGAGATCGGTCCTGTAATCTCGGGAACTTGTTCAGGAATTTCTCCTTTTTGAAAAGTAGCATTGAATGATTCAAGAGCTCTATCGGCGGTTGCTTTATCAAAATACTCGGAAACTACCGTATGTGCCAATAACTGTTTTGCTTCTTTAGGATTGTATGATGGATCATTAAGCTTTTGAGCAATGGCATCTATATCAGGTTGTATCATGTTTGTACAAAGTTCAAATCCAGAAACAATCATACCATCATTCCAACTCATAATTTTTCCAAACATATCTTCTGGTGTATCAGAAAGGGTGAGCATATTTCCTTCTGATTTTCCCATCTTTTTTCCGGTAGGATCGACTAAAAGTTTTGTAGTAAGAACAAATTTTTCTTTACCTTTTAGTTCCTTCATAAGGGTACGACCCGTGAGCATATTGAATGTTTGATCGTTTCCACCGACTTCTCCATCAACATCAAGTGCGACGCTATCATATCCTTGCATAAGTGGATACATAAATTCGTGGAGATAAACAGGTTTTCCTTCAGAGATTCTTTTATGAAAAAGATCTCGTTCAACCATCTGTTGCACGGTCATTTTAGACGCGAGATTGAGTACATCTTCAAAGTTCATTTTTACCAACCACTCATCATTGTACCTAATCTCAAAAACGTTGAGATCTTTTGTATCAATAATTTTTGACGCTTGCGCGAGATAGTTTTGCATATTTGCAACAACTTCTTCTTTTGTGAGTTGGTTACGGACAGACGCCTTGTCTGGATCGCCAATCATAGCAGTGAAACTACCAATAAGAAGTACTATCTTGTGACCAAGGTCTTGAAACTGGCGCATCTTTCGAAGTGGTATAGCATGACCCAGATGAATATTAGGTCCCGTAGGATCGATACCAAAGTAAATGCGCAGTTGTTTACCACTTTTGAGTTGTGATTCCAAAAAAGCTTTTGAAGGATATATATTTTCTACACCACGATTAAGTAATGTTTGTATTTTTGGTTCGTCTATGTCTATAGATGCCATATAACGACACTATAGCACAAAAGACTCTTTTTGTCTTTATGTTTATTGGTCAAAATGATATACTAGGTTCAATATGCAAAAGAAACATCATAGTAAAAAATTCTTTCTCAATATCTCACTTATTGTAGTAGGTATCGGGCTATTTATCGCAGGTGGAATATTTATATGGCTTACTACCGTCAAAATTCCCGATTTTTCATCATTTGAAAACAGATCTATTCTCCGTTCAACCAAGATTTATGATCGCACAGGAAAAGTTTTACTTTACGATCTACACCAAGATATAAAACGAACCGAGGTATCTCTCACTGAAATGAATCCTTATATTCAAAAAGCAACCATCGCGATTGAGGATTCAGAATTTTATAACCACAAAGGTATCCGTATTACTTCAATAATCCGCGCTGTTTTCGCAAACCTTGTACAAGGAGATTTCTCACAAGGTGGATCAACACTCACACAACAAATTGTAAAGAACACCCTTCTTACAAAAGAAAAAACAGTTACACGAAAAATAAAAGAGTGGATTATTGCTCTCAAAATCGAACGACAGATGAGTAAAGAAAAGATTCTTGAAATCTATTTGAACGATGCTCCTTATGGAGGAAATATTTACGGTGTTGAAGAAGCTTCACAGTCATATTTTGGTAAAAAAGCCTCTGACTTAACCTTGGCCGAGGCTGCATACCTTGCGGCTATTCCACAAGCACCTACATATTACTCACCTTTCGGTAACCATAGAGACAAATTGGATGAAAGAAAAAACCTTGTGTTGCGTAGAATGAATGAACTCAAACTCATAACTTCTGATGAGTTCAACCAAGCTCGTGCAGAAGTAGTAACATGGAAAAAAGCAGAAACGCGTGGGATTAAAGCTCCTCACTTTGTATTTTTTATAAAAGAATATCTTGAAAACACCTATGGCAAAGATACCGTAGAACAAGGCGGTCTCAAGGTGATTACCACCCTCAACTATGACATGCAACAAGAAGGTGAAGAAATAACAAAACGTCTTGCCCTTGAAAATGAAAAGAAATATAAAGCATCAAACGCTGGTTTGGTCGCATTGGATCCAAAAACCGGACAAATTCTTACTATGGTAGGATCTCGTGACTATTTCGACAAAAATATTGATGGTGCATACAATATTGCAACAGCAAACAGACAACCAGGTTCTGCTTTTAAACCTATTGTATATGCGCTTGGTTTTGAAAAAGGATATAGACCAGATACTATACTCTTTGATCTTCCAACAGAGTTTAATACTGGCTGTAGTGCTTCTGGAGCAACCTTGGGTGGTACACCTCAGTCAACCTGTTATATGCCTTCAAACTATAGTGGAACCTTTAGTGGACCGCTTATGATAAAAAAAGCTCTTGGTGGATCTATAAACGTACCTGCGGTGAAGATGCTCTATTTAGTGGGTGTTAACAATGCTATCACTCTTGCAAGAGAGATGGGTATTACTACACTCACAGATCCAGATAGATATGGCCTTTCGTTGGTGCTTGGTGGTGGAGAAGTAAAGTTACTTGAAATGACATCTGCTTTTGGAACGTTTGCAACAGAGGGTATTCATAAACCATATACAGGGATACTTAAAATAGAAGACAATCAAGGACAAGTTCTAGAAGAATACAAAGATAGTGAAGGTACACAAGTTATTTCTCCGAGAACCGCTGATTGGATATCAGATATACTTTCAGATAACAGTAATAGAGCATGGGTTTTTGGCACAAACAACAAACTTTATTTTCCAGAGAGACAGGTTGCTGCGAAAACAGGTACTACCTCAAACTTTCGAGATGCGTGGATTATAGGGTACACACCATCACTTGTTGTGGGTGCATGGGCAGGAAACAACGACAACACACCTATGGCATCACAAACATCTTCTATAATTGCTGCACCTATTTGGAACGAGTTCTTTAGAAAACAATTTGATAGATACCCAGCAGAATATTTCAACAAAGCAGCAGAAGAAGATCTTCTCTCTATAAAACCGATTTTGCGTGGCAACTTTCATGGAGGAGAATCTTATATTATAGATAAAACAACAGGTCAACCAGCATCAGACACAACACCACCAGAAAACAAAGTTGAATCAATTATAACCAATGTCCACGATATCTTGTATTGGGTCGATAAAGAAAACCCAAGAGGACCAAAACCATCAAATCCATACAACGATCCCCAATTTAGAAATTGGGAGGCTGCTGTTCGTTCATGGTGGGTAGGTCAAGGAGGCGCATATCAATCACCTCTTGTTGGTGACAACAACACAAACCAAACACAACAGCCAACACAAAACACAACACCTATTGTATTCTCAATAACAAAACCACAGACAAATCAAATCTTTGACTCAAACCAACCAATCACAGTAGAGATACAAACACAAACTCCTTTAAAAAAGTGGGACATCTTACTAAACGGAGTATATGTTGGAACACAAAGTATTGGTACTCAATACACATTTAACGCATCACAGTCTTCTTTATTAAGGACAAATAGTACTCTATCAGTTATCGGGTACGATCAATCAAACAACACAAAAGAAGTAGTAGTTCCTATTAATTTCTCAAATTAGTAAAATTTAACAGATTGAATAGTGGGTATCTCTTGCTGAATAAGAGATAATATTCTTTTATGGTTTTGTTTTAAAAATGTTTTTTGTAATGATGACATTTTTTTAAGTACAATAGAAGAATGTTTTATCTCAATATTACTCTTGGATACATTGACACCTAGTTCGTTTTCAAAAATACGTACAATCTTTTCAAATTTTTCTTGTTTTTGAAAAATTTTCTTAATTTTATCTGAAAGAAAGTTTTGTAGGTGTGCATTTTCCATTTATTTACTCATAGGCATTACAAGATAGAGAAATGAAGTATCTCCTACTGGTTTTATTACAAATGCTTTTGAAGGACCATTGCAAGAAAAAGAGACTGTATCTGATTTGATGTGGGAAAAAACATCGAGAAGATATTTTGCATTACACTTTAATGTAAGCGCTGGACCTGTTGTTTTTGAATCCACGGTTGTTGTTTGAGATCCGGTAGTTATGTTTTCTGAAAACACAGTAATGGTGTCTTTATCAAAAGTTAGAATTATTTGATTAATAGCATCAGAAAAAATCGAAGCTGATTTTATTGTCTTTTGAATATCAGACAGAAGAACAATAACGTTAGTTTCTTCTGTTTTGGGAATTATTTGTTCATATTGAGGATATGAACCTTGTACGAGTCGTGTAGTAAAATAATACAAAGGATGAGTAATGCTTATTTGTGATTCAGATAAACACAACGAAACCGTTCCGCTATATGTAGACAAAAGTGTTATAATTTGATCAACACTTTTTTGAGGAATACATATAGGGTTTTCTAGCTCAAAGTGAGGGATCTGTATTTTTTTCTCCGCCAACCTAAAAGTATCTGTTGCTACAAAATAAGTAGTTCCCGATCTTGTGTTTATATATACAGTGTTTAGTTCTGGCTTTATATCAGAATTAGAAACTGCATAATAAACACTTTCTAGTCCTTGAAGAAATATCTCAGAGGATACGGTTTGATAACTTCCATTTAGTTTAGGGATATTAGGATATTCTTCTAGGTTGAATGTTTTTATAGATATCTTTTGTTTACCTGAGGTAAAGACAAGTAATGTATCTTGTTTAGATATAGTTATTGTATCGTCAGATATAAATCCTAAAAATTGAGCAATTGGTTTTGCATCAAAAACAACCTCCACATCACCCTGTGTAGTACAGTCTATTGATAGTGAAATTCCACTACTGAGATCTGTAGCTTGTATATACAATTTATTTTTATCAGAATACATTTTTATATATTGTAAAATATCTAGATTTGTATTTTTACTAGTGCACTTTTCAGCAATTGAAAATATTTTTTTTAAATCCTCTGTTTTACAAGATATATTCATATATATAATTTATTATTACTACTAAGGGTGTGAATTGTGGATAAAACTTTTTTATACTTACATAATAAAACTTTTTTAGCAACGGTATTTGTGTATTACTTTTGTATATTTCTACATTATTTGAAATAATATTTTTTTATCCACAAAATCAATTTTATTTAATACATCTTTTCCACATCATTTTAACAAGTATTTTAACTGTTCTAGTTCGTCTCTGAGTCCACTGTTTGTCTGTAGATCTTGTTTTATTTTTTCATATGAATGCATAACTGTCGTATGATCTTTACCTCCTAGTTTTTGACCAATAAGTGGGTATGATATATTAAAATCTTCTCTAAGGATATACATAATAACTTGTCGCGCATACACAATTTCTTTTCTTCTTGTCTTTTCATAAATTGTCTGTTCATCTACGTTGTAGAAATTTGCTATTATTTTTACAATCTCCCCTATCCCAAGTGTTTTCTTTGGTTTTAGACTGTTTTTTAGTATTTGTTTTATATCTGTAAGTGTTAATGGTTTTTTCTTTAGATCAGCCTGGAGGAGTATTGTTTTTATATTTCCCTCTAGTTCTCGAATGTTACCCTGTATAACATCTGCAATATATTCAATAACATCGTCTGTGAGAGGATATGGTGTGTTTTTAGCCTTTGATTTTATAATTGCGAGCCTAGACTCGTAATCAGGTTCTATGATGTCTACAATCATCCCTTGAGAGAATCTTGTACGAAGTCTATCTTCCAAACCAGGTATAAAGTTTGGGTGTTTATCTGAAGAAAAAATAATTTGCTTCCCCGATTCGTAGAATGTGTTAAATGTGTGGAACAACTCTTCTTGTGTTTTTTCCATTTTACCAATGAACTGGATATCATCTATAATAAGAGTGTCATATCTTCTATATTTTTCTTTAAATAAATTTGCTTTACCTTGTTGTAGTGCCATTTGAAAATCAGTTGCAAACCTCTCCAATGTTATATAAAAAACCCGTTTATCTGGATATTTTTGTTTTAAAGCGTTACCGGTTGACTGAATAAGGTGTGTTTTACCTAAACCACTATTACCATAGATAAAGAGTGGATTATATGTTTGTCCAGGACGTGCCACAACTGCTGTGCTAGCCGTATATGCTAGCTCGTTGAACGTACCAATAATAAAACTATCAAAAGTATATCTCGGGTTTAAGTTATCGTCCTTGTTAATATTTTGTTCTAGTGGGAGCTCTCGTATGATTGTATCTTTTATTTCTTTGGGTTTTTCATCGAGCATCTTTGGTTTATCTTGTGGTTTAGCAATGATAAACTCTACGCTGCGAATACTGTCGTTAAAACCAACTAACGCTTTTAATATCATTTTATGATATTTATTTTGTAGCCAGTCTTTTACAAACTCGTTAGGTACGCCAACAAAAATAGTTCCTGTTTCTTCTCGTACAATATATGTATTCTTAAACCATGTGGTAAAGTTGGGTCGTGAGACCTCTTTTTCTATTTCAATAAGACATCTTTCCCAGAGGATTATAAGATCGTTTTGATTCATGTTGTGTATTATAGTGTCTTTGGTATATAAACCCAAACCCAAACCTTTAAAACTATGTGAATTGTCTGTGGATACTGTGAATCCGTAAAATAAAAAGCACAAGTCTCTATATATTGCTTTTTAGCCAAAAAGTGGTATACTCTTCCTTATGTCTATAACATATCAACCAAAGAAGCGAAAACGAGCAAAGACACACGGTTTTCTTGTACGATCTCGAACAAAAGATGGTAAAAGAGTTCTTTTGCGCCGCCGCCGAAAAGGACGCGCTAAACTCACCGTTTAAACCCTATGCTTTCAAAATCACATCGTCTTACAAAGAAAGAATTTCAAGATGTGTACAAAAAAAAGGTGTTTTTTACACCTTTTTTTGTTGTTCACGTTCTGTTCCCTGTTGGTGGTGTGGCAACTAAATTTTCTGTTGTTGTATCTAAAAAAATTGCAAAAACAGCTGTTTTGCGAAATTCAGTGAAAAGAAAATATTATATAACTTTAGAGAATTTTATTAATGAGCAAGTAAAATCAGTTTGGTGTGTTATTTTTGTAAATAAAAATGGAACGATGCTAGAGACACCACAAATCCATCAAGAATTAGAACGTGTTATGAAAACGATACAAAAACATGCTTAAAAACATAAGTATATATCTTATACGTTTTTATCAAAAAAATATATCGTTTTATCTAGGTAATCGATGTGTCTTTTATCCGTCTTGTTCAGAATATACGCTTCAATCTATTGAAAAATATGGTTTTTTTGTAGGTTTTTTAAAAGGATGCAATAGAATACGAAAATGCCACCCTTTTTCAAGCCCGCAGATAGACCACGTCTGAAACTTGGTTTTTTAGGTTTTTTGCGCTACAATAGCGCCATATGCTTCACACACTCTGGAACACTGTTGTTTTTAACCCAATATCCCAACTACTCGGTTGGTTGGTTTCTTTTATGCCAAGCCACGATCTAGGTTTAGCAGTGGTATTTCTTACGCTCATTGTAAAGATACTATTGTTCCCTTTAACCTACAAATCACTCAAAAGTCAGATTGAAATGAAAAAGATCCAGCCAGAAATGGATGCTATAAAAAAGAATTTTGCTGATGACAAAGAAGCACAAGCTCGAGAAACATTTGCTCTATACAAAAAGCATAATATCAATCCGTTTGCTGGATGTCTCCCTATATTTATTCAATTACCTATTCTTTTTGGACTTTATTATGTAGTTATTGCATTTATCGGGAAAACATCCATTGATATATCAACCGTTTTTTTGGGTATAACAGATATAAAGAGCCCAAGTGTTATTCTTGCGTTTGTTGCAGGTATTACTCAGTTTGTACAAATGTACTTCTCTCCATCAATGCAACAAGTTCAATCTACTAATACAGATGGTCAGCCTGATTTTATGCAATTTCAAATGAGAACAATGAAATATATTTTGCCTGTTTTTGTAACGATTATTGCTCTCAAGTTCTCTGGGATTATTGCACTGTACTGGATAACGAGTAACATCGTAACGATTTTCCAAGAATTTATTATCAAACGTATATTAAAATAATATTTCAATATATGAACCAAGATCGTATCAAAACTGTAATACAAGAAATTATGAAACTCTCTGGTTTGTCAGAAGACTCAGTTGAACTCGTGCATGATGAAGAATTGTCGATCTGGTGGTGTTCTTTGGGTAGTGCGTTTAACCATCTTGTTTCCGGTAAAAATGCTGATACGTTGGCTGCTATAAATTATTTAGTTCGAAGGATTCTTGAGAAAGAACTTGGTGAAGATTTTTTTGCAAAAAACATGGTATTAGTTGATATTAACAACCAAACTCGAAAAAAGATTGAAGGTATTAGAACAACAGCACATATGATGGCGGAGCGAGCGAGGTATTTCAAATCTGCTATTGATGTTGACCCTATGCCGGCTTTTGAAAGAAGGATTATGCACGAGTTCCTATCACAAGCAAAAGACATAAAAACAGAATCAATTGGTGAAGGTAAAGCAAGACATATGATTGTAAAATACGTTTCTCCAGAAATATAAAAAACGAGCATGCTCGTTTTTTATATTAGATACCGGTTATGTTGAACTGCCAGAATGAGAGTGTTTTTTTGTTTATAAAATAAAGGTATTTTTCTTCTTTATCCAGCGCTGGTTTAATCAGATCAATATCTTCTCCTGCGGTCTGAGATATATTTTCAATCTCTGTATTTCCAAATAAACCACTCGGATCAATTCTCCATAAACTGTCTCTAAAGGTGGTAGCACCTTGATACCATATATCCGGATATGTTCCACTGTCCCAACTTTCAGGAACTCCACAATATATTAGCGTGGAACTATTATTCCAAACACATTTTTCTACAAGCGTTTTCAGTTTTAGGTCGGTATATTTTTTTGTTTTTCTATCATATAAGATCAACCCTACTCCCTCGCTATTAGTTCGACTATAGAGTACTTTTTGGCCATCAGGACTCAGAAGTGTCGCCATTCCATAGACATTACCAATTACTTTTTCAGGTGTTTTGGTATCTTTTGTGGTATCCAGTTTAAATAGTGTACTTGTTCCAAATCCTGTAGCTTTTGTGGTGACAAATATACCATCCTTATTCCAGCTTGGTAACCATCCTCGAAGCGGTGATGAAAATACCTGTATTCGTCTATTTGTTATCACATCTTGGATAAAACCAAAGACATCGTTTGTGAATGGTGTAGTGAAAAAGAGTTGTTTTGTATCTGGTGAAACAACAACATCGTAAATATTTTGACTTAAAAATGAGCCCGTTAATTCTGGTAGAGAATCACCAAACAATTGCTGTTCTGGGAGTTTACCCAAAAATGTTTCTATGGTTCTATTATCATCGCGAAGATATCGAAGAAGTACTTGTGTGCCACTATCTACAAAAAGTGCTTCTTCTATACGAGGGATTGTTGTGTTGCTTATGCGTCGTGCATCGAGTGTATCAGCAAATGCATCATAAATATTTCCATTTGAACGTTCAACATAACGTACTACTGCCCTCTGTATTGTCGATCCAATAGAGACTTTTTCTGGTTCACAATCAAACGGTTGATTAATAACTTCACGTGTTTTTGCATCTAAAACACCCGTTCCTTTTTGCAGACCCTGTGGTTCTAGTATTTTGTCTTTGAATCTATTCTGAAAATATATGAGTGCGTTTTGAACTGCTTTTGTAAATAATTCGGTTTCGTTTCCTGGAGATCCTGCACCTTTTTGTGCAATTTGTGTTTCTTTACACATGTTGAGTATTTTTTGAAGTTCTTTTACTTCAGCACCTTTCATATTGAGTTTTAAATCAAGTGTCAGCGTGGTGGTAGGTGTTACCCGTTTTATGATTGGTTCTGGTACTGCATCTGGATCCACAGGAACTTCTTTTGTAAGGGTCGTAAATCCTGCTACAGGGTTGTCTGTTATTTTGCGAAGTCGAGGAAGATTCTCTTGTTCGAGGGGTCCATTATTTTCAGAAGGAGTGTCTTCAGTGTTTCCTCCTATTAGACCACCAAGCTGTGGAAGTAACGACCCACCCTTTCCAAAAGGAAAGTAATCTCGTAGCGTAATGGATTCACCGGCTTGTTTCTTCGCTGAAATATTTTGCCATACCCCATATATACCCAATCCGAGAAGGATGAGGACAACCACTACAAGGAGTATAATGAGAATACGTTTAAGCATATCTTATTGTAGTATACCAAAAATATTATTTAATTACAGCCCCACTTATTTGCAACAAGTTTTTGGTAGGTTGCTTCTATCTTTCTTGTATAGTCATATGTCTCTTGCAATCCACCTCTATTTATTTCACATTGCCATTTTGTTTTATTTTCTGATTTTGGACAGTCCGTTGCACTACTATTATTTCCTGGTCCACCATTATATGCTGCAGCTATGTATTCATATTTTGCTGTTGTACATGTTTTAGGAGCATTTTTGGGACAAGCATAGAGTTTAAGACCAGCAATATACTTTGCTCCAGCATCTATATTTTTTTCTGGAATATCCATATCAGCATAGTTTGGATACCCAAGTCCGTTTGCTGTATCTGCTGTTACCTGCATCAATCCTCGCGCTTTACCACTGTTGCCAGTTGGTTTCATACTTGATTCTACATATGCATGAGCTTTGAGCCGAGTACATTCGACACTATATTTATTTGCGGCTTGTTTAAAAATAGCATCATAGGTGGTAACGTTACCTAAACTGTCTACGTTTAGCTTTCCGTCCCAAGGGGTTACCGAGCCCGTTGAAACCTTAAATATATTTCCTGTCTCAAAAACTATCTCAGGTATGTCTTTCACCTCCACACTCACTTCTGGCACCAGGTTATCTTTAATCACGGTTAATTGCGGATTGATGGTATACAACAAGAGATATGACACCAAAGCTAACCCCAACCCTATCAACGCATTCTGCATAGTCTCCTTTCCACTCGATTTCTCTCCAACAGCATCTGTCGACATATACTGTATACCACCAATTACTATCATCACCACCGCAAGTGCTCCTGCTGCACCTATGATGAGCCGTATGAGTTTATTTGCATAGTCTCCAAATCCTGTATTTGGATCAACACTAGACCCTATCCCTGGGAGGGGTTCGAGAAGACAATACGATCCTTCTGGGCATGTTACTGCGGCAGGTGCTTTGGGGTTATTATTAACCACCTGTGCTTGTGCAAAAACTCTCAAGGAAGTTGCAAAAGAAAAAAACAAGATGATTGTTATAGCTGGGAACAGTAAGTACTTTCTCATATGTTTAGTATACCTCAAATACCTCCTTTTTATAAGAGAGTCACAGATTTACGGAGACCTTTAAACTACTGATATGTAATTTGGACATGTAAATGGTTGCAGGTGTCTTTAAACGTTTTTATTCCTGCTGGTAAATTTACCGCAGGACCACATGTAGACTGTCCAAAACCGCTACCTCCTGGTAGTTTTGGTGCCAAAGCCCTTATAATTTCTACAGATTCAGGATCTCTTCCTGTTAATCCTTTTCCGTTGACTGCTGCGATATCAAATGCATGACCACCGCCATTTGCGTAATGATAACTCCCAGAGCCCGACGCTGTGATTACTCCAGTACATTTTCTGTTTATAGAACTTACCAATATTTTTTTACCTAAGTCTTTTGTGATATACAGCAAAGCTGATAAAACATTTGTATCAATATTACAGCCACCAGTTCCCGCAGCTATATCAGTAACTTGTTTTTTGTATCTTGCATCAGCATCAAACTTCCCTGTGGCGATAAGTTGTTTTGCAAGATCTTTCGCCACTCCGCTCGGTAGCGATCCAGCAGATGAAATTTTTGCACTTATAGGTTTTCCTTGATCATCGAGACCTGTGTCAAAAGCAAGCAACTCTATCGTAGGCAGGTCTTTCACCTCCACACTCACCTCAGGTACCAGGTTATCTTTTATGATGGTTAACT
>CAZQCV010000013.1:0-17473 GCA_964591665.1 uncultured Candidatus Saccharibacteria bacterium
CACTATATAGAAAATACTCTCTAATTGAGAGTATTTTCTTATTTTTTATATAACTGTCCGCCCAGTAGGATTCGAACCTACGACCAATCGATTAAGAGTCGAGTGCTCTACCAGCTGAGCTATGGGCGGATTTTGAGTGATTTCTCATCAAAAGTCCCCTTAGTATACCCAAATCCCCTTTATTTTTCAAGGGCTCTATGACTTGACTTTTTGTGTTAAATGGTGTATAATAAGAGAAAAATAGTAGTTATGTCAGCAAACACAGCAGGAGATGCAGCGCATCATCCAAAAAAGAAATCTTTAGGTGTCAGTATAGGCATCTGGATAACAATTTTATTTTTAGTTGCAGGTATGATAAGTACAGTAAAAGGTTGCAAGTCAACAAAATCTATTGGAACATCTACAAACGCAGGTAGCGATCAAAGCATCACCTACGGCAAACAATCACTAGATGTGGCAGATTTGTTGAAAGACAGATCTTCTGTAACAGTGGTTATGCAAGATGGTGATACTTACAATCACGGAGGTGAAACACACTACGTGTATACCTCAAAAAAAATAAGATTGATATCCACCTCCACAGGTCGCTCATATGAGTGGAGCGGGTGGAGAACTTTAGGAGATATCCCAACTCCTGAAGAAAATGAATTCCAAATTTCGACTGATGGGACAGTTGAGGTAACCTTTAAAAAATAATAAAAATGGATCACGGACACGACAACATTGAAACAGAGTTCTTAGAAGGCTCTAAAAAATACATGTTAATTTTAGAACCATTGTTTGGTTCAAGAAGTAACAATTACCTTCTAGGGCTAGCGGTACACATGACCGCAGGCGTACTCATACCGATACTACTTGGCCTGTTCATTCACCCGTTCTTTTTTACCTGGTGGATATTTGGTGCTTCATGCGGTATTCAGTTTGCATGGTTTGAGTCAATACAAATCTCTGTAAAAAAGACAGAGAAAATGATCGTAACACTACGAGAAGTTCCAGTGGTAACACTAGGTGCAGGAATATGGTGGTTACCATTCATCGATTGGCTTTTCTTTGTAAATCCTGAACACAAAACAGATGTGCAAATCCAGGAAACGATTATTGGACCAGTCAAAGCAATGTCAAAAAAGACAGCGTCTAACGACAGCATTCTAATGACAGGTACTGGAATAGTTAACTGGAGAATCAGAGACGCATTAGCATTTATGAAGATAAATGATGCCATTATGGCAAGCAATTTCAAGAGTGCTGGCACTGGAGAACTCCAGGAATTAATTAGGACAAATGATAAAGATGCATGTATTGACGCCAACAAAACCTTACGAGATAAAATTCGTGCAGGTAATACCCAGTTACACGAAATCGCGGAACAGTTTGGTGTTGAAATTGTATCTTGTACTATGCTGATTGTACAGTCCGAAGAAAGTATGAAAGCACAAGAAAAAATCGCGATTGAAGGGTACGAAGCAC
This sequence comes from uncultured Candidatus Saccharibacteria bacterium, assembly GCA_964591665.1. GTDB lineage: Bacteria > Patescibacteriota > Minisyncoccia > Phycocordibacterales > UBA9973 > CAZQCV01. The sequence continues at coordinate 1,468 of CAZQCV010000013.1, forward strand.
AGGTACTCAAACGCGAACAACAAGAGTTCATGGAGCTCAAACAGAAGTTTATGAGTTCAGGAATGTCTGCTTTTGAAGCCGCTCAGATGGCTTTAGCGGTAATGGGAAAAGGATCCAGCTATAACTTTATAGGAAGTGCTGGAGACTTCACAAAAGGTGCTGCTATAAAATAGTAAACACAAAAATACAAAGGAGGAAACATTCGTTTTCTCCTTTTTTCTTTCTCTATTTATATAATCACATAAACAAAAACACCCGATTCCTCGGGTGTTTTATATTGTATTACTTTTGCTGCTTAGGGATTTCTATTGGTTTTCCCCCAGGACCTGTGAGACCAAATGTCCCAATGATCAGGTTCATGATTCCGAACACTGATACCATGATAACAATACCGATAGTCCCCCAGATCATGTGTTGCTTCCCTGTTTCAGAAACTTCACCTTGCTGAGATGCAATGAGAAATTCAACTAAACCCCAGACAAACATCAGTCCCGCAAGCACAAAGAGTAATATAATCATCGGATTTATAATCAAACGATTTATATTAGCAACGATACTACCAACGGTTGCTGCATGTGCTGTAGGAATAAGTTCAAAAGAAAACATAGGAGAGCAAAAGAATTATTGACAACCTGGTGTTGCAGGATCAGCATCGATCACACATGGTACTGGAGCTGAACCACCTTGGCCAACACCGAGCACACCACCGAGAAGTGCTATAAGACCCCATACGCCCACGATCACAAAGAGAGCAATAATACTCATGATGATCTTTGAACGAGCTTCTGCTTGTTCTTCACCACCACCTGAACGTACGTATTGCATCACTGACCAAATGAAGTAGAGAAGCGCAACAACGATAGACGCCACAATCAACCAGTTAAGTATTCGCTTAACGAAGTCAAGAATGTTGAATACTTGTGCTTGTGCTTCTGCTTGTGTGTATTGCGCAAACACAACTACAGGAGCAAAGAAAGCAAGCATTGAAAGACCGAGTTTTTTCATAAAATCTTTTTACTTATTTATAACTAGTAATAATACCATTATACCAAATACACAAAGCCCGTCTAGTGGCCATAACCAATATCACTAGTTAGTAAAAAATTGTGGCAAGGAGAACCCAAAGCCAAAAATACTAGCGAGAAGTTGTGCTACTCCATAGACAAACATCATCAAAAACATAGCAAAGAGTGACCACATAATAAACTTACGCTGACTTGCCATTTCTTCGGCATTTGAAGCATTAAGAATATAGCTAGCGTTACCATAAACATAAACAACAAAACCAAAAATCATCGCCATAGGAATAAGGTAGAAGCGAATGACGCAAATAAAGAATCCTACAATATTACTAAATGTTTTGAACTGAACCGTACAAGCTCCTTTCGATGCGTTACCTTTTGCGGCTTTGTTTTGAAGTTCTTCATACGAATGCGCTTCGTCACCGACATACAGTCCAGGAGTAAGCCCTTGCTGCTGCTGAAACTGTGGTGTTACACCTGCAGGGGTTGTTACAGGGTTAAACGCTGGCGGTGCTGTCTGCGCAGAGACAAACGATGATACGCCAAGTAATAAAATAGGGAGTATTAAACTTATGATGATTTTTTTATTCATACCTTATCGTGCTATTTCAGCAACTGTTGAAGAAATAATAGTTGCAAGTGTCCATGCTCCGAGCAGCAACACAGCCCCAATAACAGTGTAGACGAAGCCTCTCTTTGCTTCTGACAATTTTTCTTCATTACCTTGTGCTGCGACAAATTTAAACCCAGAGATAACAAAGAAGACACCAACAACCACTGCGCCAATTTTTACAACCCAACCAAGTACAGCTTCGATGAAATCCCAGAGAGAGTTAACCTGAAGTGGGTTTTCAAGTGTAGTATCGCCTCCTCCTTGTGGAGTACCGCCTACCCCACCTTGAGGAGTTCCACCTTGGCCTCCTTGTGGAGTACCGCCTACCCCACCTTGAGGAGTTCCACCTTGGCCTCCTTGTGGATCGCTGCCAGTATTAGTACTTGCCGCAGTGCTTACGACAAGTGGTCCAGTAAATACTTTACTGGAATCATTTGCATCGTAAATCTGAACATAATATGTTGTTCCAGCTTGGATACCATTGGAGATCAGAAAATCTGTCACAGATTTTGATTGATTTGCAACAAGTGGACCACTAAAGAAATTACCAGAAGCAACTGTTGTCATAGTATTTGCACTTCTACCATATTTAACTCGAAGTGTTGCTGATCTGTTTGATGTGGAGACAATATTTCCAGATACTTTTAAATTTGTACCGCTAGAAGTTACTGTGGAGTTGTTTACGGTTATCGTACCCGTAGAATTATTCCCAGCAGGAGCACCAGTACCTGGAATACTACCTGTTTTATAGACAATATTACCATTACTACCATTAACGATTTTCCAAAAATAAGGCTTTACTGGATCCAATCTGACAATAGCTAGATCAAAATTTTCAGTCCCATTTGCTTTTACAAAATTATTTACCAAGGTATCGGCTTGGTTCTGGAAAGAAGTTTGTGAATCTCCAAAGACTACTTGTAAATTAACATATTGATCAATTGTTGAAACAGCGGTACCTTTTACTTGAACAGTATCACCTGACCTAGTGACAGCGGCTTCGAGCTTCACGGTAGTATCAATAATTGCAAAGACAATATTATTGCCCAAAAACAAAAATACTGATGTTATTATGCCAATAAAGAAAAGTCTCTTAAAAAATTTATTCATATATAAACTATACCATTATTGGCCCATAAGATTAATAATAGATCCCCCAGCCCCCGTTGACTTGAAACTATCCGCAAGAAGCCACGACAAAAGCGATGAGACAAACAGCCATGCTACAAGTACAATAACGAGTCCTGCAAATGCGTGCCAAGCGATCTTTAACGCTTTACTATGTGCTTCACTATCACCCACTGCTCCAGCTTTCAGATACATAAATCCTGCATATGCAAAAAGTACCGCAAAGATAGGAAGTGCAAGTGCAATGAGAAATTTCATTAAAGTATTTGCAAGTTGTACAAGTTTTGGAAATGTGCAAGGATCTTCCTGACTACCATCACAAGGTATGAGTCCGTATTTACCACTAAATTGATCTTTAATGCTTTGTACAATTCCAGGATCACCGCTTGGTGCACTTGCTGCCGGAGCTGTAGGATCCTGTGCATACGCTGGTGGTGTAACAGTAACTTCAGAAGTATATGCGCGATCTGGTGTCGCACTATCAACAATAGCATAGTAGTAAGTCTTACCAGGAGTAAGTCCCGCAATTTCATAAGTGAAATCTGCACTTTCTCCAGTGTTAAGTGGTCGGTTAAAGACCATATCGGTTATATTTTTTAGTTTTCCAGATTCTTCACCCCAGGCAAGTTTAAGATGCGGAGACACGGCAGCATTCACGGTAACTTTCCCTTGGATCATGACATTGCCGCCCTCCTTTGAAGTTGTATCTTGAGAAGTTGTTACTGTAAATTTATCATTTGGTTGGTATTTTGTTCCGTATGTAAATGCGGTATCTAGTTTTATATCTTCTTTTATAGGAGTACTTACTTTTACTGGTCCAAAATAAACAACAGGAGTCTGCGACCCACTAGTTGTGGATTGATCGGTTCTTACACCAGTAACTTTTACAAAATAACCAGATGAAACCGCTTTTGCGGTAAAACTTATATCAATAGGAATTGTTGTCCCTGGTTCAAGTGACGCACTGACCGGATTACCTCCTGGAGTAGTAACGTTTGATTGATCAGTACCGTAATAAGCCTGAAATGTAACATTTTGTTTAGTTGGGGACGTTACGGTACCACTAACACGGATCTCGTCAGGTTTTGGATATGAGGCTGATAAGTTAACAGTCAAAACTTGTGAACCATTGTACCCTATATCAGACTTGAGTGTGCGTATTTTTACAGGACCAAAATATTGTAAATTATTATTGTAGTGGTTTACCACCAAAAGATAATACCCAGTGTCCTCTTTGAGTCCTGTCAATGTATAGTCGACAGGCTCTGATACTGCACTTGATACAAAAGTATTAACAAACGGGGTTGGAGCAGGTGTATTTATCGCATCAAGCGTCTCTCCATAGTACAAATCAAGCGCCACGGCTTGATCAAGTGTTGATTTTACTACTCCCGTAATACGAACATCACCTTTACCTGGTATAGCACTTACCGTCAAACGTATTGTTGGATCAGCTGCAGATACAGAGAGAAACCCCATGCAAAGCGAAATAGCAGCCGATATAACGATAAGTGATTCTACTAACCTTTTTTTAAGAAGTTTCATAAAAACAGTATACCACGTATCCTACTACTGGAGAATAAGTGTCAGTTTATTATTAGCATCAGCTAACGCTTGAGGGATAGATGCAGCGCCTCGTATCACATCTTCAACCATAGTCTTAAATACAGTAGCAGTCTTTACGTCACTTGGATCAAGCCAGGCTCGTGCAATAAGTGCAGAGTTATAGAGCGCTGGACCAAGAAGATTTTTCTGTGGTGTACCAAGAAGGTCTCGTCGTGCAGGAGCTACTGGGTATTCTGATCCAATAGCAGAGACAAGTGCATCAACAAACTCTTTTTGCGCCATGAGTTCTTGTACATATTTTGCTGTATTAAAATTTTTACTTGTTTTCATTAACACAACACTTGTCATTTTCCCAAAAGTCATCTGTGATTTTGCATCTTTTATTTGAGGCATCTTAGCAACGTCAAAATTCAAATTTGGATTTCGGTTCGATATATATGGAAGTTCGCTTGCATATCCAAAATAAAACACAACATTTTCATTTATAAACGCATCACTTGATCGCGGCAATGATTTGTTCCACGTATAGGTATCTCGTGTAGAATCAGCAAATTGTGTAAAAAATGTAAGAACTGCAACACCAGAAGAAACCTCGTTGAGACTTTGTTGCCCATTGTTGGCAATAACAGATAGATACTTGCCTGCAACATTCGCTACAATAGGATTACCCGCTTGAATAAGAAGCATCGAGAGAATATCTTTCGCATGATCAACATTTGTATATGCTCCAAGCGCTACCGCACTTTGAGTAATGGCATTTGTCGGCGCAACTCGCTTGGTAAGTGCAGGAACCATCGAGAGAAGTTCTTCCCAGTTTTTTGGTGGTGTAGTAAAACCAGCAGCTTCAAAAAGATTACGGTTATAGTACAAAATCATAGGATCTATAATTAGAGGAATACCAATAATTCCATCTGGAGCAAGAAGGAGTTCACCCTCTTGAACATACGTATCACGAAAATCTCTCTCAGCAAATGATTCATATGGAATCTTATAGGCTTTCGCAGCTTGTCTCAAAATCATATCTTGAGGTAAAAAAAGAATATCTGGTCCAGTACCGGTAGCAATAGACTCTGCGAGTGTCTGATCAAAAACAGAAGCGTCGACTTGGTTGTAGATCACCGTAATCCCTTGATGTGAACGATTAAAACCATCAATGAGTGTCTGGAGTTTATCTTTTGGGAGCAATCCCCATACCATAACGGTACCTTTTGGTTTTTCCTCTGCTGTTTTTTTACCGATCGGAATAGCACCAGAAAAAATAAGTACGGCGAGGAGCACAAAAACTCCACACACAACAAGTAAAATTGTTTGAAATAGTGATGATTTCATATGTTTATATTACTGTACCAATAAGCCCATAATGATGTGTACCTGCTTCAAATGTATGATCAATTTTAAACCCAGCTTGTTCAAAAAGTACCGCCGCTTGCTCTTGTGTGATAACTTGCTCAGGAAGTGGGCCCATACCACCATATGAACCAGTCCATTCGATAAAGCAAAGTTTACCATTTCGCTTTAGTACTCGATGCGCTTCTTTAAGAACGATATCCTTATGTTCAGAGAGAAAAAGTGTATTAGAAAGTACAACCCAATCAACAGATTGATCACGGAGTTTGCTTCCGCCATGTTTTTCTATATCGGCCCAAATAGTTTCAATATTATTTAGGTGTTCACGATGTGCTTCGCTCATAAGATGATCAAGTAGCGGTTTTTGTACATCGATAGCAAAAATATGACTTGATCGAAATAGTTTTGAAAGCGCAAGTGTATACGCACCAGTCCCGCAACCAAAATCAGCAATCATAGTTCCATCTTGGATACCAGATTGTTTTATACTATTTTCAGGGCCTCCAAAAAAATTCATATATGTATTCTATTATATGATGCTTGTAATAAAACAACAAGCATTTACATACAAGTGATTGAAGCAACACCGTCTCCTGCGCGAAGTTTCATAATTGAAACCCCTTGAGTCTGTCGTCCGAGCGAAGGAACACCTGATAGTGCAGTTCTAATCACTTGTCCTTTCTTAGACATAGCGATGAGTTCTTCCTCGGTGGTGATAATCTTGGCAACGATAAGCTCTCCAGTCTTAGGTGTTATTTTAGCAGTTTTGATACCAGATCCACCACGTTTTTGTACTTTGTATTCTTTGAGACTTGTCTTTTTCCCAAGTCCGTTAGCACTCATGACAAGTAGCGTTGCGTCCTTTGCAAATTCTTTTTTGACTACATCTACACCAACAAGGTAATCTTTCGGGCTTATTTTCATACCCGTAACGCCTCCAGCAGCGCGACCCATTTCGCGAATATCTGATTCTTTGAAACGAATTGATTGACCTTGCGCCGTTGCGAGCATGATCTCATCACTCTTTTCTACAAGCAATGCTGCTTTAAGTGTGTCATCTTTATCCAATTTAATAGCAATGATACCGCTTCGACGAACATCTTTAAAATGCTCATACGACATTTTTTTTGCGGTACCCTGTTCGGTAACCAACATAAGATATTGGTCCTTTGTTTTTTTATCTTTAGTTACAGGAAGAATAGACATGACTTTTTCACCCTCTTGAAGTGAGAGAAAGTTCATGATTGACTTACCTTTAGTTGCACGACGTCCTTCTGGGATATCATACATCTTTATCTGGTACGCCTTTCCGAGGTTTGTAAAGAAGAGAAGATCACTATGTGTATTCGTGGTTAGTAACATAGTTACAAAATCTTCTTCTTTTGTCTCAAGATCAATAACCCCAACACCACCTCGCTTTTGGCTGCGATATTCATCAGGATCGGTACGCTTTACATAACCACCTGCTGAATACACAAGAACGGACTCTTTCTCTGGAATCAAATCTTCTTCTGAAATAGTTTTTACACCACCACGAATAACTTTTGTTCGTCGCTCATCAGCATATTTATCTTTAATTGCACCAAGTTCGGCACTAATAACTCCGCGAATCTTTTTCTGACTTGCAAGTAATTCTTTGAGTTCTTTAATAAGTGCTTGTTTTTCTTTGAGTTCAGTTTCGACAGCTTTACGTTCAAGTCCTGCAAGTTTCTGAAGTCGCATTTCAAGAATAGCAATGGTCTGTAGTTCAGAGAATTTAAATTCTTTCATGAGATTAAATTTTGCAAGCGTTGCATCTTTTGATTCACGAATGATGGTAATCACTCGATCAATATGATCAAGAGCTTTTTTGAGACCAAGCAAAATATGCTCTCGATCTTCTGCCTTCTTAAGATCAAACTCTGTACGACGACGTACGACAACTTCACGGTGCTTGATAAATTCTGCAAGCATTGATTTCATTGAAAGTGTCTGTGGGACACCATCAACAAGCACCACAAGATTAAAGTGAAATGTTGTTTCTAGTTGTGTATGTTTATAGAGAAAATTTAAAACTTTCTGAGGATGAACGCCATTTTTGAGATCAATTACAACACGAATATCTTTGGTTGATTCATCACGAAGACCTTTGATTCCTTCAAGTTTTTTTTCTTGTACCAACTCTGCGATAGACATAACAAGATTTTGCTTAACAACACGATACGGAATAGATGTAATCACTATCTGCGCCATTCCAGCTTTTGTCTCTACAATTTCTGCTTCACCACGCGTAACAACACCACCTCGTCCGGTAGCATATGCTTGGCGCATTTCAGGAGTTGAATAAATAATCCCACCTGTTGGAAAATCTGGTCCTTTCACGAACTGGAGCAGATCCTCGGTTGTTGCTTCTGGATTGTCGATAAGATGTAATGTTGCATCAATAATCTCACTCATATTGTGAGGTGGAATATTGGTCGCCATACCAACCGCAATACCAAGCGTACCATTTAGAAGTACGTTGGGAACAGCTGCAGGAAGCACCATCGGTTCTTTGCGAGTTGCGTCATAGTTCGGACGAAAATCCACCGTATCTTTTTCAAGATCATGCAAGAGCTCAGCAGAAACTTTTGACATTTTTGCTTCTGTATAACGCATTGCAGCAGCATTATCACCATCAATAGAGCCAAAGTTACCTTGACCGATGATAAGTGGATAACGATACGAGAACTCTTGTGCCATCCCTACCATAGAGTCATACACGGCAACGTCACCGTGCGGATGATACTTACCAAGAACATCACCAACGACTGCAGCGGATTTTTTTGTCTTTGCGCTTGAAGTCAATCCCATCTCATGCATCGCATACAGAATACGTCGGTGTACCGGCTTTAGACCATCACGAACATCAGGGAGTGCTCGATCGACAATAACAGACATCGCATAACTGATGTACGATTCTTTCATCTCTTTTACGATATCAATACCAACAACATTCTGTCGTGGTAGAGCTTCTTCAGGCTGTTCTTTGATTGGTTGTTTTTTTGCCATGATATTATTTATCTATTGTCTTAATGACTTCTTTACTTTTACTAAAAATATTTTTGAACGTATCTCCGAACACACTAAACGGACTAATTATCTGACCAGTCTTCTCATCAATGACTGGATCGGGATTTCCAAAACGAAACGTTGCTATCCAGACTATTACGATGATCACTGTTGCCAGAAGTGCTGCCACGAGTGCTATCTGTTTGCGTCGATGCACTGGCTGCGTTCGTGCATGATGTATTGCTTTTTTTACGTGTTCTTTCATACGTTATCCAAAACTTACATCTCTAAAAATACAACTTCCCCTACTTTACCATTTAGATCTTTCTTTTTAATGACCAGTTTATCGAGTGGTTTCACATCTGGTGTACCAGCCTCTTTCGCGAATTGCTTCATAAGTTTTTCATCATCGCCGACAGGAATAATAATGCTTGGTTCAAATGAAACAGCTATTTTATAAGCCAATGCTGGGTCAAGGGTGTCACTCCCCACAGGTAGTACAAGAATATCTGGTGAAGCAAAACCTTCTCGCTCTTTTGCATCGAGCGCATGATCAATGGATCCCAAGAAAAGAAGTGTAATGTCTTCGAGATTCATACTATAAATAGTATTAATGTATTCTTTACCGTCTTTTTTGGTGCGAGAAAGATTTCCTTTTATAAAAATTTCTTTTACTTCATAGTCACCAGGACCATTTATAATAACGGGAACTTTATCGCCAAAAGACGCTGTATCAAAACCATTAGCGTCAGCGTGGTTAATTGATGAGAGGACAATATCAGCACCAAAACGAGATACCTTGAAAGGTACTTTTGCATCTGTATGTATTGGATTATATGCAACAATAGTTTCCCCTTGTTGAATCTTAAAAAACTGCTTCCCGTGATAAGTTATGATCATAGATGTCAAAAGTATATCACATGTATACTTTGCAAAAAAGGTCTCCTGCATAGACTATAGAGTATAAGTATTGCGTAATAGAAGAAATTATGCTAGTATCTTCGGTAGAGGTATACACCTCGTTTTTTAGTAAATCGGACTTTAGAGTAACCCTCAGACAGGCAGTCGCCTAGACGAGACACTAAAGCCTAAGTCCGCAAGTGTAGGCGGATTTTTTATTTTATATGACTACAAAAACAGAAACACCAGTAGAAAGTAAACCATTAAGTGCTGCTCACGCAATGCTTGAAAAAGGTGCAAGTCCACTTCAGATGGATATCCTCATCGAAGGACCAGTTATCGATATCGCAAAAGCAGCCGTGTATGTAGACCTTCGTCCGTTTGGAACAGGTATTATTTACGGTCGCGAATTTATCAACGCACGTGATATCCTGAAAAAGGTAAACATTGGCGATACAGTAAAAGCGAAAATTGTCAGTCTCGAAAACGAAGACGGCTATGTTGAACTTTCTCTTAAGGAAGCAAAACAAGCACTCCTCTGGAGTGAGGCTGAAAAAGCTATCAAAGCAAAAACGATCTTTGATATTCCTGTTAAAGACGCAAACAAAGGTGGTCTTATACTCGAATGGCAAGGTATTGTTGGATTCCTTCCTGCATCACAGCTCAAGCCAGAACACTACCCTCGTGTAGAAGATTCTGATAAAGACAAAATCTTAAAAGAACTCCGAAAACTCGTTGGGAAAAAGATTGCAGTTACTATTATTTCTGCACTTTCAAAAGAAGGTAAACTCATCTTCTCAGAAAAAGACGGAACTTCAGAAGAAAAGAAAGAAATCGTTTCTAAATACAACGTTGGCGATGAACTCGACACTACAGTTGCAGGACTCGTTGACTTTGGTATCTTCTTGAAAATCGAAGAAGGTCTTGAAGGTCTCGTACACATTTCAGAAATCGACTGGGGTCTCGTAGATGATCCTCGTACACGATTTAAGATTGGTGATGCTACAAAAGCAAAAATTATTGAAATCAAAGACGGTAAAATCTCACTTTCTATCAAAGCGCTTAAAGAAAATCCTTGGAACGCAGTAGAAAGTACACTCAAAAAAGGTGATATCGTAAAAGGTGTGGTGATCAAGTTCAACAAACATGGTGCACTTGTTTCAATCAAAGAAGGCGTTGCTGGACTCGTCCACAATTCAAACTTTGGTGGTGAAGCAAAACTCCGTGAAAAACTAGAACTCGGAAAAACATACAATTTCCAAATCACACTCTTTGAACCAAAGGAACACCGTATGACACTCACGCATCTCGAAGATAAGAAAGCGTAATGTGCTCACTTCCAGCAAAAAACTCCATATTCTATGGAGTTTTTTGCTATTGACAAATATTTTCAATATGCTATACTGTTTTACGAACATTTTCTTTGGTTATAAAAAATATAGTGAGCTCTGAGCGGCTGTCCCACATTCTTACTATACTAGTCTTATAACCTTATTTTACGCCAGATACTTCGGTATCTGGTTTTTTATTTTGCACCCAATAGACTCATAGTCTTTTCTCTTCCCTTTTGTATTAATGAAATTAGAATCTCTTGAACCTTTGGCACAAGTGACATGATCGCGTCTTTTTCTTCTGGCCGAAATGAAGTTAGTACAAAATCATGTTGTGTATCATTTGGAACAGGACGAATGACTTTTCCATCTTCACCAACTGGAGAAATTCCGATGCGAATACGGATGAATGCTTTTGAACCTAAGTGTTCGATAATCGACGCAACACCATTGTGACCACCAGCACTTTTTTCGTATGAGAGTTTTAGTTTACCGACAGGAACATCAAGATCGTCGTATATAACCACGAGCATATCATCTGGTTTCATGTACTTGCAGATTTTTGCAACAGATACACCAGAGAGATTCATAAAAGTCTGAGGGAAAACAAGAAGTGCTTCATGCCCAACAATAGAGCCCTCTGAAACAAAAGCCTGTGCGGTTTTTTTTATTTGAAATTCTGGGAAATTAAAACGTTCTCGAATATGTTCAAGCACAAGTGCTCCAGCATTATGTCGTGTTTTTTGATACTGAGCACCAGGATTACCGAGACCAATAATATATATCATGTGCTCTAGTATACCACACCAAGAGAATCATAATCTAACGAGACACAGGTGTACTCATTCGCGGAAAACAACACAACCATACTATTTGTCTTTGTGTCAATAGTCGTGGTGTAGTATACTCATGGCATGGAACATACACACGACGAACACGTTACAGGAGCAATCGAGTCGCTACCACACCACCCACATCTCGAAGTAGCAAAAAAAGATTCGAACGATATTATCGAAATAGTACGCATGCTATTGATTGCGCTTGCAATTGTTATTCCTATTCGAGCATTTATAGCCCAGCCTTTCAAAGTCTCTGGTGCATCCATGGTACCGACTTTTCACGATCGAGAATATCTTATTGTTGATGAAATTAGTTACCGATTCAATGAACCAAAGCGTGGCGATGTTATAATCTTTCATCCGCCACAAGACCCAAGTACGTATTATATAAAACGCATTATCGGACTTCCAGGAGAAACAGTTAAGATCGATGGACCTAACGTACTTATTACAAATAAAGAAAACCCAGAAGGTATTTTACTAACCGAACCATATATTTCAGCAAGAACAAATAATAACCTTACCAGTGTTCTCGGGACAGATGAGTACTTTGTTATGGGAGATAACCGGCCATATAGTTCTGATTCACGTACCTGGGGCAAACTACCAAAGAAAAATATAGTAGGCAAAACATTTTTGCGACTTTATCCATTCAATGAAATAAGCGCGTTCCCTGGTATATACCATGCGTACGAAACAGTTAATTAATAATTTTCTTTATTATTATGGCATCAGAAAAAAAAGCAAAAAATCAAGGATTCACCGCACCAAAAGGCATGCGAGATATTGTCGGTGATCAATATTATCTCTATCAAGGTTTCTTTGAGAAAGCTCAGGAGATTGCAATTTATTATGGTTTTACACCGATCGAAACACCGATTCTCGAACAAGAAGATGTCTTTACCGCAAGCATCGGAGTTGGAACTGATGCCATAGACAAAGAAATGTATTCTTTAAAAACAAAAGGAGGCGACCATCTCGCGCTTCGCCCAGAACACACTGCTGGTGCTATGCGTGCATATATAGAACAAGGTATGCAATCACTTCCCCAACCAGTAATGCTTTATAACTATGGTCCTTCATTTAGACACGACAACCCACAACGTGGACGATATCGACAGTTCTACCAGTTTGATGTTGATGTTTTTGGAAGTGACAAAAGTATCGTTGACGCATTAGTTATAAAAACTGCAGTAACTATTCTAGAAGAAGCAGGTGCGAAAAACCTTGTTGTCCATATAAATTCTATTGGAGACAAAGAGTCTCGCACACAGTACCTTAGAGAGCTCGTAAGTTATTACAAGAAAAATCTTTCTGGACTTGCACCTATAGATCGTGAACGACTCAAAACAAATCCGATGCGTATTTTAGATTCGAAAGAAGCAAAAACAAAAGAAATTAACCAAAATGCTCCAGACGCGATTAGTTTCCTTACTCCTCAAGCAAAAAAACATTTCAAAGAAGTAATCGAATATCTTGATAGCATGGAAATCACCTACGTGATCGACAAGAACCTCGTCCGCGGACTTTCTTACTATACCCATACGGTTTTTGAGATTATGGAAGAAAATCCACATGACGAAAACGAGCCTTTAACACTTGCAGGAGGTGGACGATATGATTATCTTGGACGAGTACTAGGAAGCAAAAAAGACGTTCCTGCTATGGGTATGGCTATTGGTGTTGATCGAGTTATTGAATCATCTTGGTACAAAAAACTCTGCCCACGTATACTAAAAAAACCTAAGATGTATTTTATACAACTCGGTTTTGAAGCCAAACTTAAGAGTTTGAGTATTATTGAAATTCTTCGAAAAGCACATGTACCAATAGCACAATCACTCTCGAAGGACAGTCTAGGCTCACAGCTCGGTATTGCAGAAAAAATTGGTGTACCCTACGCACTTATATTTGGACAAAAAGAAGCACTTGATAACACCGTAATCGTACGCAATATGGCTACACGTTCACAAGAGACCATCAAATTAGATAAATTGCTTGAATACATCAAAGAACTAAAGTAAGTTTACCACTATGAGTATAGAAATCGTACAAAAAGGACATCCTGCACTCCATAGTCCAGCTATTGCAGTACCCGTTGAAGATATCACTTCAAAAAAAATACAGCGGGTCATCGCGGATATGAAGAAAGCGCTTGCAACACAGTCAGACGGTGTTGGTCTTGCTGCACCACAGATTGGAGTTCCACTACGTATTTTTATTATATCTGGAAGAATCTTTGATGAAAGTTTTGAACGAGGAAAAGGTATTTCAGATGTGCAACAAACTCCTGATCTTGTTTTTATTAATCCAGAAATTACAAAACTATCCAAGAAGGCCGCGTGGCTTTCCGAAGGATGTCTCTCTGTTCGTCCACTCTATGGAGAAGTAAAAAGATCATTGAACGCTACGGTACGCGCATACGATGAGCACGGCATACTCTTCGAACGTGGAGGAGGTGGATTGCTTGCACACATCTTTCAACACGAAGTCGATCACCTTGATGGAATACTTTTTGTAGATAAAGCTCGAAACATAGAAGAACACCTCCCTGAAAATTATGATCACAACGCCTAAACCATATAAAATCGCCTTTTGGGGAACACCAGCACTTACTATTCCCTTTCTAGAGGCACTTCATAAACATGGATATACGCCAACGGTAGTCATTACAGGAGAAGACAAACCTCAAGGACGTGGCATGATGATCACTCCACCAGCACCCAAGATCTGGGCACTAGAACATGGAATTAAAGTCCTACAACCAAAAAAACTCGATGACGATTTTTACCGAGAACTCGACGGACTCGATCTTGACCTATCAATCGTAATCGCCTACGGGAAAATTATAAAAGAACACATGATTACAAACCCAAAACGTGGCACGATAAATGTACACTATTCTTTGCTTCCGAAATTTCGCGGTGCGACACCCGTAGAAGCTACACTCCTAGCTGGTGAAGAAAAAACTGGTATTGCTATCCAGCAAATGGTGTATGAACTCGATGCTGGTGATATCCTTGCATCGCGAGAAGTGACGATCCCTGACACTATGCGCAAAAAAGACCTCTTCGATCTCCTAAACCATGAAGCAGTGGCTGAACTCATCCAGATACTTCCCACCATACTCGAAGGGAAAATACTCGGACAACAACAAGATCATACACAAGCGACACATTGTAGTAAAATTACCAAAGAAGATGGTGAGATCATATTAGGAAAAGACGACCTCAAGAATTGGAATAAATGGCGTGCGTACGAAGGCTGGCCAGGTGTTTATACCTTTGGAATAAGAGATGGCAAACGTGTTCGAGTAATTATAAAAGACGCCATGTTTGTCCATGGCATCTTTACTCCTACACGAGTCACTCCAGAAGGAGGAAAAGAAATTGATTTTGCACAAGCTAAAAAATCAATCTCGTTCGAACGGTAAAATAGTCTTTATCATTGTTTTTATTTTGCGTGCACCGTGCCTAAACAGACTCATCGCACGACCCTTGTTAGACGTGAGTTCACGAACGATTTCTTCTCGAACATCGTCAATCGCTTTATACAAATCTTCTTTTTCTGAATACGCATAAAATGTTCTACCTCCCACAACAAGCCGAACCTCTGCACGATAGAATTCACCTTTCTTGTGACGACGTGAAGTTTTGCCTATTTCCACTGCGCAAAGATCAATAGGTTTTTTCGATAAAATAAACTTTTCTAAACCTTCTAGACGTTTCTCAGCATACTCAGTAATCGCGTTTGTCTTTTCTATATTGGTTGTTTTAAGTGTAATCATAGCTATATATATTTATGCTTATAAATCGACACTATCTGGGATGAAGAGTATTTTCGATGTGTGGTGGTGTCCTGATACAATCCTCACCTCTTTAGGTAGTATACCATACCTTTCGGCGACAAGTTCCCGCACACGAATATTTGCCCTGTTCTGTTCGGCTGGTTCTTTTACAGAAATAGACAAAATATCTGATTTTTCTGTTCGGACAAATTCTTTTTTTGCTTGAGTTACCACATGGACACGGATATACATAGATACTTTACATTGTAGCACAATTTGCTATACTGTTCCCTGTATATCGTTGTGATATATAACCGTATTCCGATGTAGCTCAGCGGTAGAGCGGTCGCCTGTTAAGCGATTGGTCGTAGGTTCGATCCCTACCATCGGAGCAAATGCAACTACTCAAAATTATCAACCCAGAGGATGTATCAAAAGCGGAG
>CAZQCV010000014.1:0-15249 GCA_964591665.1 uncultured Candidatus Saccharibacteria bacterium
GCAGGCGTTGATATTTGAGAAAAGTCGCTCCTAGTACGAGAGGACCGGAGTGAACTGACCTCTGGTATACGAGCTCTAACGCCAGTTGGACTGCTCGGTAGCTATGTCGGGAATGGATAACCTCTGAAAGCATCTAAGAGGGAAGCCAGTTTTAAGATAAGATATCGTTTGAGGGCCGTAAGAGATGATTACGTTGATAGGCTTTAGGTGTACGCACAGCAATGTGTTGAGCCGAGAAGTACTAATTGCCCGATTCCTATTAGGAAAGTTGCAAATCACGCGCAAAAAATAAAAAATAAACAATTCTAAATGAGTATTTAGTGTTGGTGATTCATCGCAGGGGGTACACCTCTTCCCATTCCGAACAGAGAAGTTAAGCCCTGTTGAGGCGATGATACTCCATTGTGGGGAAAGTAGCTTGTCGCCAACACTAAGTACTTGTTTATTAAAAGCCATTCCGAAAGGAGTGGTTTTTTGTTTTCATTTTTTCTCCACAAAATATATTTTTTCTGCTATACTTACACAATATGACTTGGGGACAGAAACGGCAAGTAACAATTATAGGAGGAATTCTACTTATTATTTTGGGTATTACCGCTGCTATTTTGTATCCGATTCTTTTTAAGGAACCAACATGTAGTGATGGGAAACAAAACGGTCGCGAGACTGGGGTGGACTGTGGTGTTGCATGTGGTGTTCTGTGTCCTTTTGAAGTTCGTGATCCTGTCGTGAAGTGGGCTCGCACATTTCCTGTAACCTCTGATGTGTGGAGTGCAGCAGCGTATATAGAAAATCAAAATACCAACGCTGGGGCAAAAGAACTTCAGTATCAGTTCAAACTCTATGACAAAGACCGTGTGTTTATTACCGAACGTTATGGCAAGACATTCATAGCTCCGAACCAGCGTACGGTTGTCTTCGAAGGTGGTATCAAGGTTGGTACACGTCTGCCTTCGTACGCGACATTCACTATTGTTGAAAAACCATCATGGTATGTCACCGATCCGAGATTTGCAGGTATCACCCTTTCTCCTACAGAACAAGCGCTCCAAGATACAGATACAAAACCTCGTTTTACTGCACTTATCGAAAATATGTCTGATCTGTATACGGTGAAAAATACTGATGTTATTGTGGTTGTGTTCGATGACAAAGATAATGCTATCGGAGTCTCTAAGACATATCTTGATACGCTTCGTCCTCATGCAAAAACACAAGTTTATTTCACGTGGCAAGCACCGTTTGTGGGTGAGGCGGTCCGACAAGAAGTGTTTACCCGATTTAATCCCTTTACCGTAGGGACACAGCAGTAATATGATCCGTTCTTTTGTGCGACATATTGATCCTTGGCTAGTGCTCATAACATTGCCTATCGTCGGGGCGGGACTTATCACGATGTTTTCGTTTGGAGGTGATAATAGTTTCTTTACTCGTCAATTAACATGGTGGGGTATTTCGCTTATTTTTATGTTGGTTATATCATTTTTTGATATTAGAGTTTTTAAACGCACAGATGTTGTGGTGGGACTGTTTATCTTAGCATCAGTTTTGCTCAGTATACTTCTGGTTTTTGGACACGTTAGCAAAGGAGCACAGAGTTGGTTTTCGTTTGGTGGTATTTCTTTTCAGCCAGCAGATCTGATGAAATTGGTGGTTGTATTGATTCTTGCAAAATATTTTTCACGACGACATGTAGAGATTGCTAACATGAAGCATATTTTTATTTCTGGAGTATATGCATTTATTCCTTTTATTTTAGTTTTACTCCAACCTGATTTTGGTAGTGCAATGATTATTTTTATTATCTGGCTCGGTATGGCGTTGGTTGCAGGTATTAAAAAACGACACCTCCTCATGATCGGTGGGGCAGTGCTTGTTGCATTTACGATAGGTTGGTTTTTTCTTTTTAAGCCATATCAAAAAGAACGACTCATCACCTTTATTAATCCTCTCCATGATATCCGTGGTGCGAGCTATAACGTGTACCAATCAACTATTGCGGTTGGTTCAGGGCAGATACTTGGTAAAGGTGTAGGGTACGGGACACAATCACGTCTACAGTTTCTTCCTGAATATCAGACTGACTTTATTTTTGCTGCGTTTGCCGAAGAATGGGGATTTATCGGTGCTCTATTATTACTGCTTTTGTTTACTTTGTTGATTGGAAGGATTCTGGTGATGTCGATGGTGGGCGCTTCTAATTTTGAGATGTTGTTTGGTGCAGGTATTGCGATTTATTTTATCGCACATATTTTAATTAATGTTGGCATGAATATTGGTGTTGCTCCCGTAACAGGTATTCCACTACCATTTATGAGTTATGGTGGGTCACACCTTCTCGTTGAGTATAGTGCACTCGGTATTATTATGGCAATGTATCGATATGCTCGTACTGCACATCGAGATGATATGAAAAATGAGTTTGTTGGATATGAACACTACGTTGCTTAAAGGAAAAGACATGCGCGGATCACTCGAAGAATCGCTCCGCGATCGAATAAAAGCATTACCACATGCTCCTGTTTTTTGTGATGTTGTTGTTGGTGACGACATGGCATCGCTTCAGTATGTTGCTATGAAAGAACGCTACGCACAGTCACTTGGTATACAGACGCGTTCCTGTGCACTACCCGAGACTGCAACGACCGAAGATGTGATAGATGCCATAACAGCAATTTCACACGAACCAAACATGGCAGGGTTAATTGTTCAATTACCACTACCGAAACATATTGATCGCACTCGTGTACTTGATGCTGTCCCAGCGAATATAGATGTTGACTGTCTTGGTAAAGAGCAGTCAGAGAATTTCTATGCCGACAAGTCATCGCTCATTTTCCCAACAGTTCAGGCGATTATGCATCTTGTACAGCCGTACCTCTCAAAAGAGAGGTCTATTTTAGTAGTAGGTGTTGGACCACTGGTTGGTAGGCCAACTGCACATCTGCTCACATCACAGGGATATATGGTTACATCGGTGCCAAAAGATGTTCCAAATCTTAGTGACTATACGCGTTTGCATGATATTATTATTTCAGGTGCTGGTATACCTGAACTTATACAAGGAGATATGATTCGTGAAGGTGCTATCGTTATAGACGCAGGGACCAGCGAAATGGATGGTGCTATTGTCGGTGACGTGCTCGTTTCTTCTCTTGTCGCAAGGCCAGAAGCATTGGCACCCGTGCCAGGTGGAGTTGGTCCACTTACAGTGTATTTTCTTATGGAAAATGTTGTCCGTGTATCTGAACAGATGAGATAATATATGAACTTTAATCTTGTATCGACACTCTTAAAATTCGCACAAAGTAATAAACTGCTAGGCTTTTTTGCTAAATTTTTTTCGTATGAAGCTATTTACGCAACTATGGTGGGTGTGCCGATATTCCTTATCTATCGAAGTATTAACAAAATGAATATGATTTCATACCTCACCATATCCTTGTTGAGTACATGGTTTGTTGGTGAGACCTTGAAGCATGTCTTTCGTCTCTTGCGGCCGTATCAGGCTCATGAGATTGTTCCGCTTTTTACTGAAGCAGGATACTCTTTCCCGTCTCTTCACGCGTCTTTTTCTGGAGCATTGATCATGTTTGCTTTTATTTTTAGATTTCCAGGCTGGCAGATCGTTATCGGTGTTGCACTGTGTATTGGACTTTCTCGTATTGTCGGTGGTGTTCACTATCCCACAGACGTTCTTGCTGGGTTTATACTTGGCGGATCAATTGCGTATGCTGTATTTTTATTTTTTACTCATTATCATATATCGTTATTGTAAATATTATGGATATAGTACATGCTAGTATCTTAGGTCTTGTCGAGGGGATAACAGAATTTCTTCCTATTTCGTCTACTGCACATCTCGAAATCACTAGTCAAATACTCAAACTTCCTCAAACAGAATTTCTAAAAACTTTTACTATTGCGATACAGCTTGGTGCCATCGCTGCATTGCTTTTTGTTTTTCCTAAAAGAATATTTGTCACTCCAAAACTTTGGGTACGAGTTCTTTCAGGATTTATTCCGACCGGAATTATAGGTTTTATTTTGTATAAAATAATCAAGAAGTATTTTCTTGGCAATATAGTGCTCGTTGCAATAATGCTTGTGTTTGGTGGTTTACTCTTTCTTCTTCTCGAGTCTACTCTAATGGGGAAAAAGCGCATGGTGAAACCGTGGACGCTTGATTCACTTCCGATAGGTGAATGGGTGAAGCTCGGTATCGTGCAATCACTTGCAGTTGTTCCTGGTGTCTCACGATCTGGTGCTATTATCTCATACGGGCTTGCACGAGGCATAGAGCGTGCGGTAATCGTTGAGAGTGCATTTCTTCTTGCGTTCCCGACAATGTTTGCAGCGACGGTGTATGATATTTATAAAAATGGATTTTCATTTACAAGTGACCAATGGGTGCTCGTGGGAGTTGCGTCTCTTGTCGCTTTTATAAGCGCGTTTATTGCAGCGAAATGGCTATTGCAGTATGTAGCAAAACATGATTTTACAATATTCGCCTGGTATCGAATCGTGCTTGGGTTCGTTCTTATTTTCTGGCTCTATTTCTGATACAATAAGAACATATGGATCCTGAAACTCGATCGTGTCAGAATTGTAAAAAAGACTTTGTGATAGAGTCTGATGATTTTGCTTTTTATGAACGCATCCAGGTTGCATTACCGACACTTTGTCCAGAGTGTAGACGTATTCGCAGAATGACGTGGCGTAACGACTTTACTTTTTATAATCGCACGTGTGATGCAACAGGAGAACCAATCATTTCTCTCTATGCTCCAAAAAAACATAGGGTGGTATATGCCACACGATATTGGTGGAGTGACGTATGGGATCCGATGGATTACGGACGTGACTTTGATTTTACTCGTCCGTTCTTTGAGCAGTTTCATGAACTTCAAAAAGTAGTACCACTTCCTGCGCTTATGAATGATGATGGTGTTGGTAGCGTGAACTGTCGGTATACACAAAACGAAGCGTATGCAAAAAACTCCTATATGGTTTCTATGGCCTGGAAAAATGAAGACTGTATGTACTCGTATGGAGTTTCCGGGCCACAAGCGATCGAGGTTGTAGACTCTATGGATATTTTCCAGTCAGAACGTATTTATGAATCTATTTTTCTAAATCAATCATATGATTGTACATTTTGTTACTATGGAGCGACGCTTGTTTCGAGTCACTTTTGTCTAGACTGTAGAAATCTACAAAACTGCTTTATGTGTGTTGGTATTCGTGATAAATCATATTGTTTCAAAAACGAACAGTATTCTAAAGAAGAGTACCTCAAAATTCTTGAAAGTTATCAACTGCATACGTACTCGGGACAGAAACGTGCCAAAGAAGAATTCGAGTTATTTCAACAGACATTTCCAGAACGGGAACCATATATGATTAATTGTGTGGATTCTATCGGTGATGGGATTTTAAACAGTAAAAACGCAAAGTATGTTTACACTGCACGACGTTGTCATAATGTTAAATATTTTGAAAATGGTAATGATATTACCGATGGATATGACATGCTCGTTGGTGGTGAGAATGAACTTTGTTACGAAGGTATAACACCTGATAATGATCGCTTAGCTCTGTTTTCTATATTTTCTTATAAAAATAATGATGTTACATACGTGGAGCACTGTTTCTCTTCGACTGATCTTTTTGGTTGCAGTGGTCTCCGTCATAAACAATATTGTATTTTAAACAAACAATATACAAAAGAAGAGTATTTAGTGCTGAAAGCAAAGATAATTGAACATATGAAACAAACAGGCGAATGGGGCGAATTTTTCCCATCAAAATACTCACATTTTGGGTATAACGAGACTATTGCACAAGATAATTATCCGTTATCTAAGACAGAAGCAGAAGAGCAGGGCCTTCAATGGTTTAATGACATCCAGATGACAAAAGGAAAAGAAACTATCTCTCTTGATACTACTTCTGATAATATCAGAAGTATCCATGATGACATAACTGAGGAAATCCTTGCATGTGAATCTACAGGACGTAATTATCGCATAACAGATCAAGAACTACAGTTTTATAGAAAAATGAATTTGCCAATTCCGCGGAAATGTTTTTTTGAGCGACATAAAGAAAGGCTTACAAAGAGACAGAAGAGAATATTTATATAATAACTTTCAAGACGCTTTAGACCAAAAATTAGTTATCTATTTTAGACATGTTACCGAGAATCATGTAATTAAGGTATACTGAATATATGTCCGAAACAGAAATCATTGTAAACCAGTTAACAGCACTCTCATACGTAGGTATTTTTTTTGTGTCTATACTTGCAAATGCTGTCGTTCCTGTTCCAGAGGAAGTAGTCCTTTTGGCTTTTGGGTATATTATTGGAACGGGAAGTATACATTTTTTTGTAGTTCTTGTACTGGTTATACTTGGGGTACTCATTGGGGATATAGCCATGTTTGCACTATCTCGCTCACACAATCGTCTTGTTACTTTTTTCTACAATAAGCTTTTTTCACAACTTCTTGAAAAACGTGGTGATACATGGATAGAGAATAACCTAAAAAAAATTGTCTTCTTTTCTCGTTTCATGATTCAGTTTCGATTCGTGGGACCTTTCCTTGCAGGACAAAAAAAGATGCCTTTCAAAACATTTTTACTCTATGATGTGCTCGCGGTATCTGTCTATGTTCCACTGTATCTGTTGCTTGGTTGGTATTTTCACCTAAAACTATCTCGGATCGTAGAAAATGTACATATTGCACAAAATATCATACTTATCATCGTCGGTATTGCCGTTGTGGTGTCTATAACACGTTTCTTGTATCGACATTTGTTTGGCAATAGTGAAGTATCTTAACTACCATGACATACCATTGCTTTTTTCCCAAAAATCGTTAAAATAAGGGGATTATTGTAATAAACTGCTTTTTGTGTAGAAACAAAGAGTCACAACAAATAGTTATGTGGAAAATCAGACTTGCAGCAGTACTTATCCTCATCGGTGGCGCCCTACTTGGGTTTTTTGCACTCCATGAAGACTTTGCGCCTCGGTTCGGTATCAAAGTCCCAGCATTTGTAGAGAAATTCTCATACAAACTTGGACTTGATCTTTCAGGTGGTACACACTTGGTATATCGGGCAGATGTTTCAAAAATAGAAAAGAGTCAAGTGCCGAGCGCTATGGCATCACTTCGTGATGTGATAGAACGACGCATTAATATCTTTGGTGTGTCCGAACCAGTTATTCAGACACAAAATGGGTCATTTACTAACCAGGGCGAGGAACGTCTTACTGTCGATCTTCCTGGAGTAACAGATGTTAAACAGGCTGTGGCACTTATTGGGCAAACACCACTTTTGGAATTCAAGGTTGAACGTCCAGATGGTGCAGAAAAAGATGCACTTGTGAAAAAAGCAAAAGAGGCAGCGCAAACAATTGTTGTTGACGGTAGTACTGCAACCATCACTCTTGATGATCCATACTACGTTGCTTCTGATCTTACGGGTCGTTATCTAGAAAAAGCACAACTTGAATTTGATCAATCTACACACGCACCTGTTATTTCACTTCAATTTAATAACGAAGGAGCTGCGCTTTTTGAAAAATTAACAAAAGAAAATGTGGGAAAGACTATCGCTATTTATCTTGATGGTTCACCACTTTCAACACCAGTTGTTCGCGAGGCAATCACTGGTGGACGCGCACAAATCTCTGGAACATTTACTGCACAAGAAGCAAAAACACTTGTAGGTCGCTTGAACTCTGGTGCCCTTCCTGTTCCTATTGAACTTGTTTCAACAACAACTATTGGTCCATCACTTGGAACACAAGCAGTTAAAGCAGGTGTTATGGCAGGACTTATTGGTCTTCTTGCAATTATCGGGTTCTTGATACTTTGGTATCGTCTACCAGGTGTTATTGCTTCTGTGTCGCTTATTGTGTATGCGGTGATTGTACTTAGCATCTTCAAACTCTTTAATGTAGTGCTTTCTGCTGCAGGTATTGCTGGATTTATCATCTCTATTGGCACTGCGGTGGATGCAAACATCCTTATCTTTGAACGCATGAAAGAAGAGGTTCGCAGCGGCCGTGGTATTGCTGACGCTATGCGAGCTGGGTTTGATCGTGCGTGGTCTTCTATTTTTGACTCAAACTTTACAACACTCGGTACGGCAGTTATTCTCTTTTGGCTCGGTGTTTCTGTTATCAAAGGTTTTGCACTTACCCTTATCATAGGTATTCTCGCATCACTCTTTTCTGCATATGTTGTTACTCGGATTTTCTTGTACTCATTTGGTACTCCGAAAACAAACAAATTTACTGGATTTCTCTTTGGTAGCGGTATGTCGTCCGCTCGTGGAAAATAATATTCTGTCTTAATATGTTTGTCATAAAATACAAAAACATTTTTCTTGGAATCTCAATGCTTATCGTTGGCGCGTCGATTCTCGCTACGATCGTCTTTGGTGTTCGCATTGGTATTGATTTTAAAGGAGGATCACAATTGGAAATTACATATCCAGAATCTCGTCCTGAACAAGTCACGGTTGAGGACACCGTGGCGAAACTAGGACTCACTCCAGTGCACGTCCAGTCTGTAGGTGATAAAGGTTATAGTATCAAAACACAGGCAATCGATGAAAAACAACATGAAGCCCTTGTTGCCGCGCTTGCGCTCAACGGTTCTAAAGTAGAAGAGGTTTCATTCAACTCTATTGGTCCATCTGTTGGTACTGAGCTTACTCGTAAAGCGCTTATTGCAATTGTTATTGTTATCATCTGGATTGTACTCTATATTGCGTTTGCTTTTCGTAAGGTTTCACAACCTGTTGCTTCATGGAAATACGGAGTTATTGCGATTGCGACATTGGTTCATGATATCGCTATTCCTACAGGGCTCTTTGCTATCCTTGGGAAACTTCAGGGTACAGAACTCGATGTACTCTTTGTGACCGCATTGCTTACAGTGCTTGGACTTTCTGTTTCAGATACTATTGTGGTGTTTGATCGTATTCGAGAGAATATTAAAAAACATCATGGCGATACGTTTGAAAGTATTGTGGGCCGAAGTATTAAGGAAACATTTACACGTTCAATAAGTACATCACTGACGGTAATTCTTGCACTCCTTGCACTGTATCTTTTTGGTCCAGTTACTACAAAAGATTTTGCACTCGTGCTTATTACTGGTATGTTTTTTGGAACATATTCATCTATTTTTGTCGCGTCACCACTTCTCGTCACACTAGAGAAATGGCAATCAAAAAAGAAGAAATAAAGATACTAAAAAACACCTCGTACGAGGTGTTTTTTAGTAATATGAGATTGTCTGCTTGTATGGTATACTACTATGTATAGTAGATAAGATAACAATATATTATGGAAAATCAAACAAATTCTTTCTTACAAAATAATAAAAAGACACTTATTATTGTAGCAGTCATTGCTGTTGTCATTGTTTGGATAGTGAGTGTATATAATGGTTTTGCTTCTGGCAATCAGGCAGTATCTGCAAGTTGGGCACAAATTGATACACAACTCCAGCGTAGATTTGATCTTGTGCCGAATCTTGTTGAAACGGTGAAAGGTAACGCAAAACAAGAACAAGAAGTATTTGGTAAAATTGCAGATGCTCGTTCAAAATACGCAGGTGCAACTACGCAAGATGCTAAAGTTCAAGCAGCTGGGGAATATGAGTCGGCTCTTAGTAGATTGCTCGTTATCACAGAGAATTATCCGCAACTTCAGTCTTCAGAAGCATATAAGAGGCTCATGGTACAACTCGAGGGAACCGAAAACCGTATTGCAGTAGCTCGTAAAGATTATAATGATGTTGTAGCTTCTTGGAATGCTCGGGTCGCTCGTTTTCCGGGTATTATTGTTGCAAAAATATTTGGATTCACTCCGAAGACGTATTTCCAAGTAGATGAAGCGGCAAAAGCAAATCCAACGGTTAAGTTTTAATTGCGTATGATGAGAATTATCTCAAACATATTTCTCATCATGATCACACTCTTTCTTTTTGGAAAGAGTGTTTTGGCCTATTCTTCACCAGGGATGCCGACTGGTTTTGTAAATGATTTTGCAAATGTACTTAAACCGGAGGAAAAATCTGCTCTCGAAACTAAACTGCAGAATTTTAAAAATGAAACATCGAATGAGATTGTGGTAGTTACTGTAACAACACTTGCAGGTGATCCGATTGATACGTATGCGAATACGTTGTTTCGTGAATGGGGAATAGGTGGCAAAGAACACAACAATGGTATTTTAGTTCTTGCCGCAATTGAAGACAGAAAAATGCGCATTGAAGTTGGCTATGGTCTCGAAGGGGCGATGCCCGACCTACTTACCAAACAGATTCAAGATGCTGATATCACTCCATTGTTTAAAAATAAAGAATATGGGGCAGGTCTCACGAAAGGTGTTGATTCACTCATCGCTGCAACAAAAGGAGAATATGAAGCACCAAAACAAACAAAAAAGTCTTTTCCACTCGAATTAATCATGCTTGGCATCTTTATGGGAGGACAAATCCTTATTTCTGTTTTGGCACCTACTAAATCCTGGTGGCTCGGTGGCGTAATCGGCGGTGGCGCTGGTGCTATTGCTGGGGTTGTTCTCAAGTCCTTATTCCTCGGGGGACTATTTGCTGTTGGTGGTATTGGCCTCGGGCTTTTGCTTGATTGGTTTGTCTCAAAAAGTTATGAGAAAAAAGGTGGTAGAGATGACTTTTGGAATAGAGGAGGACTATGGGGAACTGGTGGTTCTTCGTGGGGTGGCTCAGGTGGTGGATTTGGAGGTTTCGGTGGAGGATCTTCTGGTGGTGGAGGATCGAGTAGTAGTTGGTAAATTTTTTGCTATACTATATCTATGGAATCACAATATTTAATGCAACAAAAAACAAAAAACGTTACACGCACTTGGACCCTTATGGGTTTGGTTGGTATTGCTGTTATCGCGCTCGGTTGGCTACTTTCTGGATACCTTGGTGACGCTCGTTACCTTAATTATTTTGTTATCTTTGCGATACTTCAAAACATTATTGCATACTGGTTTTCTGATAAAATCGCTCTTGCAACCAGTGGGGCAAAACTTGCAACTGAAAGTGAATACCCAACACTTTGGAGCGCTGTTCGTGCTGTGCAACAAAAGACTGGTACAAAAATGCCACGTGTGTATGTTATTGAAGATGATGCTCCAAATGCATTTGCAACTGGTCGCAATGAAGACAATGCTGCGATTGCTGCTACAACGGGTATCCTCTCTGTACTCTCGCCGGAAGAACTTGAAGGCGTTATCGCTCATGAGTTCGGACATATTCAGAACAAAGATATTTTGGTAAATACGATCGTCGTTGTACTTGTTGGCTTTTTGTCATTACTTGCACAAATGTTTGTCCGTACGCAATTTCGTAGCGATGAAAATCGTGGTGGAAGTATCGTCCTTGGTCTCGTCGGGGCACTTGTTGCGCCACTCGTGGGTACACTTATCCAGCTTGCAATCTCACGCAAACGAGAATTTCTTGCAGATGCAACAGGAGCGATAACTACTGGTCATCCAGAGGCTCTTGCTCGAGCGCTTGAAAAAATTAATCAATACAATAAACCGCTGCTTCATGTAAATCAAGCAACGGCTCATATGTTTATTGCAAATCCTTTTGGGAAGGTGAGATCACTTTTTATGACACACCCTCCTGTTGAAGATCGGGTTAAAGCACTTCTTAATAAAAACTGATTACTTTGTCGTTGGACTAGTTGTTTCTGGACGGATCTGGACCATCTGTGCGTTTACGCTCCCTGAGATCTTCCGTATCACTTTTGGTTGTCACCATGTGCCGAATATATCCATATACTGGTTTTGTATACGTATGAACAAGCGCATGAAGTCCTGTTTCGTCCCCAGATAAGTATAAGGCAATATTTTTCTCATCATCGTATGGCATGGTCCCTATAATAGTATACTTTATTCTGTCTTATTGCTATCTTCATATGGTATTATAAATATGGGTATGTCGACTCTTTCTCCACAATTTGCTATATACGCAAAAACCACAGATGCCTGGGATGCTATGTTTGATGCCTGCCAGAAAGCAAAAAAATCAATATACATAGAAATGTATATTGTGGTAGACATAAAAGACACGCATGATTTTATTTCACTTTTTTGTCAAAAAGCAAAACTTGGTGTTCATGTTGTGTTATTGCTCGATGCGTGGGGCAGTCGAAAGCTTTCTTCTCGTGACCGTCGAGAACTTCGAGATGCTGGGGTAGAAATTAGATTTTTTATTAAGTGGTTTAGTTTTATTCACCGCAAGTTAATTATAATTGACGATACGATTGTTTTTGTTGGTGGTGTAAATTTACAACCAAAAGCAGTAGCTTGGTTTGATTTAGTTGTTAGAATTACACATGGACCAACGATGCAATTCAAAAAGATGTTTGCAAGAACATACCAAATGACAAAAGGGGAGAATCCGCTCCTGCTTGATTTTTTATTACATCCGGATCGAGAAACACTTGGGTTGCAGATTATTGATCATGTACCTGTCTTGCGATATTTTAAACTTCGTTCGTATTTAACCGCTAAACTCCAAGCTGCACAAACTAGAGTTGTCTTTACCACTCCGTATCTTGTTCCCCCTACTTGGTTTAGCGAAATAATTCATGATCTTTTAAAACGTGGTGTTGAAGTTGTTTTCTTGCTTCCTTCCTGGACTGATTCAATTATAATCAGGCGCATCAACCCTTACTACGCAACTAAATATTCAAAGTTGGGAGCAAAAATTTATATCTCGCAGTCCATGAACCACGCAAAAGCGATGCTTGTCGATAACAAAGAGGGGATGATTGGTTCTGGTAACATAGATAACTTGTCATTTGATATCAATAGCGAAATAGGTGTCTTCTTTGATGATGAACGAGCTGTTGCATGCTTAACCAGAATCTTTGACACATGGGAAAAAGAATCAATTTTGTATACTCCTGATGAGCACGGTTTGAGGTGGTATCATAAACTACTCTTACCGATTTTGTGGATCTTGAAGCCAGTGCTATAAAGTTTTAAACTTTATGCCTCGGGTGTCGAACTCTTTCAGGTGTAGATGCAGATGTATCTTGCCACGTAGTCTTCATCATAATGAGACAAAAGATCCATGTCAGAAAAAGAAAGACGGATGCCAGAACAATTGTCCACGTCCCTCCGACAATCCAAAAAACAAATCCAGCAAAAACAGGACCGATGGCCCATCCGAGATCTTCTGCCAGTGTAAGTACTCCTGCGATTAGTCCATCGTTTGCGTGATCTTTGTCGAGTGCGTGGAGCCATGACCAGAGCGAAAGGTCTGCAATCTCTTCTCCGGTTGTTGCAAGGAATCCAAAGACTAAAAACAACCAGTTAAAGTTAAATCCTGTAAACATTCCAGCAATAGCAAAGAGCAAAAGCCCAAAAAATATAAATGTCCGCTTGTTTCCGCGATCAACTAATGTACCCAAAATATATCCAAGTACAACTACCGCGAAATCAAATATTCCAAGACCGATAGTGAACGCCCCAGTCATGGCTTCGTTCGCTATAACAATCGGGACCACGAACCAAATAGTTGCATAAAAAATAGCACTGGTGATATTAAACACGAACAGCATTGAACTCGCAGGGTTTAATTTCTTCATTGCTTGGAGTATTTCATGGAGATAATTACGCCGAACATAATAAAAATGTGTATCTAATTTCTTCTCAACATGGACACTTTCATTTTCTTTTGGAGAAAAATAGATTGCAATCAATGTCATCATCATAACGACTAGGATAATCATACCACTGATTTTTATATCAAGTGTCAGTGCGATAGGTAGTGCAAATGTAGACAAGACGATTCCGATAGAACCAAAAACATCTTTGAATGACATAAATTTCCCCGCTGCACTTTTAGGTGCTTGTGAGAGCATGTATGCATTTATTCCAGGAGTGAAAAACAGCCAACCGAAAATAGAAAGACTAAGTGTCAGTATATATGCAAATACAGAAAAGCCAGAGAGCAACGCAATTGCTGCAACGATGAAAGCAATTGTAGTTACCATGAGTAGCCGTCGATATCCATATCTGTCCAGAAGTTTGCCAGCGGGTACATCGCAGAGCATCTGTATGAGTGACGCACCACCAATCAGTAACCCTACTGCCCATACAGGGAAGACTCGTTCACCGAACACTGGCATCAAAACATAGTGAAGCCCAGCTCCAAATTTGAAAAGAATAAGAAATATCCAGAATGGAATGAATTTGAAAAAGACTTTACGCATGGATTGATTAGTCACTTGGTTATTAGTGGTCCTTATTTAGAGGTATTATCTAAACTTATTTCAAGTAATGTTTGGTAGATCAAATCACTTATCCTCTTTCTGGTTTTTTCCATAAAGTCTCTCATTTGCTTCAATTCATCTTGTGATAGTTTATTTTGACTTGCAGGTGCTTCTGATTTATTCATATACTGAAATCTCTTCGATGTCTCAGTTATTCCTGTGTTTTTATTTTCAGTGTCTAATATATATTGTCTTGCGAAGAGTTGTGGAAAAAAAGACATCCTAAATTGGTTATCATATACTGTTGTTGTCTCATCTCCAGGATATACATTATATTCACTCTCTTCTCCATATTCTTCATGAGTTCCTTCATGAGAAAATGCGAAATAATGTCCATCTATACCATTTCTTGTAAAAAATTCTTTTAAAAGTCTTGAACTTCTTCCAGAATAATATGTTTCATCAACAACAAATATTTTTTTCTTGGTCAGATCTTCATCAGTCTCTCTGAGTACATCAACTTGTCTTTTTAATAAATCTTGAGCCTCTGTATGTTCTAGCTCATTTTTATATGTATTGTCGTTCCAAAATATGACCCTTGGTTTTTTAGAGAGTTGTAAAACATTTAAATATTTTTCAAATGGCGCACCAAAAACTCTTGCACCTTTATCTAATAGTACTAAATAATCTGGTTGTTCTAGTCGTATCTTTTGAAAGAAATCTTTGAAAGCAGGTTTTAACTGTTGAAGGTCTTCATGAACTTCTTCAAAGTTGGATTCATTCCAATAAGGCCTAGAGCCACCCAATTTATCAACCAAAACTTGCTCTTCTTTTTTTTGAGGGAAAAAATTTCTTTCATTCATATACAAATATATTATCACAGATATTTATGCCTTCCCAATTTTGGCGGGATATTCTAAACTTTGCGCGAAACCATTTTGAGAGAAACTAGCCCGCCTCCGC
>CAZQCV010000015.1:0-14748 GCA_964591665.1 uncultured Candidatus Saccharibacteria bacterium
CTTCGTCTAGCTTCTTTTGGAAAAAAGTTCGAGCAAATGATATAATGACACCACCATAGAAGACTTAAGAGGCAGAAATGCCTCTTTTGTTTTGAAAATAAAAAGATTTGTTGGTTTAGGGATGATATGAATTGCTAAGGTTTGAAACGTATATAAATTAAAAAATATATGATAGAAGAAATATAAGCTTTACATTTAAAAATGTTTTAGGTATAATTTAACTACGGGTCGCAGACTTCTGGACATCGTTCAGTCGAACGCGCCGTAAAAAGTTTAGAGATGGAAATCACCCGCAAGATTATGAGTAACAGAAAACAAACATCACTAAACTCCCATCACCGTAGATTGACGACGTCAGTCAAAAGTGGTATACTTGATTCGGAGTCAACACCGTTGGCTCACCAAAGGTTGACTCCTAACTCAAGTGGAACGATAATATAGTAAATCTAAATATGGACAATGTACGCAGTCAGCTGCGACTTTTTTATTTCACAGAAAAAGAAATAAAAGATGCTGCAAAAAAAGTAAATACTGGTAAAAAAAACAAAGGTAAACCAAAAAGAGATTTACGCGTTTATTCAATTGAAGAACTTGAAGATAAAAATGCATTAGGAAAATTTTTTGATCCTAAAAACAGAAAAGAAAACATAGATTTATTAAATTCTGATATTCAAAAATCTAAATATTTTATACAGCCATACACTGCCATTGCCGTACCCAGAAAAGGTAAGGAACCAAGACCAATACTTTCCCCGCATCCTCGAGACAGAACCGTATTCACGGCTGTCCTTAATAGAATCAGACCCAAATTGGACTTTCTTCAAAGGGATTATAATATTTTTGGTTCTGCATCACATGAAAAATTAAAGACCATTCGGAAAATCTTATTAAAAATTGAAGAATTAAAAAAAGATAGCCAATATAGATGCGTCCTAAAAGTTGATATTAAAGATTTTTTTCCATCCATTAATAAAGAATCCTTGTTAAAGGAATTATGTCCTTTGATTAATGATGATTTTGTATTCCATATAATTAAACACTCTTTATACAATAAATTAAACTATGTGGGCCAAGCAAAAAAATATAAATACAGATTTGTAGAGCCAGATAGTAATATTGGTATTCCCCAGGGTTGTGCCTACTCGCCCTTACTTGCAAATTTTTATGCAAAGGAGATTGATGAATGGCTAAAACTCAATGGATATAACTCATTTCGATATCTTGATGATCTTCTGATTTTTACAAAAGATAACAAGGAGGCGGAGAGAGTATTTCGCAATATAGAAAGAATAGGTAAGAAACTCAATTTAAATTTTCACCCACTTAACAAAAGCAATAATAAAAGTTATACCAGTTCTACTAAAAAAACATGTGAATATCTTGGAATAGAGATTACAGAAGAAGGCCTTAGAATACCTGACGAGAAGATAGTTAAGTATATTACTTCTTTTAAAGAAAGATTTTTTAACAAAGAAACACTTCGAAGACTAGAGAAACAAAAAGTTTTTAAATATACAGAATATTATATAAATGGTTGGAGACGATACTATTCTTCCACGTGTCCTGAACATTTTGCAATAGTGAAAGAAGAGATAAATATACAAATTAAAAAATACTTAGGAAAGAAAGACTACCAAGAAGCCATTCGAGGTATGAATGTTAAAAAGTTATTTCTTTAAAGCCTGATTTAAGTCTAAAATTAAAACACTGAAAAGCGTTTTTTTATATGGTTTCTCCTAAATAAGGAATACTTAATTCTTTTCCTGTCTTCTTTATTTTATTAAAAAAAGTCATCTGATTACGTCCTTCATACGTTTCAATCTGCCTCGAAATGCCCTTAGTGCTCGAGGCGAGATGCACAGTGTGTCGACCGTATTTCTGATTGAGAGAATCTACTATTTTAAAGATATCTGACTTTATGTTTATTTCTTCATGAGAACCGAACAAATCAAGTTGCACAGTATTTTCTTCTATAAGATGTGACAATGTAACTCCTGTTGTTTTGTATAACTTTCTCGATAGATCTAAGCGATCGAGTTGATCTTTTATTTTACCAATGAGTATACTAGGGACATTACTTGGTTGCTCAAGGTGTATCTTATATGTTTCATATTTACGTTCTTTTGTTTTTAAGAACCACGTGACGGCACAAGGTACCAGTCCGTTATTTCGTGCCTTTATACAGGCATTTTCAACGTTACGTGACAGTTCTGCTAACAATTCAGTACTATCATTCTTGTAGGGATAAAAGCTTAAAGTTCTGGATATAGATTTCTGGTCAATTAAATCAACATCTTCATGTATTTCAAATATTGGAACTTGGTTTAATTCATGCCATATATCGAGCAATGGCTTGTGTCCAAAAGATGCGGCTCTTTCTTTAGAAAGTTTTGCAAACTTATACGCTGTGGTTATTCCTCTTTTGCGGAGATCAAGTTCAGAACTGGGACCAATGCCCCACAGTGAGTCGATTGAAATGTTTAGTAGGAAGTTCTCTGTATTCTCTGGTTCTATGACGGTCACACCATGAGGTTTATTCCACTTCGATCCTATTTTTGCGATAACTTTTGTTGAGCCACACCCAATAGATACAGAAATGTTCAATTCTTTCTGTATATCATCTTGAATTCTTTTAAGTATTTCTTCATAGGTAATTCCATGTATTTTGTCGTATCCTGTTAGATCTGCAAAGCATTCATCAATACTATATTCTTCCACGATATCCGTGTATCTTCGGACAATTGCGAACATACGTTTAGAATACATTGCGTATGCTTCGTAGTCTGATGAGACAATAATCACACCAGGGAACTGATCCTTAATCTTATGAATAGGTGTTGCTCTTGTTATTCCAAGTGCTTTCGCTTCATATGACATCGAAGTCGCAATTCCACGCTCGTGTCCTGTGACTACAGGTTTACCTCGCAGTGCTGGATTCTTTGCAGACTCAACTGATGCAAAAAAAGAATCAGCATCAAGATGTAGTATCGCTCTGTACTTTTTGCTGTCCATATTAATATTTTCTAATTACTGCAGTAACGACTCCTTGAACACGAAGTTCTTCTTTAGGGTAAATGGGTTTATATGCTTTGTTTGCTGGTTCAAGAAAAAACTTACCATCTTTCTGTCTCAAGTATTTCAAGGTATACGCGCCATCTATTTCTGCAACCACAATCTTGTCTGGTTTAGCGGTCTCTGTTCTATCAATCAATACCATATCACCATCTAGTATCCCTGCATCTTGCATAGAATCTCCTTTAACTGAGAGCATGTATGTTGCTTCTTTGTGATCAATAAGTAATTCGTCGAGTGATAGGGTATTAGATGCATCTTCTTCGGCTATAGTAGGGAAACCAGCTTCAACAAGTCCTAGAACTCGCAAGTTAAAGAACCGCGAACCTCTTACGATTTTATTATTTTCACGACAAAAGAAACCTTCTTCGACAAGTTTGTCTACTAAGTACAAAACTCCGCCTTTGGATGCGTAACCTAAAAGTATTTGCATCTCTGAGTAAGAGGGTAATCTCTTCCGTCTTGAATAAAAAGCGCGTATCTTATTTTTCCTTTCTTCCATTCATATAGTATATTCGTACTATCGTACGAAGTCAAGATAATGGTTATCATATACAAATAGTTACTTAAAAAGCACTACAAATAATTGACTTATTATCTATTTTGTGTTAATTTCACAACGACGAACAAATTTAAAATAGAATAAAATAATGATTATGGACACAGCAACCGCAACAGAGAAACTCACACAAGAACATAAAGAAACTCAGAATGGAGTTGTTTTTTATTTAGAACAAAGTTCACCAAGCATAGCTTTGAAATTGGTTCAAGATACACTTTTAGCACCAGCAGAAAAAATTGATTTATATCAATTTGTAACCGACTGGTTGGTCAATGAAGAAGACCTACATAAACGCACTTTTTCAGGAGCATATAAATATTACCCAGAACTTATAATCTGGCTAGTTGAAAATGAATCTTTGAATGCAAAACTTTACGCAAATATGTTCAGATGCCTAAACAAAGATTTCATTTGTAAACATATACATGAGATTCTTTATGATTTTACTGAAAAAGATCAGTATGATATCACTGAGCAGATATTTGGTGTGTTTAATAAATATGAACGGATAAGAATTCTAGAGAGTTTTTGGGAATATCTAATAGATTTGAAGTATCCATATCTAAAAGAAACACTGGTACGTTTTTTGATTCCAAATATCGGAGAAAATTTTTCCCTGGCAGATATAGTTTCACCTTCGTACCAAAAAGAGTATCCGAAAGATTGGAACGAACTATTCGCTTGGTGTGATGGAATTAACGATCAGGGTAAACGAGAATTGTACCAAGGTAGAATACTCAGTCTACTTATGCAAAGTGACGAGGTTGTTATTCTCATTCGATATCTAGAAGAAGATCACGGAAAAGAGTATCGAAGAAAAATTGATGATTTCTTTGCGCAGATGACTTCATTTTACTGCACAGAACGTTCAGTGGTATTTTTTAAGAATTCGTTAAACGAACTCCTTTTAACAGAATTTCTTAGATACTTAAGAGAAAAAGAAAATAATGAGTAAAAACATTCATTTAAAAAATATAGCACGTCAGACTACCCATGTCTGACGTTTTTGTATAAAAAATGCACGTTACAGGGGTAACGTGCTCATGAATTAAGTGTATCTGCTTAATCAGATTTAACATACGAATCTGATATTTTTTCAATAAGTTGTTCAATGATAGTACGCACGCGTTCTCTTGTCATAGCTGTCTTCTTTTCTTTTGAAGTAAAGCTAAGCCTGAAGACGAGTATCTCTACGCCTTCAGTTGTTATCGCGCAGCGTGTCTCTATGTCTGCAATTTTTTCTGTCTGAAAGAATTGCAAAGAGGGAATAATGAGATAGTGTTGATTCCCTTTTTTTTCGAATTGCCAGCCGTTTTTTGCACGGCCTGATGACAGAGCAAACAGTGAATCCTTCACTTTCCCGAAAAACAATGAATCGGGTTTGTAATCTTCGTAATTGTAGAAATAGAATGTACTATTTCCAACGGTGTTGGCGTTGATGAGTGTTTGTGTGTATCCTAGTATGCACAGCATCAAAAGGATCACAGATAAAATTGTTTTCTGCATAAAATATTTTTAAATACTATAGAGTATGTATTATATATTGTCAATATATACGTTTTTTATAAGAATAAAAAAGTTCGTCCCTTATACAGGAACGAACGGTATAATTAGTTTAATTCTTTTAGAATATTGTACTGTTCTAGTGAAAACATGCATGCCAAGAGTTCTTCGTCGTTTCCTCCGACGGACAAGTGGTAATCTCTCGGGTCCTCTGGTGCTGGTATGAAAATCTGGCAGAGGAACATATTATATGGATATCCCTCATCGTATTCTATCCGCTGCAAGGCATACGGTTGCACGTATGTGTTAAATAATTTTTTTTGCAAGATAGAAACTATTCTGTGTGGAGCACAGATGGTAGAGACTACATACTCACGTTGCTCATCGAGCACCTCACTATTTTTGTTTTCGAGCCCTTCGAGTGTGTCGGGCGGTATATATACAAATACAGGATGGTTTGTTTGTGTTTCATAGAAAAATAGTTCATCGAGGGACACATTTACCCGAAATGTCCCGAGGCTGTAGCGGTCCTCGTGTTTATGGCTAATCGTCCCTAGATCTCTCCCAAACAAATGTTCATAAGATAGTTCTACTTGTTCTTCAAAGATCGTCTGGTTTGCTGGATTTAAATGCATATTTTTCTTTTTACTATAGCACATAGGTCAAAACTTGACAATAACTACTATTTTTGGTATTATGTGTAAAATTTTTACAAGAATGAAACATAATAAAAAGAAAAAGAATACTGACCCTGGTTCGGTAGCGACTGCCAGTGTTCAAAATAAACTTGAAAAATGTTCTCACTTTTGGGTACTACAAAATAGTGCCGGAGAATATTTTTTAGAAAGAGTTGTTGAACAGCCTGAAGAAATTCCATTAGTCTTTTTGCTAATGAAAAGATTAAGTCACTTTTTTCATTGCGACAAGCATGTGCACCGATTACCAAAAGAGCGTGTTCCACTTGGCTCCACGACACTTAACTCCTTAAAGGATTTTGTGTACGAATCAGAGGAGGTCTATGCTACAGAAGAAGGTGAAGTTTGTCTAGGCGTTATTTCTGCCTCAAGAATCGCGAAAGTGATTGGTGTAAAGCAAAAAGAGTTTTTCATTTCTGAATATAAAAAAATAGCAAGATGAAAAGTTCTTTTATAACTACTGAAATCGCAGATCGGCACGTTATGTTGCAGAGATTACTTCGTGTTTTGAGTAATAAAAAGATGGAGTACATCATGTCTCATCATTATGGTATGTTCGATACTAAACCTCGTGAGTTTAGTCAAATCGCTATTGATTTAAAAATTAGCGAAACCTATGTTCGGCAACTCCATCAAAAAGGCCTAAGAAAATTACGATATTATGTACGAAGTGTTCCGTATATACAAGAATACTTCTAATATATACACATTCCGTTCCTCGTGAACGGAATTTTTATTTGTGTGGATTTTTATACAAGATAGGTATATACTTTTCTCATATGGAAACAATACAACAAACACCAAATACAAACACATGGCATAGTAAACACAAAGCAAGTCTTTCTTTTGGAGATAAACTCGCTGATAAAATTGCCTCAGGTATGGGTTCTTGGAACTTTATTATTACACAGACACTTATTGTTGCATTATGGATGAGCTTGAATGTCCTTGCGTTTGTGCAACACTGGGATGCATACCCATTTATTCTCCTAAATTTACTTTTTTCAACACAAGCGGCATACGCAGCGCCGATCATCATGATGTCTCAGAACCGACAGGCTGATCGTGACAGAGTTCAGGCGTTAGAAGATTTTGAAACAAATGTGAAGGCAAAAAAAGAAATTGAAAAACTGATTACAAGTCTAGATCGTATCGAAGTTGAAAAACTAGACAAGATTCTTGCTATTCTAGAAAAAACAAAATAGATCAGTGTATTGTATTTTCTTGTAGCGCGCTACGAGATTTCATAAAGAAATATAGGATGATGGTGATTGTGGCAATAGGTGAAAGCCATTCAGGAATATGAAGTCCAAAGGCGTCAGCGATCATAATCGTTCCAAGTACTAAAACAGAGTACATAGCACCGTTTTTTAGATATACATATTTTTTTATTCTATCAATATTTCCTACCGTTAACTGTCGTACAATAATTGCTCCTATTCCGTTTCCGAGCAAGATGAGCGGTACAGAGAAGGTAAATGCAAATGCTCCGAGTACACCATCAATAGAAAACGTTGTGTCGATAACCTCGAGATAAAGAATTTTGCTCACGTCTGACATGCCGCTTTCACTACTCATCATTTCTTTTTCTTTCTCTTCAGCATTTTGTTTAAAGCCGTGTGTAATGAAAAATGCTGTTGATCCTACCACTGCTCCAAATGCCATAAGTGGGTTGGACTGTAATCCATACCATACGACAATACAAAGCAATACTGATACTGTTGCGTAAAACCATACTCCATTTTTAATAAAGAATTTTTCTGTCCTTGGAAGTCCAAAATGTTTTTCCTCAAGAAAGATCCAGTGAAGAAAAAGAAACACAAGAAAGATTCCACCTCCTGCAAGCAATATCGGTGCAGATGATTCAATTGCGTCTTTAACATGAGGATCGTTTGAGAACGTTGCAGTAAGTGATCCTATAAATCCAAGACTTGGATTCATGACAAATACAATAAGCCAAGGAAGTACTCCTCGCACAATAAACACAGCAAAAAGCATCCCCCAAAGCAGGAACCACTTTCTCGCTTTCGGTTTCATTGTTCCTACGACTTCTGCGTTAATAATTGCGTTGTCGATACTTGAAATCGTTTCAAAAATGACAAGACCGATAACTACCAGGATGCTTGATATAATCATATACAGCACAGTATATATAATTTTACGATTTCAAACAATAGGTTTATAAATAAAGGATCTTGTGATAAAATGAAACTTTCTATGATAAAAAATAAAAAAACAGAAATGAATGTAACTATCCGAGACCTTCTAAAGGTTTTTATAGAAGAAACGAAACCATACCAGCTATATTTCTGGTTGGCACTTTTTGGATCTGTTATCAGAGCCCTTGGCTACGTGTTGCTACCTGTATATATAAAGAAAATCTTCGACGTCTTCTTGTTGCAAGAAAGTAAAGAAATACTATTTCCTCTTGTGTTGAAACTTTTTACTATCGCACTCATAATACGATTTGTTGGATGGTTACATAGTAATTTACTTTTCTTTTCGCTTTCGAAACTCGAATCGAAAGTAATGCCTGCGCTCAAGAGGCGAGCCTTCGAATATGTTATTAGACACTCACATGAATTTTTCTCTAATACGTTTGTTGGTTCGCTTGTTAGCAAGATAAATAAATTTGCAAAATCATACGAACTCTTTATCGACAGATTTATCATTGACGTAGTTGCAACATTTATTCAAATTGCAGGGATTACATATATCGTGGGTCAAACCAACTATGTTTTTTCTATCATTATACTTTGTATTGCATTGGTATTTATTTCTATAAATATTATTTTTTCTCGGATTAAAAAACCATTTGATATTCATGCAAATGAAGTTGAGAGTAAGGTGACCGGATATCTTGCTGATTCTATTACGAACAATAGTACTGTGTCTCTTTTTGCTGCACATGACTTTGAAAATGAAGGTTTCAAAAAAGAAGCGAAAGATCAAGAAATAGCGCTCTGGAAGAAATGGTCACTTGGTTCATTATTAGATGGAATGCAAGGTCTCATTATTGTGGTCGGAGATTTTGTAATGCTCTATTACGCTATAGTTCTTTGGGAAAAAGGTCAGATCACTATTAGTACAATAGTGATGTTTCAATTGTTTATGTCTGGTTTAATGGTGAGACTCTGGGATTTTACTCGTGTAGTACGTCAATTGTATGAAGCCTATGCTGACGTTTATGAAATGATGACAATCTTTAAAACGCCACATGCTTTCGTTGATTCGCCAACAGCAAAAAAATATATAGTCACAAAAGGAGAAATTGTTTTTGATAACGTTGGTTTTGCATATAATCAGTCATCTCACGCGGTTCTCGAAAATTTCAACTTACACGTAGCTCCTGGTGAAAAAGTTGCCCTCATTGGTTCATCTGGTGCAGGTAAGTCGACCTATGTAAAACTACTACTTCGCCTATATGATCCTCAGCATGGCATAATAAGCATAGATGGTGTTGATATAAAAGATATGACACTGGACAGTCTCCATAATGCTATTGCTGTTGTTTCTCAGGATCCTATTCTTTTCCATAGAACTCTTATGGAGAATATTCGGTACGGAAGACGTGATGCTACAGATGAAGAAGTCTACGAAGCTGCACGACTAGCACATGCACATGAGTTTATTAGTAAATTTCCAGAAGGCTATAATACATTCGTTGGTGAACGTGGTGTGAAGCTCTCTGGCGGTGAACGTCAGCGTGTTGCTATTGCACGTGCGCTACTTAAAAATGCACCAATTCTTGTACTTGATGAAGCAACTTCTGCGCTTGATTCTGAATCAGAGCGTCTGATTCAGGACGCGTTTGCAACACTTATGCAAGGACGGACGAGTGTCGTTATCGCACACCGTCTTTCAACGATTCGTCACATGGACCGCATTGTAGTTATTGAAGAAGGTTCTATTATTGAAGAAGGTACACATGAAGCGTTACTCAAAAAGAAAAAAGGAATCTACACAAAACTTTGGAATATGCAGGCAGGTGGATTTTTGAAGGAAAATTAAGTATACTACTACCATTGTATGACTGATCATAAACATATTGTAATTATTGGTGGCGGCTTCGGTGGTGTTCACGCGGCGCGTTCTTTGGTCGCATCTGGTGCTCATAAACATAGCACTATTACTCTTATTTCAAATAAATCATATTTTGAATATTACCCAGGTCTGTATCGTGTAGTAACTGGTGCATCTCCGATTGAGGTATGTATTCCTCTTGAAGAAATGCTTCCAAAAGAAATTTCTATTGCAGTAGATACTGTCGTTTCTTTTGATACTGACCACAAGAAAATCATTACTGAAGGTGCTGGAACCTTCTCATATGATATATGTATTCTTGCTGTCGGTAGTGAAACTGCCTACTATGGTATTCCTGGCATTGCTGATCTAGCGTATGGCTTTCGTTCTGTTGCTGAAGCCGTAAAACTCAAGAACCATTTAGTTTCGCTCTTTGAAGAACACATGCATCCTTCGGTGCCAGAGCAAGTGTCACATTTCCATGTTGTCATCGTTGGTGGAGGTGCGACCGGGGTTGAGGTAGCGGGGGACATATCACTTTTCATGGAAGAGTTATCAAAGCGACACAAAATCGACACTTCTTTCATCACGATTGATTTGATCCATGCAAGCAATCGACTCGTTCCACAGCTTCCGCCGAAGGCAAGTGAAAAAATCGAACAGCGGTTGCGATCCCTTGGAATAAATATTTATCTCAATCGCACCCTTCTCCGAGAAGAACTAGAGACAGTATATATGAAAGGTATGTCTCTTGAATCAAAAACGGTCGTTTGGACTGCTGGTACACAGCCACATAGACTCCTCAAATTACTCACAAAAGCTACGTTTAGTCCAAAAGGTAAAATTGTTGTGGATGATTACCTACAAGCTGTTGGCGTTGACGGTATGTATGTTATTGGTGATGCGGTCGAACGCCCTGAAAGTGGCCTAGCACAAGGTGCCTTGCAACATGGCGCATATGTCGGTAAACATATCGGCGCATTGCTTGATGAAAAAATCTTACGACCGTTTGTGCCACAAAAGACTGCATTTGCTATCCCGGTCGGAGGATCGTGGGGGATATTTACTATGGGCTCATTTGTGTTCAGTGGTCGTATTGCGTATATGGTACGACATCTTATTGATTTTATGTATTTCAAAGATGTTGTCAGTGTACAAAAACTCTTCTCTCTATTCTTTGAAGGATTTAAATATCGGAACGATCGCTATGAAAAAACACAATCATAATACACCGCGAACTTCTTCTGTCGCGTCGGTGAAGTCGTCAATAAAAAAAGAAAAATCGGTAACCTCATGGAGTCGTGTTTCTTCGTGGTACGATACACTACTCTCAGAGA
This sequence comes from uncultured Candidatus Saccharibacteria bacterium, assembly GCA_964591665.1. Classification (GTDB taxonomy): domain Bacteria; phylum Patescibacteriota; class Minisyncoccia; order Phycocordibacterales; family UBA9973; genus CAZQCV01. The sequence continues at coordinate 11,193 of CAZQCV010000015.1, forward strand.
CCAATACATATCAGTCAGAAATTATTGCTCCACGCCTCCTTCGACTCGTGGGAAATACAAAGAATAAAAAAATACTTGATTTGGCATGTGGACAAGGTTATTTTACAAGACTCTTATATGATGCTGGTGCAACTGTTGTCGGTAGTGATATTAGTACAACACTCATCAAACGCGCTCGCGAGCTCTCTCCTCAGATCCCTTTTACCGTTGCATCGGCTGATCGCTTGTCATATGAAGATTCGTCTTTTGATATGATCACCTCGATTTTAGCATTTCAAAATATTGAAACGATACCTGCTGTTTTTAAAGAATCTTTTCGTGTACTAAAAAAAGGTGGACAACTTATATTAGTAATGAATCATCCTGCTTTTCGTGTACCTCAGTATAGTGATTGGATTTTTGATGAAAAAAAACAGACACAAGAACGTACTGTCTGGAAGTATCTCTCAGAAATAAAAATTAAAATTGCTATGAACCCAAGTAAACAGACAAAAAGCGTTGAAACGATCTCGTTCCACCGGCCGCTTCAGTATTGGTTCAAAGCAGGTGAAAAGGCTGGGTTTGTTGTGACACGACTTGAAGAGTGGGAATCACACAAGCAAAGTCAACCAGGTCCGAGAAAAAACGCAGAAGACAAAGCCCGAAAGGAAATACCAATCTTTATGGCACTTATCTTTAAGAAGATATAGATTCTTCAATTTTCTCCATAACTTTCGGCAATTTTTTAAAATCCTTGATTAGTACATCCTTGAGTGTTGGATTATAGAGTGCAGATGCTGGATGATACAATGGTAAGAAATATTCAGTTCCGATATTTTTGAACTTCTTATGAATTAATTTCCCATGCGCAGCACTAATCTGTAACTCGGGAAAAAAGTTATTCATAGCGTGACGCCCTAGAAAAACGATTATCTTTGGTTGAATACATGAAAGCTCTTCATAGAGCCATGCTCTACACGCATCTTTTTCTTCTGGAAGTGGATCACGGTTATTGGGTGGACGATATTTGACCATGTTCGTAATATAGACATCTTCACGTTTCATACCGATAGTCTCAAGCATTTCATTCAGAAACTGTCCCGCGCGACCCACAAATGGTTTTCCTTGAAGATCTTCATCTTTTCCCGGTGCTTCACCGATGAATACAATATCACTTGATGCATTTCCGACGCCGGGAACTGGTTGTGTTGCGGTAGTCTTTAAATCACACGTGCATTCTCTAAACCATTTCTCATGTATTGCCTGTAGTTGTTCGGCTTTGTTCATAAAGAAAGTATACCAAATAAAAAAGACCGAACAAATGTTCGGTACTTATACTATTTGTGTAACATTATTATTCACATTGCGTGAATTTAAAACCCAATGTAATAATAAACTTACTTTTTTCTCTTAAGGTGTGTTCATGTGATAGAGGCTCAATACCCCAAAATCCTTCTAAATAGAAGTTTTTGTAGGTTCCACGAACACTTGGCCCGAGTAGCCATTCTTTTTCAGGTTCAAACTCATCTTCGCTGACTGGTTTGTACTTATAGGTGAATTCAGAAATGATACCAGCTTCAAAATAATGAGGTCCATAAGCAATTTCTGTAAAAGAAAAGAAAACATCACTATTTTTACTGGTAAGCCCAAAATTATATTGAGCATTTTGCAAAACGAATACTTTTTTCTTATTCAATTTAAAGAATACTCCTGTGCCAAGCGAGTTGTAGTCACCTGCAGAGAATCCTGCTTTTGGTGCGAGCCAGATATCAGGTTTCTTTAAGAAGTTGTAACCAGCCTGCACACTTGCAGACCATCTGCTTAAGTATCCCATGTGCACATCTAAAAGCACATGTGTTTTTTGAAACTCGTGAAAGCCCCAGGCTCTGATGCCTACTTTCTCGTCTTTCTTCTCTACTTTTTTCAATGGAACAACAAAGTCCAATGAAATGTTTGATGAGAAAAGTTTTTCGTGATTTTCATGTTTCTCAACTTTCGTTGAGTCGGTTTCATTTGCTGATACCTTTTGGTACGCAAATAGGCACAGTACTAGTGCACAAATCGTTACATTTTTTTTCATAAGGTTGTTAATTTTTTATCATTATAATAAATTTTTCATTTTTGTAAAGACTCTCGATTTTTCATCATTTTTATGTTACAATCTTTTGCATATGATTAAACAATTTTTAATGAAACAAGCACTTCGACTCAAAGGAGTTTCAAAAGAAGAAGCTGATGCAATTGCAAAAAAAATCGATGAAAACCCACAACTACTTGAAGTGATCAAAAAGATAGAAGAAAATAAAGAAGCGAAAGCACTTTTTGAAAATATCCAAAAGGAAATGGAAGAAAAGACTAAGAACGGCATGGATCAGACAATGGCGATGATGGGTGTTATGATGAAATATAAAGCAGATATTGTAAAACACCGTGCACTTCTTGAACCACTAATGGGTCTTATGCAGAAATAATATATGGCACTTCAGATTGGTATTGTTGGTCTTCCAAATGTTGGCAAATCAACGCTTTTTAATGCATTAACAAAAAAAGGTGTTCCTGCAGAAAACTATCCTTTCTGTACGATCGATCCGTCAGTTGGTATCGTCGCGGTACCTGACGAGCGTCTTTGGAAATTGTCAGCATTTTCTCAAACACAAAAAACAGTTCCTGCGGTGATAGAGTTTGTCGATATTGCTGGTCTCGTAGAGGGTGCAAGTAAAGGTGAAGGTCTTGGTAATAAATTCTTGGCGCACATCCGAGAAGTAGATGCGATACTCCACATGGTACGTTTGTTTCCGATTACTGGTGGTGGTGTAGAGATCAACCACGTGTATGGAAGCGTTGACCCGATACGAGATATTGGTGTGATCAACCTCGAACTTATTCTCGCAGACTTCGAGACGGTTTCTAAAAGAAAAAACAATATCAATCGCGATGTAAAACGTGGTGACAAAGAAGCAGTTATAGAAGATGCTGCACTTACCAAAATCTATGATGCGCTCGAAGCAGGGAAACTTGCACGTACCGTAGATCTCGATGAGAAAGAGCAACTTACGGTAAAAAAACTTGGATTACTCACCATGAAACCAATGCTCTATAGCTTGAACAAGCGAGCAGGTGCAGAGAACCTTGATGTCAGCGATCCTGCAAAATTTAAAGAACTTACAGACACAATTCTCAGTACAGGTTCTCGGTTTGTTGTTATTGATGCAAAGATCGAAGACGAACTCAAAGACTTCGAAGGTGAAGAGAAAGAAATGTTTCGGAAAGAGATGGGTGGTGAAGACGATGGTATCAACGCACTTATTCGCGAAGGGTATGAACTGCTTGGACTTGAGACGTATTTTACAACCGGTGTGCAAGAGACTCGCGCGTGGACTATTGAAAAAGGTTCAACTGCACCGATCGCAGGAACAGCTATCCATACTGATTTTAAGGATAAATTTATTCGTGCAGAAGTTGTAAACTGGAAAGATTTACTTGACGCTGGGTCATATGCAGAAGCTCGTTCAAAAGGTCTGGTTCGTACAGAAGGAAAAGAATACATCGTAAAAGATGGAGATGTTATTGAGTTTAA
>CAZQCV010000016.1:0-14382 GCA_964591665.1 uncultured Candidatus Saccharibacteria bacterium
ATTCTTTCACAATACTCACAAGCACCACCATTGTATGACTTTGCCTGACATGGACGTTTCGTCCACTCGCCTGTTTTGAGGAGTTGCTCGTAATCAGTTATATCTTGCACCAGAGCATCAATGTGTTCGTCACCTATATGCGTTCGATAGAGCGCATTTTTATTTTTCGGATCTTCTTCAAGGAAGAGCAACCTAGATTCCAACACCTCTTTATCTTCCGCGCCACGCACAAGGTACGAATACATCGCCAACTGTCGCATGAGTCCTGAGAGACGACCCTCTTCATCTATTTTTTCTATAACACCAGTAGTTTTACTTGAACCAGTCTTGAAATCCGTCACCATGATAGTGCCATCAGGAAAACGCTCGGTAAGATCGATCTTTCCATACATAGTAAGGTTTGGAAATCGTTTGTCGCGATAACTAATATCCCGCTCAGACTGTCGATTATCTGCGAGTGTTTTGTAGTATGCAGTGATCCAGTTCTCGATCGCTATATATCCATCTTTACCGAGTCGTGCAAGTTCTTTTTTGTCTGTCACACCTTCATGTGTTAGACACTGGGACAAATACTGCTTTATATCAACCTCTTTGGGAAGAGTTTTTGCTTTTAGAATATATTCGATAGTACTGTGCACCGCAGAACCAAGCGACAAAGAAACGCTTTTTGTTTCAGGTAAACGCAAGAAATTTCTAAAATACCATTTCCATGGACATTCGAAGAAATTATTAAGCATCGAAACAGAAATCCGCGTATCAGTAAATCGGTCGCTGACAAATGTTTGCATTGCGGTTAATAATTCACTTTCTGTGTGGGCAGTTGGTTTTAACGCATATACTCGTGGGTCAACCGCAAGTAGCGATTTCTCGTTTTCTTCGGCAGATTTTTTGACAAAATGATGTTCGCCTAAATCTGCAATGATGTTCGAAAGTGTAAGTTCTACCCCGTCGTCACGCATATCTGCATAACTAATCGTGCAGAATTTTTTTGCACGAGTGATAGCCACATAGAGTTCACGTTTTGCAGTGAGTACATCACGCTCTGCTATTTTTTCTTTTACAGATTCCGGCAAAGTGAAACTGTTTTGCTTTTCACTCATGACTATTTCTTCGTTCATATGAGCAATCCAGACATGATCATACTCGAGCCCTTTTGATTTATGAAGCGTCATCACGGTTATGCCTTCATGGTTGCCGAGTCTCGCAATCTCTACACGATTGCCATAAGTGTTTAATCTTCTGAAATGTTCGAGAAATACCTTGAGTGTTCCTGTTGGATTTTTCTCTTCCCATGCAAAACTTGCATGGATAAAACTGCGCACGATTTCGATAGTTTTTAAAAGGTCTTCATGCGTTTTTGCTTGATCAATAAGCAGTTCGTTACCCACAACACTCACGACATGCGATACTCGTTCGTGGGCAAGAAGCTCAACCCACGTTTGTAACTTTTTTCCAAACTGGGCGATAGGACTTTCACCAGCAAAAAGACCTTCGCTTTCCCCATGACCAAGAAGATCGTCGATGCTCAGATCATTTGTCTTTTTTATATCTTTTAGAAATGTATGTGCCATCATAGTCGGGACGATACTTGTCTCATCAAGTAACGCTTCAACAAGACGCAAACTATCATATGGCTCCGTAATAACACCGAGCACTCGCAATAAGCTTTCAGTCTCTTTTGTTTCAAGGAGGGATATGTTTTGCTCAGAAATAACTGGCAGACCCATCGCACGAAGCGTGTTTGTGGCACTTTTTACATGACGATTCTTAGGCAAGAGCAATGCACACTCGCTCGGAGACACACCCGCATCTATCTGCTGTTTAAAATATATTCCGGCACCGAGAATTTCATCGCGATTATATCGATACCCAGAGAGAACAATTTTATCATCCCCTTTTTTGTTACTATTGAGCGACTCAGCTGTTACAGAACTTTTTAGTAATTCATCAGCAAGAGAAAGAATCGGTTTTGTTGAACGGTAGTTTTCGGTAAGAGTGATCATCTTAGCCTTTCCAAATGCCGTTTTAAAATCCGTAAAATAATCAATGTTCGCACCTGAAAATCCATAGATAAGTTGACGATCATCACCAACAACAAAAACATCTGGCCGTTCCACGTCTGCCCATACTGCCTTTAAGAACGCATTTTGTACACCTGATGAATCTTGATGTTCATCTACGAGTACGTATTGATAATTCTCTCGAACATCTGCGCGAACATCTTCATATGTTTCCACAAGCTCTACCGCAAACTCAAGCACATCATCATAATCCATAAATCCGTGTTCACGTTTGAGCGATTCGTATCGTTCATAGAATGCAACGACTTCTCGTGTTCTATTAAGACTTTCTATTTTCTTTTCTACTTCTTTTTTGAGCTGACCTTTACTCGGCCCACGAGATGAAATATTTAGAGGATCAGTTTCAAGTTTTTTTATATCACCCTCCACCTCGAGGAGAAATTGCTCTGGAGACATGCGCTCACGTTTAAGTATAGAGATAAGTCCACGCAAATCATGAAAGTATTTTGCCGGATCAGTACGAGGACGCAAATATTCCCATTCACCATTTTGAAGCAGTTCGTCCACAAGCACTACGGCTTCGGTGTCATCAAGAAGCTTTGGAGTCGATACAAAATCAAGCAGGTGAAAATGTTTTTCAATAAGTTCAATAGCAAAACTATGAAAGGTGGTGATTTTTACATTTCGAGCAAGTGTGCCCACGTATGACTCGAGACGACGCTCCATTGCACTCACGCCAGAACGAGTAAAGGTCAAACATAAAATACCCGATGCCGTAATATCAGTTTTTTGTAAAATATTTGCAATGCGAAGCGCGAGGACTTGCGTCTTGCCAGTTCCAGGACCAGCAACAACCATCACTGGACCATCGAGCGAATCAACGGCTTCTTTTTGAGCTTTGTTTAACTGTGTATATGCTTCAGTAAACGCATTCATGAGACTAGTATACCATACTTACACGACTTCTTGCTGGTAATGAGTTTCGCAATATACAATATCGCCGTCTTTTGGATCATATCCAGTGAGAAATACTTCTGTACAACCTGCTTTCATACAGGTTTGTTCAAAAAGATCCGTTTTTAGACGATGAGTAATGCGTTCTGCATACCGACAATCTGGACAGATATGAGGAACTGGCAATCCCATACGCCTCAGAAAAAGAAGTTCATTTTCAATGATACGATACTTTCTAGGACAATTTTCACATGCAATAATCTCTTTGCAAATAGCACCATCAGTTAGAGCTATCTGAGACGGTAAATCTTTTGCTTCAATAGTTGCTTCATATGACGATTGTGGAATTTCATACCAAGTGTATCCTTTTTCTTTTGCCTCATTCTCTGTGATTGGGAAGAACTCTTGTGCAAGTGTATTGTTATATCCATACCATGAGAACTCAGTCGGGAAAAATTCACCATATGTATAGATAAGACCTTTGCTATCTTTATACGGCATATCCATCATATGTTGTTTTATTTTTGAGACAAGCGCTTCGTATTCCTCTTTAGTATATTGTTTATTTAAAATACAATATTGTTTGTTTCTTAGGCCGACACAACCGAACAAATCACTACTAGAATTACAGTGTAGAGAATATTCAACATTTCTAATATTCGGCCAACAATCAACAAGGAACTTAGAATTATAAAGACCTGAACCAGACGAAGCATACTCATACGCTAGTTCACTATGTGTTCCCCATACAGAAATATCATAGCAGTCTTTATTTGGTGATTCGTTTATAAATTGAACATATTTTAAGTCTTCTCCTCCTTTTACAAGATAACTCTTTTGCACATTCTTTGATTCTGCAATATAGGTACCAGTACAATTAACGTTCTTGGTGCCTTGTATATATTTCTTTGGGGATTGTTTTTGGAATACTTTTGCCTGTTTTTTAAAAGTTTGAAGACCTTCATATGTATCGAGTTTATATGTTTTGACTTTCTCTATATACTCTTCACGAGAATACTGCTCGTTAAAAATACAATACGATTTATTCCTCAGGTTTACACAACCTAGACAGTTAATGCACCCTGAGCAATTTTTTGAAAACCATACGTCTGCACATTCTCGACACTCTTCAGAAAAGAGTGTTCTAGAACATTTCTCTAACCAAAACGATCCATAGCAGAATTCTGAGTTATAAACATCACAGTTATCAACACAATCCTTTGAATCATAATATCCAGTACCAAAAAGACAATCTTCATTCGAGGTCGCATTGAAGACCATATAACAGTTTTTCATATTTTCAGCATTTCCTGAGTACGGACTATTTTCCATACGAGCGACATTGAGATTATATTGAGGAACTTTCTGATGCAGTTTAAACAACTGCTCTAGAAATGGTCGATAAAAATCAACATCTTGTGCATATTCCATCGGATCCCACGCGTCCGAAAACCATTCGGTTTGTGTAACAACTTTCACGCCACTTTCTGGTGGTACAAGAGCTAATATGGTTTCTCCGGAAAAAGCGCTTTTTGTTTTAAATAATTTATTTTGGTTTCGAAACGCAAAACGACGAATCATTCGACAAGTCGGACAAAACGTTGGTGCTGGAACTTGTATTTTTTGATAAAAAGAAAAATCATCTGACTCAATAATAAAATCTTTTTTACAATTTTGACACGTACGGCTTTCGTTTGGCATATGTATATTATATAACAACAGCTTCCCCAAGTTTATATGCTTCTCCTGCACCCATGGTGATGATAACGTCTTTATCTGAAAATACTGTTTCTTTAAGCTCATGTTCAGCATCTTCGAAAGAAAGCGCTGCTGCTTGCTTTCCTGATTCTTGAATCGCTTGAACCAAAACACCATTACTCATGCTTCCGTCATCGACTTCTCGAGCTTTGAAAATAGGAAGGACAACTACATCGTCAGCATCAGCGAACGCATGGGCGAATTCGTTAAAAAGTGCTTTGGTTCTACTGAATAAATGTGGCTGGAAAAATATGTGGAGTTTATATTCACCTTTCGGATATAGTTCTCGAAAAGCCTGAAGCGTCGCAACGACTTCTGTTGGATGATGTGCATAGTCATCATACACAAGTGCGCCATGTACTGTACTGCCTTTAAATTCAAACCTTCTCCATGTTCCTGGAAATGTTTCGAGTGCTGTATCAATACCATCTTGTCTTTTACCAAGTAATTTCCCTACCGTATACGCAAAGGTTGCATCAGCTTGAATATGTTTACCTGGAATTTTAAGTTTCCGCTGATAGAGATTTTCTTTGTAGTCCACAACTTTTGCATCAATATTTGCAACAATATCCTGTATATTCTTATCATCTGTGTCACAAATAACAAAACCATCCCTCGGTACTTTTTGTGCAAGTGTTCTATATGCACTCTTTATATCTTCAAGATCTTTATAATAATCAACATGATCAAGATCGATGTTGGTTATGATGAGTATTTTGGGCGAAAGATTTATAAATGCACGATGGTACTCATCTGCTTCAACCACAAAATACTGACTCTTGCCTTGAATAAAATTCGACTTGGTTCCTTGCAAAAAAGAACCTATCACAACGGTCGGATCAAGTCCGAGCTTGCCGAGCATATGCGCAACCATGCCAGTCGTAGTAGTCTTGCCGTGTGAACCAGAAATGGCAATTGTATATTTGTCTTTAGAAACAAGTCCGAGCATTTCGGGATACACCAGCGATGGGATAGGTAGTGATTTTATTTGTTGCAAAAATGCAGGTTCGAGAACCTCAATAGCTCGAGAATATACGATAAGATCAGTATCTGAAGGTATAGCCTCAATTGATTGACCGATACTAATTTTTACACCAAGACTTTTCAAGAGTGTAATATTTTCAGAATCATTTAAATCTTGTCCGACCACAGTTTTACCTTGTTCTATAAGCATTCGCGCAATCGCCGAAATACCGATACCACCTATACCGTAGAAAAAAACTTTTTTGAGGTTACTTAGATCTATATTCATAAATATACTTATATTGCTGGCAAGTTATTAGCAAGATTTATAAGAGTCTCATCGTCATAATGTTGTAATAGATCTTTTGTATCTTGGGTCAATGCTCCTTTTTTCAACTTATCTCTCAAAAGATCTAACTGTTCTTGACCAAAAACCTGTTGATGTGGATTAAAAGTTTCTGTGAGCTCACGAAACATAGAGCGCACTCGAGTATCTGTTTCATGTATAAGCCCCACATATTCTTTATTAGGAGCATCAGGCTTAAAGACTGGATTCCAATCTTTATATAATTCACTTTGGAGTAAACCATCCTGTACAACATGCCCAAATTCATGATGTAAATCATTAGGATTTATGGTTACAGGAGAGTACTTTTCTTCCTGAGATATAGGTGGTTTTGAAATATTTTCTGGGATAATTACTGCACTTTTTATATACTCAGGAATATCATTTCTTCCACCTGGAACATGAAAAGCTCTGCCGTCCTGAATATTTTCTTCACCAGTCATTTCATATAATACACTAGCAACTTCCTTCAACTTGTTAGGTTCTAATATAAAAGTTCTCGCACCTGTTGTGTTATTTATTAACCATTCCTTTATTTGAGTGATATCGTCTTGATTTGCACCTTTTAATTTTAATCTTCGAGCAAGTTCCTCGGAGTTAGCCCAATCTATTTTGGATTGTTTTACTTTTTCTATGACCTCTTCGTACTTTTTGGATTGATCAAATTTTAATAGTTCATGTAGTTTTTTATCTAGAAGTTCCTTTTTACTTTGTAAGGCTTCCTCTTTTTTCTTGTTTAAATCAAGTGAGGGTATATTGTCTTCTTCACCAGGGAGTCCGAGTTCTTGGCGTATTTGATTTACTTTGATAGTCGTTTCGGCAATGATTAAATCTTGTTTTTCAATTTCTAAGTTAATTGTACCTAATCGATAATGTATAATCTTTGATTCTAAACCCTTCTCATCTTCAAGAGCATTAACAACTTCTCCATTTTCTAACTTTGTATAAATAGCCGTTATGTCTTCTTTCTTTACTAAATCTTTAACGGCGATTTGATATGGTGCTTCTATGAGATAACCATCTTTGGGCACTGAATGACCTTTGCCCTCTTTACCACGAGTCCAATAAATTTGTTTACTTCCTTTACTATTAGTTCTTTCGATATTTTTTTCATCTTTTGCAGATGTACTACTTCGAACAACACCAGTATCATATATATCTTCAATCGCACTTAGTCCTGAGACCTGTCTGTATACTTTTTCCGGATCTGTTTGTATATCATTTCCAAGAATAGGACCCAACTCTGAGATACTATTATGGTCTATTTCTGTTTTTGGAACTTCACTAAGCTCGTTACTAACTTCTTTTTTTTCTAATTCTTCCATATTATTTTAATCCCTTTACTATTTTCATAAACTGCTCACCACGATCATACTCATTTTTAAACATACCAAAAGAAGCAAATCCAGGACTAAAAAGAATGGTATCACCTGGACAAGCCATCTTTATCGCTTGGGTGACAGCGTCTTTGAGGTTTTTTGCAAACACAACATGAAAAGAATCCTTTGTTTTGAAACTAAGTTTATCCGTACCTGTTCCAGGGAGAAGAACTAGACGAGAGATATATTTAGGGAGCGCCTTTGTAAGAACAGAGACATCAAGTCCTTTATCAGTACCACCAGCAACAAGCACAATGTTGTCATCGTTTGAGAGAGCGGTAACACCTGCAAGGAGTGCTTCAGGGGTTGTTGCACACGTATCATTGTAAAATGCGATATCTTTATATACTCGAACGTATTCCAGTCTTCCAGGAACGCCTTTAAATGTTGCGAGTCCTTTCTTTATATTTTCTTCTGAAATACCATATGCACGACATGCCTCTACTGCACAAGCAATATTCGCTGCGTTATGTGCACCGCGCAGATAGGTTTCCCAATCTGCTGGCACACGCTTCCCTGTTGCAACCGTTACTTTTGAAGGAACATTTTTAATTTTCTTTTTGAGACTTTCCCCGATGATGAGATGATCGCCTTTCTTTTGTGAACTATAAATAAATGACTTGTCTTTAAAATATTTCGTCATACTGCCACCATAGTAGTTCAAATGATCTTTCATGAAGTTAGTAAAAACTGCAATATGCGGAGAAATCTTAGCATCACCAAAACCTTGCAATTGCCAAGAAGAAAGTTCAAAAACAACCGTATCGCCAGAGCGAACTTTTGCAAGTAGCGGTAATGCTGCTGTTCCCAAGATATTTCCACCGAGATGCACACGAACACCTGCTTTTTTCAAAATGTGATAAATAAGCATCGTTACGGTTGTTTTACCACGAGTACCCGTTACTCCTATTACTTTAATATTTTTTGGTGCAAGTTTTAAAAATAACGATTCATCCATTTCAATAGGAATACCTCGCTTTCGAGCATGTGCAATATACAGAGAATCAAGCGGTGTACCTTGCCCTTTTAAAATAAAATCTCTATTTTCAAAATCAGTAAGCAAATGTTCTCCTAATGAGAATGTTATATTTTTGTATCCTTTGAGTGCTTGAATAGACGGAGCGAGTTCCTTCGCCGTCTTTAGATCTGTGACGGTTACTTCTGCTCCCATTTTTGATAGAAAGTGAATATCGTGGAGACGTTTACCCAAAAGGCCAAGACCCAGTACTGTTACGCGTTTGCCCTTAAAATATGACTTATAGTCGTTCATATGTATAGATAATAACATAAAACACTCAAATTATCGAGTGTTTTATAGGTATTATTTGAAACCCTTAAAGTCGGATTTCGAGTACGTAAACCCATCATTTTTTTCAGATGCTGGATTTTTTTGTAGAGTATCTTCTTTAGAAACATGTACAGTAGAATTGCCGAAAGAAATTCCAACGGTTGGTTGCTGAGACTGAGAAGTTCCTGTTTTGTTTCCGAAAGCACTGTAATGATCGTCGTCATCATGAGAAAGCACTGTTTCTCTATGAGGCTGGTACCCGATATTTTCATATGTATGATGTTGAATACTATACAATGAAGACTTGCGATATCTACGGTACAATAGATACACTCCCATCAACACGATCAACCCAATCAAGAGCAAATACACAAAATAAGGAACAATGTAACAAACAAAAAACGAGTTACTATGTGGCTGAAGTGGCACTTGGTACATAACCTGATTTGCAATCTCAATCACTTTTGCGTCACGTTCCATAATGGATGCATCTTTGTAGTACTCAAGAACTTCATCAGTAAGATATACAGGAACAAGTCTATTTAAATTATCATCAATAATTGAACCTTTTGCATTATTTGCTACGCTTTTTTCTTCTACCGTAAAATTCCAGGTGGTACTGTTTGCTTTTATGTGCGCAAGATAGTTGAAATCCATACCTAAAAATGTTCCAGGTTGGAGATAGTAGAGATCTACCTGATCATCATAGATTCGTATCCGGCGTAGACGTCTATCATGCGTGAAGGCATCCTTCATCACATTCTTAAGCTCACCTTGTGTTTTCGCAGGAAAGTTTTGATTTAAAACATACCATTCTGGTGTATATGAACCAGCCTGACAACTATCACCAATACCCACACCCTCGAGCGAGAGGTGTGTCGCTTTGGATTTTGTTTCTGCTCTTGTATCTACTTCTGGTTTTTCGACAGGCTTAGGAGTTGTCTTTGGTTTAGTCTCTGTTTTTACGGTATCATCTTTCTTGGTATCTCCCGACGTTGCACCATACCATCCACCTGTCGCAGTACCTCCTGAAGCCGCATTATAATCAACAATATTTTCTCCATACTGCAAACCATCAATGCCATTATTTACTTGCCATGTATTTTGCGCATATGTTGCAGTCCCCAGAAATGTAATTACTGCAAAACCGACAAGTGCAATAATACGAGCTCCGTAGCAATGTCCACATTTTTTATGAAATGCCATATGCAAAATTATATCATATTTTTTTTAAGACAATAAGTTCTTGGGTTGACCGCGTAAGAGCAACAAAGCCTTTCTTGGTAACAACACCCGTGTCTTCAATGCGAATACCGAGCTTTTTCGGAATATAGATACCTGGCTCAACCGTTACGACCATGTTTTCTTTAAAAGCAATTTTTCCATTTTTCCAATAAATTTTAGGTGCCTCATGAATCTTCTTGCCTACACCATGACCAAGCGTATGGATGAAATATTGATTAAGTTTTCCTAATGCTTCACGAGCAGCAAGATCTGCTGCAACAACTTTTACCTTTGGTAACACATAATGTTCGGCAGTTGTTTTTGAAAGAAACACTTGCGCGTAATATTGAATATCTTTTTCTTTTGGTGTACCAACAAATACCGTTCTCGTCATGTCAGACATATATCCTTTGTAAATAACACCAAAATCAATAATGACAAATCCTTGTAATGTTTTGTTTGTTGATTGTGGGTGAATCTCATTCCCCGCACGAGGTCCAGAGGTAACAATGGGCGGGAAACTCGGCTTCAAATTTCTTCTTTGTATTTCACATTCTATAAAATCTCTCAGTTCTATTTCTGTTTCAAAATAAAAATCAGAAATGATTGTATTAAAAATCTGGTCAGTAATCTGACATGCTTTTTTAATATAAGAAATTTCTTCCTTTGTCTTTATCTGTGCCATATTATTTGTATTGTTTATATGTTTTAATAGCAAGCACTATCGTAACAAAACCATTTACTATAATAAAAGGAATATCATGAAGCATGATGGCATGTATACACAGAAGTAAACTCGCTACGGTATTATTAGGAGCAAACCAACGTTCTTTGTTCGTGAGTAAAAATACATACCCAAGCAACAGTAGTCCGAGTCCAAAGTATCCAATCATATTATTTCCCCCAACGCCAGCGCGGCTTTTCGCCAGTTAGGTAACAGATAATTATTAAAAATAATGTAAGTATAAAAACTTGTGGGAATAATTCCAAGAAATCTTGCAATGAATTAGTACGCGGAGAAGTAATAAAGATAGGCGTAATCCCTAAAAGATAGAGGCCGAGAATCCCCCATCCTTGCCAAGTGCAAGGAGTCCATCCCCACCCAAACTGCTTGGCTTTAAACCATAATCGCTTTTCCATATATACCTAGTATAACACAAAAACCACCGACAAGCGGTGGTTTTAATTTCAGCGTAAAAAAATTATGCGAAGAAGTGAGGATATGTAAGTGTCCACACAGCGCCAGCAATAACAAAACAAACCATCTGGTAGAAAGTATTGATGAGGAACATTTGCCACGCGAGTTTTTTGGTCTTACCGCTCCAGAGAGCAGCACCGGCTTCGATTGGCATAATAAAGCCAAACCATACCACAAGTGCAAACATAATACCTCCACCAACACTGAGTGGTCCTACAAAGAGGTTGAAGTATGCAAATGCAAGGAACATGATAAAGGTTACAAACATTTGTGTAAGATGTACCAAAAGCATTCCTTTTTGTGCTTTTTTCTTATCTTCAGAAGAGTCAAAATGCACACCCATAACTTTCATCCATGTTTTACCAAAAAGAGGACCGTACCAAATCATTCCTAAGATAGTCGCTACAATAGTAGTGATGAGGGACGAAATAATTGCTGCAAGAATAAGTTCTTTCATAATATATATACTAATCATGACGAATAATACGGATAGGTTTCAGGTCTTTCCACATCCACCACCGGAGCGCTTGATCACGCTTATCTTTATTATAGCACCAAAATGTCGCAGCGCGAAGTACATACAAATATGCTCGATGAATCTTGTATCCTTGTTGTTCGCAACACCGTTCATATATCTTTTCGGGACCAATACGTAAAAACTGCTTTATCGTGGTAACCCCAACAGCATGCATCTGTGCGACGGTTTTGGGTCCAACGTTTGGTAGCTGTAAGAGTTCTGAGTTTTTTACATCTTGATGCTTCATAGAAGTCTAGTTACCAAATATATCCCGTTTGAGTTTTGCGTATCGTAATGGATCGAGGAGTGCACGAAGCACTGTTGTTTCGAGTACTGCGTCTTTGAATGTTTCATCAACGTGTAGATGGAGGAATTCATCAAAAGTCACTAACTTGGTCTCGTGAATCTTTTCGCCACCTTCATCGAGTTCTGGTTCTTGAACAACAGCACATCCATCAGCAACGAAAACATACGTGGTTCCAACCACCAATGGCGTAGTGGCATGCTCATGGATCAATCGCCA
Organism: uncultured Candidatus Saccharibacteria bacterium; assembly: GCA_964591665.1. Classification (GTDB taxonomy): domain Bacteria; phylum Patescibacteriota; class Minisyncoccia; order Phycocordibacterales; family UBA9973; genus CAZQCV01. The sequence goes on from CAZQCV010000016.1 coordinate 12,172, forward strand.
CGAATCACTCGCCATGCCGGTCTCCTCGAGCAACTCACGTTTTGCAACAGCAAGTGGATCTTCTTCGTCTCTATCAAACCGTCCCGCGGGCAAACCCCAGTACGGCGGTCGACCTGGTTGTTCCTCTTGTATAATTAAAATCTTACCTTCTATAATAGGCACAATAACTGCGATATTTGGACGTTTTATGCATTCAAATGTTTTTGTGGTTCCATCAAATTGTTTTTGTTGCCAGTGATACACATCAAAAATAACACCATCAAAAACTCTTTCTGCTCCCTCAGGAAGTTCTTTCATACGAACCTAGCGTATCATAAAGTCTCTCAAATAACAAAACACCACGTTCTATCGTGGTGTTTTGAATACTACTACTTTGTATCTTTTGTCTTACATGTTCCACAGCATGAACCGTCTTTGCAAGTACTATCACATTTATCACAACAATCGCATTTTTTCATAAGAGACCATGTGCCTGGGCCTGCAAAGGCAACACCGAGTGAAGCAAAGAATACCATAATATCAATTTGTGCAGCTTGGAAGCCCATCTTTGATTTTACGAGGATGATTGCAACTACCATGATAATAGCAAAGAGGATACCGACAACTCGAGTGAACACTCCAAGCAACATAGCAATACCACCAAGAAGCTCAATGCCACCGATAACGTACACCCAGAAAGTACTCAACCCAACTGAACCAAAGAATCCTGCAGTTGCAGCAACGTTTGAAAGTTTTCCAAAACCTGCTGAGATCATAATAATAGCGATACCTAAACGAACCAAGAACAATCCTGTGTTAGGACAATGCATCCACGCCATGCATTCTTTAATTGATTTCATATACCATATCGTACTCGCATAAACGAGCACTGTACTAAATAATAATGTACCTTTAGTATACTCTGTCTATTTTCTTGCGCAAGACTAGCGAACAAAGATGGCTATGGTGTATTACGCAGCATTGCCAAAGAGATACTGATATAACCGTTGATATTCATTTCGACGCATCACCAGTTCAAAATCATTATGCATTCCCCGAGTCAAATAATCCTCTGCGTCAAAAAAATGAAAGGATGAAATTTCATGACCTTGGTGAGAAATCTCATCAAGCGTAACGTCTTTGCGAACAATATAAATATCATCGAATTCTTTATTTACCAAAGTGCCTTCATACATAGTAAACTCATCGGTAATCGTACCTACTAAAACTAATTCATCTTCGGCAACACTAATTCCCGCTTCCTCTTCAAGCTCTTTTATGGCAGTTTCTAACGAACTATGTCCAGCGTCAATGTGCCCCGCAGCAGCACACTCGTATTTTCCAGGAGCAGTCTGAACATTTGGTCCCCGTTTTTGGACAAGAAATTTTTTATCACTAGTCATCACCCAGACGTGCACTCCTTTGTGCCATAAACCTTGTCGGTGCACTCGATCATACGAAGCCATCTGTCCTGTCGGTGTTCCGTCAGAATAATAGATCTCTAAGAAACTTTTTTCATACAATCCTCGTAGGACTTTGGACTCTTGATACATTGCTTCAAACACTGCTCTGTTTTCAATAACCCAACTATTTTTTCGTGCTTCTTCGAGCGTAAGCCATACACCGAGTTCATTAGGATGTTCTTCATGTTGCACCGTCAGAACATACAGCGCCATGTAGCTAGTCGGAATAGGATATGCATAGTTCATGGTGTTTTCAGGGACAGTAATTTTTACATATCCTACATATGCATATTTTTCTGGAACAATGCCAGTCTCTTCTTGTATTTCTCGTAACACTGTCTCCACAGCACGTTCTCCCTTTTCTTTGTGTCCACCCGGTATCTCAACTGTATGTGCATGATCAACTTCACCTCGAGTAAAAAGTACCTGATCTTTACTAAATACAAAACCAAAAACAGACGTGATGAGCGCCTCATCAGGAAGCGTTTTTGAAATATATGTCTCTGCAATTCCTCCTTCTGGAAGAAACGGTAAACTGGAGTGCGCTGCGATTAGTTCATCGCTTTCGTCCAATAACAATCTTTGGTGAGAAATAGAGTTCATTGTTATACAACATACCATACAGATACTAAAACGAGAAATACTTGCGCCGATGGTCTTTTTAACCTAAAGTACCTGTATATGGAGGGTTCGCATAGTGGTCGAGTGCGCTCGCTTGGAAAGCGAGTAGGGTGTCAAAGCCCTCAGGAGTTCGAATCTCCTATCCTCC
>CAZQCV010000017.1:0-14276 GCA_964591665.1 uncultured Candidatus Saccharibacteria bacterium
ATCTACGAAAATAAAAAAATAGGAAATCTAGAAATTGTTACTGAAAACGATCAGCTTGCTGCGGTTATATTTACGAAAAAGAAAGTTAGGAAAGCGATCGTGAAAAATGCATTCCAAAAGAAAATAGAAAAAGCGCTTGATCAATACCTGGCTTTGAAACCCGAACATGTCATGGTTCCTGTTGAGATTCGAGGAACTTCATTTCAGATGGCAGTATGGGAACAGATCGCCAAGATTCCGTATGGTAAGACAAAAACATATACTGATATTGCAAAAGCTGTTGGTAGACCGAAAGCCGTTCGTGCAGTCGGTACTGCCTGTGGTGCAAATCCTGTTCCGATATTTATACCATGCCACAGAGTCCTACCATCATCTGGTGGGTATGGTAACTATGCTGGAGGTAAAGATAAAAAAGAATTTCTACTACAACTAGAAAATGCTATTTTATGCAATCAAAAAAAGTAAAAGAAATATACAAAGAATTACAGCGTGTTGCTTCACATGAACGAGCAATAGGGTCTTCAAGATTTTTCAAAACAGGAAAAGGTGACTATGGTGAGGGTGATTTGTTTCTTGGTGTAACGGTTCCAGAACAAAGAAAAATTGCAAAAAAGTATGTCGATATTGAATCAACTGATATTAAAGCATTGCTCGCAAGTCCCTATCACGAAATGCGGTTTATAGGTGTTCTCTCGCTTGTTACTCAATACAAAGACAATCCTGACAAGATATTTAAATTATACGTGCAGCACGTCGGTGCAAAAAAAGGAATCAACAACTGGGATCTGATAGATGTGTCGAGTGAGCATATTGTCGGTCCGTATGTCAGTGAACATATGACGCATGAAGCACGTCTGGCATTTATAAATAAAAGTATTGCAAGCAAAGATCTCTGGGTGAATCGTATGATTGTACTTGCGAGTTTCTATCAGATCAAAAAAGGAAATGAAAAAATGATATTCTACATCGCAGAGCGATTGCTTGGACACAAACATGATCTCATGCATAAAGCCGTCGGATGGATGCTTCGCGAAGTAGGGAAACGAGTAGACCGAAAGGTGTTGATTGGTTTTCTTGATACTCATGCGAAAACCATGCCACGAACAGCACTTCGGTATGCGATAGAGCATTTATCTGAGACACAACGAAAACAGTATTTAAATACATAACTTTCTTTAATAAAGTGCCTAAATATGTTACACTACCGTCTATGCATTTACTTATTTCATATATAAAACAATATAAAGGTATTTTAATCGTCGCACTTGTCTTGGCCACTATAAACCAAGTTTTTTCTTTGCTCGATCCGCTTATTTTTCGTTTTACTATAGACAAATTTGCTTCAAATCCTAGTAGTTATGCACTGACTGACTACCTTCTCGGTGCGGGAGTGCTCATCTTGGCTTCTATTGGCGTAGCATTTGTCTCTCGTGTCGCTAAGAATTTTCAAGATTACTATACGACGGTTATGATTCAACGTATCGGAACAGCACTCTATACTGACACACTTGCACATGCATTTTCTTTGCCGTTTTCAGTATTTGAAGATGAACGTTCTGGTGCACTCCTCGAAAAACTCAACAAAGCTCGTCAAGATGTTGAGAAAGCGATTACTTCGTTTATAGGAACAGTATTCTTTTCATTGATTGGCATTATCTTTGTTCTCATCTATTCTTTCTTTACTCACTGGAGTATTGCATTGGCATTTATTCTCATGATTCCGCTTATTGGAACACTCACTTTTACGCTCGGTAAAAAAATTAAAGAACTACAAGGAGAGATTGTTAAAGAACGAAGTGCGCTTGCTGGTTCTTCTACAGAAACTATAAGAAATGTGGAACTTGTAAAATCTCTCGGACTCGAAGCACAAGAAGTCACTCGTCTTCGAGACGTCAGTAATAAGATTCTTGAACTTGAACTCTCGAAGGTTAAATACGTTCGAATGTTGTCTTTCATCCAAGGTACAGTGCTTAATCTGCTCCGGACGATACTCATTTTCCTTATGATGTATCTTGTCTATCGACACACGCTCTCTGTTGGTCAGTTGTTTTCGGTTATGTTGTACTCGTTTTATGTCTTTGGTCCACTCTATGAGCTTGGTACGGTTGCGACAAACTACTATGAAGCAAAAGCAAGTCTTCTGAACGTCTCAGCATTTCTAGATAAAATTCCTGACTATGAGCCAGAAAATCCAAAAAAACTTGACGTTATCACTCATATAAAAGCGGAGAATATTTCATTTAGGTATAAAACACGAGACACTGATGCACTTACAAATGTTGTTTTTGAAGCAAAGAAAGGTGAGACGATTGCGTTCGTCGGTCCGTCAGGAAGTGGTAAGTCTACAATAATAAAACTACTCACACGTCTGTATATGCCAGATGCGGGAACGCTCTCTATAAATGATACCGACTATAAACTTCTTGGGGGAAGCGCACTCAGGCAGCGTATCGGTCTTGTAACTCAAGAAACCCAACTTTTTGCAGGAACCATCGGTGAGAACCTTCGCTTTGCAAAGTCTGATGTTACTGATGAAGAAGCCAATCAAGCACTTCGAGAAGCACAAGCACTTGCGATTGTAGAGCGAACAGGTGAAGGTCTCGATACTCGAATAGGTGAAGGTGGTGTGAAACTCTCTGGCGGCGAGCGACAGCGTCTTGCGATCGCTCGTGCGCTTATACGAAAACCAGAAGTCCTTATCTTCGACGAGGCAACGTCAGCACTAGACTCCATAACAGAACATGCCGTTTCAGAAACTATACGACAGATCGGCTCAGTTTCTGGTATTAAACCTATTCAGATACTTATTGCACATCGTCTTTCAACCGTTAGTCATGCTGACCGAATCTATGTACTAGAAAAAGGGCATATTGTTGAATCAGGAAACCATGATGCACTTCTTAAAAAAGGAGGACTCTATCATGCGCTATGGCGCGAACAAGGCGGGAAATAAGCCCTATAATATTGCAGATTTTTCTGCTATACTAGCCTCATGACATTTCGTACACGAGTATTACCAAACACTGCAGGAGGTGGTTTCGGACTCTCTGCGTATCTTCTCGATGCGCCACCAGATCTTGCGTTCGGAATAAAAGAAGGCGTATATTATGGTGAAATAAAAAAAGGTAAAAAGGAAATTTTTCACGGGCTTTTTTACTATGGTGCAATTCCAACTCTTGGTGTAAAAGATAAACATCTTGAATTTTTAGCTATTGATCTCGGTGCTTCATATATTGGGATAGATGAGATTTTAGAGTGTACGATAAAACAGTATCTCCATGAAGTTAGAACGTATGATTTGGTTGACTATCTTGTTCGAGACACTGAAATAGACAAACAGACCGTTATTACTAAATATATGTATATATAAATATGAAAAAAAATACTTTTCAACGCCTATCAAAAAATATTCTTCCCGTTACCTATACTATTACTTTAAAACCAGATCTAGAAGCTCATGTGTTTGAAGGAGAGGAAGTTGTTACACTTTCTATTACGAAACCGACAAAGACTATTACACTACATTCGAAAGATTTGGAGATTATTTTTACTGAATGCAAAAAGGGCAAAGAAATTATTCGTTTGTCAAAAACAACATACGACACAAAAGCAGAGACGGTAACCTTTACTTTTGCGACGATGCTTGCAAAAGGTACATACAATCTCCATCTTGTGTTTCGAGGTATTCTCGCAGATAGTATGCGTGGGTTTTATAAAAGCCAATATCATGTCAACGGTACAACTCATACTATGGCAACTACACAGTTTGAAGCAACAGATGCTCGACGTTGCATACCGTGTTTTGATGAACCTGCACACAAAGCGGTCTTTAATGTTAACCTTGTAGTTCCTACTAACAAGGAAGCAATTTCAAATACACTACCTATTGCAGTTAATGAGCATGAAGCAGGGTACAAGATTGTTTCCTTTGCACCAACACCCAAAATGTCCACGTATTTACTTGCGTTTATTGTTGGTGATTTGGAGTATATAGAAGCAAAAACAAAACGTGGTGTAAAAGTAAGAGTGTTTACTGTTCCTGGTAAAAAAGAACAAGGACGTTTCGCTCTCGAGGTTGCGGTAAAATGCATAGATTTTTATGAGTCATATTTTGCAATTCATTATCCTTTACCCGTTTTAGACATGATTGCAATTCCTGATTTTGAAAGTGGAGCGATGGAAAACTGGGGTGCGGTAACATATCGAGAAACCGCACTTCTCGTAGATGACGCGCAAACGTCACTTCGTGCAAAGCAGTATGTGGCTATTGTTGTCGCGCACGAGCTTGCTCATCAATGGTTCGGAAATCTTGTTACCATGGAATGGTGGACCCACTTGTGGCTCAATGAAGGTTTTGCTTCATATATTGAATATCTTGCAGTAAATGAGCTGTTCCCTGAATGGCACATTTGGGATCAGTTTATTGTTGAAGATCATAACACTGCACTCTCTCTTGACGCTCTTTCGAATACACATCCCGTTGAAGTTCCTATACATCATCCCGGAGAGATTAGTGAGATCTTTGATAAGATTTCTTATTCTAAAGGAGCAAGTATTATCCGTATGCTTGCGAACTATATTGGTGAAACGGCGTTCCGTGATGGGCTCAGGTATTATCTCAAAAAACATAGCTACAAAAATACAGAGACAGTGCATCTTTGGGAAGCATTCGAGAAAGTTTCTAAAAAACCTATTAGGAAACTTATGGCTGGTTTTACACTCCAACCTGGTTTTCCTGTTGTCTCCGTATCACAAAAGAAAAAAGATATAACACTATCACAGGAACGATTTGTTCTAGGTAGTAAAAAGGGTAAAGAGTCTTGGATGGTTCCAGTTACTTATACTGTTGACGGCGTGGATGCAACACTTTTACTTAATACTAAACAACTACACATAACAGTACCTGAAGATTTTGAGTATGTAAAAATTAATCCATATGAACTAAGTTTTTTCATAACATCATACAGTCCAGAATTACTCGCAAAGATATATACACCCGTACAGCAAAAAGTCTTTGGTTCAATCGACCGGCTCTCTATTATCAGAGACCTTCACTACCTATTGCTTGCTGGACGGATAAATCCACTACACGTATTAGATTTCTTAGGTGCATATCGTCATGAACAAGAGTATGTTGTATGGGTTGAAATCTCTAGTTTGTTTGCCACGATTCGTAAAGTAGTACATGGAACCAAAGATTATCCTGCATTTGAAAGTTTTGTAAGAGGCTATATAGGACCAGTTTTAGAGAAGTTGGGATATTCTAAAAAGAAGAATGAGTCAAATCTTGATACGCTTTTGCGTAGTATGATGTTGTCACTCGCCAGTCTGTACAATGTTCCATCGGTGCGAGCACATGCATATACGCTTTTTCGAGATTGCGTCATGCATCCAATAGACCCAGATCTTCGTTCTTTTGTCTATAGTACGGTTGGTAGACTCGGTAAAAAGTCAGATTATGCAACAATGCTTAATCTGTATAAGAAAGAGCAACTTCACGAAGAGAAAAATAGACTACTTGCAGGCCTGTGTATGTTTCATGATGAAGCACTTTTAGAAAAAACACTTTCGTTTTTGCATACCCCAGAAGTCCGTCTCCAAGACAGATTTCGAGGATATGCTGTATTGCTACATAATCGCGATACTCAGTTATCTATGTGGAAATATCTCAAAGCCCACTGGAAAGAGATTCTTGAAACGTATGGAGAAACGAGTCACTCATTATCACGAATCGTAGAGTATTTAGAAAGTTGTGTTGATGAAAAGATATCAAGAGATATTGAAAAGTTTTTTGCAAAACGTGCATATCCAGGAATAAAGAGGACACTAAATCAAACACTTGAAAAAATAGCGCTTCATATAACACTTAAAAAGAAACATCAAAAGGCGATTGGTATATGGTTTCAAAAAAACAATTTCAAAAAATAGTCTTGGACTTCTACCGTCGTTGCGGACGGCATGATTTACCTTGGCGTATGACTACTGATCCGTACAAAATCTTGATCTCTGAAATAATGCTCCAACAAACTCAAGTTGATCGAGTTATACCTAAATATAAACTTTTTATAAAAACATTTCCCAAGATACAAACATTAGCCCAGGCGTCTACTTCAAATGTACTTACACTGTGGTCTGGTTTGGGGTATAACAGAAGAGCGTTGCAATTAAAAAGAGCCGCGGAAATTGTCAGTTCCCAATATAAAGGCATATTCCCAAAAACATATAGTGAGTTAGTAAAATTACCAGGTGTTGGTCCATACACCGCTGGAGCTATCACTGCATTTGCGTATAACCAAGAATCTTTTTGTATTGAGACGAATATTCGTACTGTATTTATATATCACTTCTATAAAGACCAAAAAAAAGTTTCAGATAAAGAAATATTGCTTCTATTACAAAAAACAATGCCGACTAAAGATTTTAGGATTTGGTATTGGGCACTCATGGACTACGGATCATATCTCAAAAAGACCATAGGTAATATTTCAAAAAAAAGTAGTACGTATGTAAAGCAAAAACCTTTTAAAACATCAGACAGGTACATACGAGGCCATGTACTCAAGGTATTAACCATGTCACAGAAAGCAGTAAAGTATAGAAATATTTTTGAGGAGAAAGAGTTTAGTTGTACATTTGCATATTTTAAAACAGTATTAACACAACTTCACAAGGAAGGTCTTATAAAAATACAGAAGGAGTATATAACTTTACCATAATATATTTTTGTGTTTTTCTGAGTATGTTTGTATTGTTTATTTATCCGTGTGGTATAATAAAAATATGTTAGAAAACCAAGATCAACAATTTGAGTGGGGAGTTCTTCCTCATCTAGAGCATGAAGCGGATAAGTTGTATACAGGGCTTGGTTCTGTAGAGGAACTATGTGAACGTTTTTCTCCTGAAGAAATAGACCAGATACTTGATTGCAATAGTCGTAAATATAATACGGGGGAATAATATGCGAGTAACAAAACTAGGACATTGCTGTTTATCTATCGAAATAAAAGGACTTCGTGTTTTAACAGATCCAGGTACGTATTCTACAGCACAAGATCAGCTTATGGGTGTTGATGTTGTTCTCATCACTCATGAACATGCAGATCACTTGCACATAGATTCATTAAAACGAGTTCTCTCCAATAATCCAGATGCACGTATCATTACAAATAAAGCCGTTGCTGCACTACTCCGTGAGGAGGGAATAGAAGACATTGTTATTGTAGAGCAACAAGAAGTACACACCATTGACGGTGTGTCATTTGCTGGCTTTGGTGATGTTCATGCGACCATCTATCCTAATTGGAATAATGTTCAAAATACTGGATATCTTATCGACAACAAGCTTTTTTATCCAGGTGATGCATTTACGGATCCAGAATGTCCTGTTGATGTGTTGGCACTTCCTGTCGCTGGTCCATGGATGAAAATAAGTGAAGCAATAGATTATGCAAAACAGCTTAAACCACGTGTGTGTTTTCCTGTTCACGACGGTATCTTAAAATCTCCCGGCTTACCACACCGTATTCCTGCTACTTTTTTGCCGAATGAAGGGATTGCATTTATTCCAATGCTTGAAGGTGATACAGAAGAGTTTTAATATATGAAAACAGAAACAAAAAATTGTCAGAGCTGCTACAAAAGAGTTCTCTAACTATTTAAAAACGAGGTTCGAAGTGTGATAGGTCTGTATTCTTTTGGTTTTAGTGACCCAAGCGGGATTGTCATGACTCGAGTTCTCTTGAGATCAACTACTTTGTAACCGAGTGCTTCACACATGCGACGGATCTGTCTATTCTTGCCTTCTGTAAGCACAATAGAGAAGCCATTTTGCCCTCTAGGCGTTATTTTGCACGGTTTTGTGGTGTAATCTCCAATATTTACTCCATGTTTCATATGAGTCAAAAATGAAGGTGTTATCGCTTTGTCTAAAAGGACTTCATATTCTTTTTCGTGTTGATAATTGGGGTCGAGTATTTTTTTGACGATTCTGCCGTCATTAGTCATGATAATCAAACCATGAGACTCTTTGTCGAGTCTACCTACAGGGTATACTGTTTCTGGGAACTTTGTAACATCTAAAATTTCTTTCTCACCTTTACTTTTATTTGTGGTGACTACGCCTTTGGGTTTGTAGTATGCATAGTATACATATTTTTTTGTATTCTTACTTTTCTTTACCTCAACGGTGTCAGTGGGATTTATTTTCATACCAAGTACTGCTCGTTTTCCATTTACAAAAACCACACCACTTTTAATTAGTTCATCCGCTTCACGACGACTCGCAATGTTTTTCTGTGCAAGATAAAGATTAAGTCGTACAGAATTTTTTATTTCTTTTTTATTATTTTGTATCATGAAGTGAATATGCCCATGAAATGCCTAATAAAGACATGATGATCCCTAAGAAAATAAACGCATACGCTGGACTTCCTAAAAATACACACACTGTTCCCAAAAGAGGGCCGATAAGGTATCCGAGAGGACTCATTCCTCGATAGAGACTTACATATGCAGTATCTTTTTCTTCAATTTTCTTAAAAAAGAAAGTATCAATCATTGCCTCCATGAGTGCAGCGCCGATTCTTGTTCCCAAAAGAAGGATCCCCCAAATATATACATTGTTTTTTGTATATATACCAGTTGCAATTGTTGCAAGACTCGCAATAATAATGCCTAGAATCATTAACTCTTTTTCTCCAATTTTTTTATCCGCAAGTTTGCCAGCTGGCACACTTATCAAGATAAACGGTAGGAGCATAATCGTAAAAAGAATTCCAGTAGTCCTAAAATCAAAACCAATATGTGTATGGAGGTATACAGGCATGAAAACTACCATTACTCCATAAAACGTCTGAAGTAATAATGCTAATCCAATACTATTCCTAATGTCTTTAGTCTGAAATAAGTTATGTATACTCGTAATAAGTGAAATCCGTTCATATGCTACATCTTCAAATTTTTTAATGTACACAAACATGAGTAGTAACGTACACATGAGAACGATACTGGCGATACCGAACAGTGTAGAGAATCCGAATTTTTCTATAATAGTACCAGCAAAAAACGGGGAACAAAGCCAAGCAAAATTTGTAAGCATCAAGAATGTTCCGCGAACATCTCCTACGTGAGATTTATCAGTACTGTGTTCTAAAAATACATCATACACAAAAGGTAAGAGTGTTATGCTTGCGGTAAACAAAACAAATGTAATGAGTTCAACGATGTGATTTGTTGATATTGCAAGCATACCAGTACTGACCATTCCTATACTAATGAGTGCAATGCCAATATACTTATTTCCGAACCGTGCTACCATTTGCGGAAGGAATTCAATCCCTACAAGGGTTAAGATTGAAGAGATTGTAAATATAATTCCAACAGACTGTTCTCCGACAATAGCGCTCAAGAAAGAACCATTACTGTATGCAGTAAGTGCTAATGCTAAAGAAGAGATAAATGCGATAGCAAGAATTTTTCGATACATAACAGCATTATAACCCAAGTACTACTGGAATCACTAATGGACGTTTTGCTGTCTTCTGGTAAAGGAATTTTGAGAGATTTTCCCCCAGAACATTTTTTATTGTTTCAAAGTCGACAGGATTCATTGTCCGTGCTTGATCTTCAACGGTTTTCTTTATAAGCCCGCGTGCTTCACGGAGAAGGTCTTGTGATTCTTTGAGATAGACAAATCCTCTAGAAATAATATCTGGAGATTTTTTAAGTGTTCGAGTATTTAGATCAATAGTTGCAACTACTACAAACATACCATCTTGTGCAAGCATCTGTCGGTCGCGCATAACTACGTCTTGTTCGTCACTTACAGAGAACCCATCAACGATCATGTTTCCAGAAGGAGCCTTTTCTTTACGAAGTGCTATTTTTGAACCATTGTCAGTAATTTCGATAATACTTCCGTTGTCTGGTACTACAATATTTTCTTCAGAAATTCCAATAGACATTGCAAGTTTTTTGTGCAATTTCAACATATAATGACTACCGTGTATTGGGATGAAGAACTTAGCATGTACTTTCCGGTGTAACCACTTTATGTCTTCTTGGTTCCCATGACCTGTTGCGTGCACATAGTCTTCACCTGTTCGATATGAAATAATATGTACTCCATGTCGTGCAAGATTGTCTTTGAGTCGAGCAACTGCGATTTCATTTCCTGGGATAATAGACGCAGAAAGAATGATTGTGTCTCCTTCGCGAAGTGTGAATTTTCGATGTGTTTTGTTTGCCGCGCGATTGAGCGCTGCGAACTCTTCACCTTGTGCACCAGTCATCAAAATAATTACTTTATGAGGAGGGTAATTATCGATCTCTTCGATCTGTATGATAGTATCTTTTTTAGGTTTGAAAAGACCTGCTTCCTGAACTACTTCCATATTTGTCTTCATTGAGCGACCTTCGAAGACTACTTTTTTCCCAAGTTTTTCGGCAATTTCAACAACCTTCATAAGACGAGTGATGTGTGATGCAAATGCAGCCATAATAATTCGTCCATTAATACCAGTCATGAGACGCTCAAGACCTTCATGTACACGGACCTCAGGTAACGCAAAGCCTTCATTTTCAATATTGGTTGAGTCAGTCATGAGAAGAAGCACATTTTCTTTGTCAAAAACGGCGTATTCTTTTTCTTCTTCATCGCTTACGACACCATCAACTTGATCGAGCTTATAGTCACCAGGAGTTACTATTGAGCCATATGGTGTTTCGATAATAAGACCCATAGAGTCAGGAATAGTATGAGTTACTCCAAAGAAACGTATCTTGATGTTGCCAAGAGTAATACTCTCATTTTTTTCCACGACTTTCATGTCGAGGGGTTTTAGATGAGGAAACTCGCTTTGACGTTTTTGCATCAAAAGAGTGGTAAGGTATCGTGAATAGATCGGTGGATTTCCTATACGACTCATAACTAGTGGGATACCTCCAATATGGTCCAAGTGACCATGCGTTACAATCATTCCACGAATTTTACTTTTACGTTCTTCAAGATAGGTGGTGTTTGGGATTATGTAGTCTACTCCTGGTGTGTCATCTGTTTTAAATTGCATACCAGCATCTACCACAATAATATCATTACCGATTTCAATTGCGGTCATGTTTTTTCCGATTTCTTCTACGCCACCAAGTGGTATTATGCGGATAACCCCTGGTGCAACATCTGGAATAAGAGATGTTTTCTTTGTGATGGGACGTTCTGTATGAACACGAGGAGGAAGTGGTTGTTTATTACGCATTACCTTGTGTTGATAAGAAGTTGCCGACTTTTTTGACCCGAAAGCAGGCCGCCCTTCTAATGCATTCTCTTTCCGGAAAGACGCATCTCGATGTGCTCCAGACGATGTATTATTTGAATAAGACTTTCGGTGCGCGGTATGTAAACCATTACCGTGATTTCGGGTGGTATTATGCACACTTCCTTGCCGATGTGCAGGAGTATGTCTACTATGTGTTGGCTTGGTTTGGCCTTCTCCTGGAACAAGTGAATCGAGAAGCGCACCAAGTGGTGATTTTGATTTTTGATTTTTGTGTAACATATAACTAATTGTGTGGTTGATGAGCGAACCATTTCCAGACACGCTCGGTATTAATAAACCATGTGTTAATATTTTGTAATCTATCCTTAGGGGTGATCAGGTGTGATAGCGAGATACCTGTTGGCGAACCTTTACTATTTGATACATAGATAAAAGATGGACTATAAAGAAAGATTGCAGGAATATCATCTTGTATAAGGGTGTCTATCTTTTCATAAATATCTTGTCTATCGTCTTTTTCGTCTGTCTTGTGGATTTTTTCTAATAGTTCATCAACGCGTGCGTTTGCGTACATTGCTATGTTGAGTCCAGGATCATTTCTTTGTGATGAGTGCCAGAAGGCAAAAAGTTCCGCTTCTTGCTCAACATTTTGCCCAAACAAGAGTGCTTCATACGATCGTTCTCTGATAACTGTTTGTGCTAGTGTGCCTGAGTCAAAAATACTGAGAGTTACGTCTATACCATAAGGGAGTAACTGATCCTTAATCATCTGTGCCGCAGCTTTCAGTTCTGGTGCATCGGCGGTGGTGAGCGTGAAAGCGAGGCGTGGTCCAGACTCTCCTTTTTTACCTTTTTTCACATACATACCATCGTCGCCTTTGGTGTACCCAGCAGATTCTATGAGTTTATTAACCTTATCGCTGTCTATCGGTTCGGTTGTCTCTGGTTTTTTTTCAAGTAACCAAGAGGGTATAGGCGAAGTCATTGGTGTCCCATATCCATATAACACATTGTCGATGAGCGCTTGTCTGTTTATTGCTATATTGATTGCTTCTCTGATTTTTGCATCAGTAAAAAGTTGATTTTTATTTTGATTTAAGAAAATTCCAAATACTCGAGGAAGTGGTGTTTGTAATACGGTATACCCTTTCTCTTTTTGAAGTTCTTTTACAAGAACAGGTGAGATCTGTGAAATGTTGTCCACGTCTCCATCACGAAGACCTTGAACAAGCTCACGCTCGTTGCCAAAAAATACAAAATGAATTTTTTTGATATACGCTTCGCCGCCGTCGAATTTAGAGAAAGAAGTAAGTGTATATGAAGTAGGAATTCCTGAACTGTTTTTGGTTATACTATCCATCTTATATGGTCCACTACCAACTGGTTTTGTATTTAAGTCAGAAAGAGGGAACTGTTCAGGTGTAAGCGATCCCCATAATTTTTTGGGTAAAATTCCTAGTGTTGTGTTTTCCAAGAATGAGACATAACGTTGCTTTAGAGTAAACGAAACAGTTCTGTCAGAATCTTTTTTTACGGTGATTCCTTCCCAGTTTGTTTTTATCGGACTTTTAACGAGAGGATTTTGTACCATTTCTACGGTGTATACGATATCGTCAGCGGTAACTTTGCTACCATCGTGAAAATACAGATTTTCTTTGAGTGTGAATGTGTATACTTTTCCGTCTGGAGAGACAGAAAAACTCTCTGCTAGGTCAGGTATCAGTGTTCCCGAATTGTCTCGCTTCATAAGCCCACTATAGAGTACCTGTGTGAGATCTTTATCTGCATCGCTAATAGCAAGAACTGGATTGATGAAACGAGGCGTTCCAACAATGCCCTCAGAGAAAGACCCACCTTTACGCGGGATAGATACTTTGAGTGATTCGTTGAAGGCAATAAGACCTCCAAGAAGACCGCCAACCACCAAGATTACACCAGCGTAGAATACGAACCATTGTGTTCTGGTAAAAGTTTTAGCGATCTGTTTAACAGATGTATAAATAGGTAAAATAACCTCAGTAATAATTTTTTTCATAGACTCGTTAAAAAATAACGAGATGGTGAACTGCGTTTATTTGATACTTATAAGGAAGAGTGAACTCCCAACAAGTAAAATACTCAAGATAATAGAGAAGACAAAAAGAACGCGTTCAAGACCTCGTCGTGTATGATAGGTAATAGCACTATCGCCCCCACCGAGACCACTACCAATACCAGCACCAGACTGCTGAAGCAAGATAGAAATGGTAAGGAGTATTGAAATAATGATTTGGATCCAAGGGATAAACTTGGTAACAGATTCCATATGCTGTACATGGTAGCATATAGACTTGTTTTTTGCAAATAAGATAAAAAATACCCAAGTTATCTGGTATAAAACAACTTGGGTTGCCATTTGGCTATGTTGACGCGTGTGTTCGCTATTAAAACCACATATAGATGTGGCTAATAATCCAAATATAGATGAAACGCCAGGGAATCATTATAATAGGATAGAGGATCATGAGTATTTTTGATTTTGAACCTAAAATACCACTAAATGCAAAAGGATCGTCTTTTCTGTCGAGAATAAATCCAACAGTTGTTCCTCCTAGCCATATAAGTAAAATCCTCTTTATGATCTGAAATAAAAATGTTTGTGGTTTTCTGTGAATCAACCAGATAACAATTTTCGGTAGATTAAGTTTAGCATCAGGGTCTTTTTTATATGTTTCTATTGAAAAGAAGTCCTCTCTAAAGAAATCGTACACAAAAATGGAAACAATCGTTTGGATTAATGTCATTATAAAAACGACATTACATTTTTCGCTGAGACAGGCGTCTTTTTTATCAACAAAAAAGTAACCCATTACCCATTGAACAAATATACTTACAGCGAGTAAGAGGACGGTTCCAATGACGAAACCAGTACTTCCGGTGGTTATTTTATTTTTCATAGTAGTACCGTTTTTATTTATACTACATCTGTTATGAAGTTTTGTCTATAGAAATAAAATTCTGTGC
>CAZQCV010000018.1:0-14203 GCA_964591665.1 uncultured Candidatus Saccharibacteria bacterium
GCTGCCCGTCAAGGACTCGAACCTCAATACCCAGGACCAAAACCTGGTGTCCTACCATTAGACGAACGGGCAATATGTAGTAGAGAATACTACATTTTCTGTTATTTCGCAACCAGACTTCCCTCTTTCGTCTCTACAAGCGCCATTTCAAGCGCAAGTGTCTCGTCAGGAAATGCTTTGTGTTTCTCATACCAGGTGAGCATACGGAGTAGTGTCACTGAAGTAATGTTCGCCGCATAACTATCAATCATACGCTTTGCAAAGTCTCGTTCCATATCGCTCACATCTTTTTGTGCTTTAAAAGTAGTCGGACTCACCCGTGCGAGAAGTACGAGCCGCAAGAGGTTGATCGTACGACGGAACAAGAGCGCGAGTGAGGTTGCCGTAGTGGAGAGATTATGGAGTTGTGTAAGTGATACGTCGATGTTGCCTGAGAGCAATGCTTCAATATATGTCTCACTCATGGTGTATGGTGGCACACCTGTTACGGCTTCTACCATATCAACGGTAATTTTCTTTTTATCTGAAGCATCGAGTACTTGCTGGAGTACACCATGCGTATCACGAAATGATCCATCACCAAGCAGTGCGACAAGCTCTGCCCCGTCGGTTTCGATTGTGTAGCCTTCTTTTTTTGCGATGTCGATAACGAAGTCCTTGAGTAAGGCTTCTGTCGGTGAGGTAAACCGTGCGACATGGCAACGTGAGATTATCGTCTCTGGAACTTTGTGGAGTTCTGTCGTTGCAAGAATAAAGATCACATGTGCTGGTGGTTCTTCGAGTGTTTTGAGGAGTGCATTGAACGCAGCTTTTGAGAGCATATGCACTTCATCGAGAATATATACTTTGTATTTAGAAGAAACAGGAAGTGTCGAAACCGCATCGCGAAGTTCTCGAATATCATCAACGCCGTTATGAGATGCAGCATCTATCTCGTAGAGGTCGACTGGCGCAGTTCCGAGTTCACGTGCAAAGATACGCGCGAGCGTTGTTTTACCAGTACCGCGTGTTCCAGAAAAGAGGTAGGCATGAAGCGGTGCATTGGTCGCGACAGCTTGTTTGAGATTTTTGACAATAGCTTCCTGACCCCAAACATCTGCAAAGGTATCTGGTCGGTATTTGCGATAGAGAACGTTACTTTCGTGCATATGCTAGACAGTATACCAAAATAAAGGGAAATAAAAAATGCATATTGGGTTTCCACCGCAATATGCATTGTATTATGTATTGTTATTCTTTTTAATAACGAAGGATGTCGTCACGTTTTGGACCGTGACTCACCATTGTTATTTTTGTATCCTGTCCATTACTTTGTATTCTCATATCAATATATTTTAAATACAATTTTAATTCTGGAACCAATTCGGTATCATCTGATGACATCTTCCAACTCTTGTGCGAACGAAAGGCAGTAAATTCTTTCACCGTAGAGATGTCAAACGGAAAGTCATCAATGTGTTGGTCTTCTAAATACGAAGAAAGAACTTTGACTTCATCCAACGGATTGATATCTACTTTCGTAATTATCAATTCATCTACATCGTTTATTTTCAAAGCAAACAAAAGCTGAGGTATATCCAGCCAACCACATTTACGCGGTCTTCCAGTTGTTGCACCAACTTCTTGTCCAGCTTCCTGTAACAACTTTTGAATGTCTTTATCTTTTATCTCAGATGGAAATATTCCTTCTCCAACTTTGGTAGTGTACCATTTGGCAACGCCAATGGTTTTTCCAAAATATTTCATAGGAACACCGAGCCCAACAGGAGCGGCACCAGCAATCGTATTGCTAGAGGTAACCATCGGATAACAACCGAAGTTGTTATCGAGCATAGTTCCCTGCGCACCTTCAGCAAGTACATCTTTGCCTTTATCCAACTGGTCTTGTAACCAGAAGCTGTCAACAAAGTTGACGTACAGCGGTAAGTCCATAAGGTCGTGCTTAAATTGATCTATTACCTGCTTCTTTTCATCTATCGTTGGCAATACATAACCGTACACGTCTGCATAAAACTTCAATTCTTCTTCTACAGCGTTTACAAAATTTATGTATTGATCTGAGATAAAAAAATCAGGATTATTTAAAACGTCGCCAAATCTGAAAGCTATTCGGTCTTTAATATCAGAATAAGCAGGACCAATGCCTTTACCAGTCGTTCCAACACTTGCATTACCTTTTGAATGTTCAATTGCTTTGTCCAAATACTTATGCAGCGGATGTATCACGAACGCATGTTTTGAAACAAAAATTCTATCTTTTATAGATAAATTTGTTTCCAATATTTCACATGCACTTTTGATTTCCGACAAAAGTACCGTTGGATCAACAACACAACCAGGACCTATGAAGTTCCACACATTATCGTGAAGAATTCCGCTCGGCAGATTATGTAGTACCAATTTTTTACCTTTATGCCAAAGCGTATGTCCTGCATTAGGACCACCTTGGAATCTGGCTACTATGTGATAGTTCTTTGCCAGATAATCGACAATTTTTCCTTTGCCCTCATCACCCCACTGGAGTCCGAGGACGATGTCTATCCAACCCTGGATAACATCTGATTTTTTTCTTTTCATGTACTATCGTTTTTGATGAAAAAATTATTTAAAAATAAGGTCTCGTGTACCACTCTCTATTTTACCTAGTTGTGTTTGATGGATAAATTTTGGATTGGTTTGAAGTTCTTTGATATTTTTAGCACCTCGGTACACTCTCATCGATTGAACAAGTGCACCAAGATATTTATCAATAATATCTTGAACAGGACCTTTGTAAGGAACTAAACCACTTACACCTTCTGCTACTTTTTTGATTACACCTGGTTTTACTAAGTAACGATCATTTGCAACACCGAGACTGGCTTTCATCGCTTGTTCAGAACCCATACCACGATATTCTTTATATCTAGCGGTACCTTGTTCGACAATAATCCCAGGTGCTTCATCGGTTCCAGCAAAAACAGAACCCATCATGACTAAGTCAGCTCCAGCAGCCAGTGCTTTTACGATATCACCAGGAGTCTTTATACCTCCATCTGCAATAAGTGGAATATTTGCTTTTTTTGTTACTTTAGTGACTTCACGTATCGCACTAAATTGTGGAAATCCGTTACCAGTCATTTCACGTGTAGTACAAATCGCTCCAGGTCCAACACCAACTTTAACAGCATCAGCGCCGGCATCGATAAGACGTTGTGCGCCTTCGGCTGTTACAACATTACCTGCAATTACAGGAATATGCGAATATTCCTTTTTTAATCTTTTAACAATGTTGATAACACCCGATGAATCACCTTGTGCAGTATCAATACATAAAACATCCACGCCTGCTTTGATCAAGGCTTCTGCCCTTTCATACCCATCATCTCCAACACCGATAGCTGCACCAACCAGAAGTCTTCCTTTTGAGTCAACGGCCATATTGGGGTACTTACTGATATTTGCAATATCTTTTTTAAAGTAAATTCCTATTAACGTATGGTCGGTTTCAGACGCAACTACCAATAGTTTCTTTTTATCTTTCTCTTTCATAATCTCTTTTGCCTCATCAATTGACGTGCCTTTATAGACAATAGAAAGTTCAGTAAAAGGAACCATTATTTTGCTTAGTAATTTTTCAGGATGATCACTGTAATTGTTAATACGACTTTCAGTGACGAGACCGATCAGTTTCTTATTATCATCAATAATAGGAAATGTTCCGAAGCCATATTCGCCATAAAGCTTTAATGCATCTCCAACTGTTTGTGACGCAAGTAAGGTATGCGGATTAGTAACCATGCTTGATTGGTGACGTTTAACATGTATTACTTCGCGGCACTGTGTTTCAACAGAACAACCACGATGTACAATGCCGACACCACCATTTCGTGCCATTATGATAGCCATAGCAGATTCTGTAACAGTATCCATTGCTGCAGCGATGAACGGAGTATTGATTTCAATACCACGGCACAACTGAACGCGAGTACTTATAACATCATCTGGTGTTAAACCAGAATAGTTTGGTACTAAAAGTACATCATCAAAGGTCAAGCCTGGTGGAATTACTTCACCGGGTCTACCAAAAATCGAGTAAATATACTCGAGAAAATCTAAAAATAATTTTTTCATGTCGCTTAAATTTATTTAGTTATGAAATTTGTTCCAAAATTTTGGGTTTTTATTTATACTAAAATAACATTATTTTAGAGAAATGTCAAAGTCTATTTAGAGAGAAATGCCTCAACAATTTCTTTGATTTTTGATGCAGTGTTTCCCTCGTTCATGAGTCTGTCGCGAAGTTCTTTTGCACCTGCGAAACCGTGTACGTATGCTTTTATATGTTTTTTCATAATGGCGAAGTTTTTTATACCACCAAGTTCTTTTTCAAAATTTTCTGCATGCTCTACCATAACTCGCAACCGTTCGGGTATTGCGACATCAGAGACAGTATACAAACTATCCCCTCGTAGTTTCTTGGCAAATGATCGAGGTAACAATTGTAAAAGAAAATTCATATTCCAAGACCCACGTTTTTTGACAGTTCGGTTATGATCAAAAAGCCAAGGATTACCAAAAGCTGCACGACCAATCATAAGTCCATCACACCCAGACATTTCTGATTTTACTTTTCCATCCCCGAGATCCATAACATCACCATTTCCGATAATAATAGTCTGTGGTGCAAGTTTGTCTCGAAGTGCAACGACGCGTCTAACATAGTCCCAGTTAGCAGGAACTTTGGAAAGATCTTTACGTGTACGTGCATGGATCGTAAGTGCTTGAATATCTTCACCAAGAAGCACTGGGATCCACTCATCAATGATTTCTTTATTGTAGCCAACACGTGTTTTTACAGAAAGTGGAATATCTTTGCCAGCATCTCGAATACCTGCTTTTGCTGCACGAATAATCTCAACAGCAATGTCTGGAGTTTTTATCATTGCACTGCCACAACCTTGTTTCTCTATCGTGCGATCAGGACAACCCATGTTTATGTCAACACCATCGAATCCAAGCTCCGCACAGAGCTTTGCAGCAGAACGCATGTTTTCTGGGTTACTTGAAAAAAGTTGCGCGACAACAGGACGCTCATTTTCACGATATCGCAAGTCAACTAACAGTTTTTCTCGTCCAGTAGGATGTGCAAGTCCATCTGCAGAGACAAACTCAGTCCACAGGACATCTGGACCTCCACCGCCTTCTCCGTGCCGAGAATATTTCGCGACCAAGTTTCGAAATACCACATCAGTGACATCAGCCATTGGTGCTAGTGCAAAAAAAGGTTTAGGTAATTTTTTCCAAAAATTATTCTTCATGGGTAACTACGGTTTGATCTGTAAATTTAAAATATACTTTGTTTGTGAAACGAAGATCCAGATATTCGAGTTGATCTGGCTCTTTTGCCATTTGCGTTTTAAGTTTTTCAACCTCAAGCGCAGAAAACAGGTTGCGAAGCGCTTTATCAAGTGGTACTCGAGCATTTAATCGTATAATGTTTTTTTCAGAAGCAAGACTTCGTGAGAGTAAAATACGCGTTTCATCAGGAGTAATAAAAATACCATACGCTTTAAGATTATGTTTCTCAAGTTCTTTTTCAATTAACATAAAGGAATCAATATCATCTTCCGTAAACAATGAGGTACCTAACACAGGCTTAATAATATCAGTAGAAACTTTGCGTCCAAAAATAACAAAATGTACTGGCCCAGAAAAGTACGGGGCTTCACTAAAGAGCACTCCACTATCGTCTATAAACTGACACGGTTCATTCGAGGACGCGAGCTCTCGAGGGACATCACCACACCACAGATACATACCTGTTCTCTCCGTGAGAGTAACACTGATCATGTGGAGTGAGCGCTTAGAAACTTGAACCGTATCTATTCGAGGAAATTCTTTCTGTAAAAATGTTTCTATCTCAGCAGATGACATAAAAAGAATATTGGCTTTTGCAAAAATAAATAGCTTATAACCAGAAATATGGTTACGAACTGCTGCTTCTATTTTTTCTTTTTTAATGAGTGACGCACCTTGAACCTCTATTACTTGTACATTCCAAAACGATCGAGAAAATAAAAACACAAGCAAAACAACAACTACAAAAACAATCAGAGAGATAATAATTCTCTTTTTATTGCGACGTTTCTGTTCTCGTTCTCGAAGAGCGCGAGTTTTATCAGTGATTGCCCGCGTTTCTTTCATATATTACTTATTTTTAAAGGTAATATGTGTTTTACCACCCATATATGGTACGAGCACTTCTGGGATTTTTATAGAACCATCTGCCTGTTGATAATTTTCAAGGATGGCTGCAGGAAGACGTGAGGTTGCACATGCAGTGTTATTGAGTGAGTGTACATAACGAAGTTTTCCTTCATCGTCTCGATAACGAATATTGAGTCTGCGTGTTTGGAAGTCATGGAAATATGAAGATGAGTGTGTTTCGCGATATTTTTCTTGAGATGGCATCCATGCTTCAATATCATACTTTTTTACTTGACCCAACCCAAGATCACCACCACAGTTAACAACAACGTGATAGGGTAGCCCAAGTTGCTGCATAATATTTTCTACGTGACGAGTAATATCTTCATGAAATTGAACAGAAACCTCATGACTTGCCTCGCAAAGGATTACTTGTTCAAGTTTGAAGAACTCATGTACACGTATGATACCTTTTACATCTTTACCATGCGCTCCAGCTTCGCGACGGAAACATGGAGAAAACGCTATGATCTTTTTGGGTAGATCTGCCTTATCAAGAATTTCATCTGAATGATAGAACATCGTTGCTACTTCACCAGTACCGGCGAGATACTCACTATCTTGTGTTTTATACAAATCTTCTTCACCTTGCGGCAGATAGCCTGTCCCATAGAGTGCTTCTTTCTTTACAAGTGACGGTACGATCATTGGCGTATATCCCTCTTTGATAAAATAGTTAAGAGTAAACTGCCACAATGCAAAGAAAAGCTCTGCGCCTTCATTCTTCATAAAGTATCCCCGAAATCCCGCAACTTTTGTCCCACGTTCAAAATCAGCAAGATCAAGACTTTCGAGAATCTCTACATGATCCTTTGGTTTAAAATCAAAAGAAGTTTTTGTACCCCAAACACGGACTTCGATATTTTGCTCATCACTTTCACCTTCTGGAACCGTGATATCTGGAACATTTGGAACTTGAAGCATCAACTCTTGCCAACGCTTAAGCACTTCACGGAGCTGTTCTTCTTTTGTCTTTAAATCTTCCTTCACTACACGCATTGCTTCTATCATCTGCGTACGAACAAGTGCATCTTTCTCGGCACTGATTTTATCGGACATTTGGTTCTGTTCTGCACGAAGAGCTTCAAAAGCCTGGAGTGCAACGAGTCGCTGATCATCTACACTAATGAGTTCATGCACATTAAAAGGTATATGCTTTTTCTTGGCACCTGCCTCAATAACGTCTTTATTTTCGCGGATAAACTTTATATCTAACATATACTAGAGAGTATACACAAAAATGTTATAATACGAAAGTCATGGAATATAGTGTACATACTATTTCAAAAGAAGACCTACCAAAGCAGCTCCTTGAGATACCACAACCTCCCAAAGCCCTCTCATATGTGGGAGTTCTTCCACCCAAAGAACATATCTATCTCACCATAGTCGGCTCCCGCAAATTCACTCGCTATGGCAAAGACGCATGTGAAGCGTTGATCGCAGGTCTTAAAGGATACCCGATAACTATAGTATCTGGTCTTGCACTTGGAATAGATACGATAGTGCACGAGGTCGCACTTAAACACGAAATCAACACCATAGCATTCCCAGGATCGGGACTGCATCCAACGGTACTGTACCCACGAAGCAACTATGCTCTTGCACAAAAAATAGTAGACAACGGTGGTTGTTTAATTTCAGAATTTCCAGAAATGACACGTGCAGCACTGTGGACATTCCCTTCTCGGAACCGACTCATGGCGGGAATCTCAAAAGCAGTGCTCATCATCGAAGCAGAAGAAAAGTCTGGAACACTCATCACCGCGCGAATGGCGCTCGACTATAACCGCGATGTACTCGTCGTACCCGGATCAATATTTTCTCCAAGTTCAAAAGGAACGCACATGCTCCTCAAACATGGCGCGACACCGATCGCATCAAGCGATGACATACTTGAAGCACTTGGCTTCGAAAAACGTAGCGAACTAGAAGTTCCTGAGTATGCAGATATAACGCCAGAAGAACAACAGATGCTTGAACTCCTTTTCGAACCACAACCTCGCGACGAGCTAGTTCGCATGTCTGGCAAATCCGCTCAAGAAATAAATACCTTACTCACTGTCATGGAACTCAAAGGCATGATAAAAGAAGAGTACGGTGAAATTAGAAGATATTGAGTGTTTTTTATTTGTGTATTTGCCTTTTATTTTGACCTATGGTACAAAGACGCAGTTGCAAAAGATTGTGCAATGTACTAATTACTACTATACTTACCTCATATGCGATTACTGATAGTTGAATCACCATCAAAAGCAAAAACGATCGAGAAATACCTCGGCGGTGATTTTACTGTGCGTGCATCTGTCGGACATGTGAGAGATCTTCCAAAGTCAAACAAACAAGCTATCGACATAGAGAACGGATTTGTCCCAACATACGAAGTAAGTAAAGGAAAAGAAAAAGTCATCCGAGAACTTCGTGACTTCGCTCATAAAGCAAGTGATATTATTCTTGCGACTGACCCGGACCGCGAAGGTGAGGCAATCTCCTGGCACTTGGAGACGCTCCTCCATGAAGACAAAAAAGTAAGAGCACCAATTCGTCGTGTAACGTTCAACGAAATTACAAAAGACGCTGTAACCGAGGCTCTCAAACATCCACGTGACATTGATACAAAACTGGTAAAAGCCCAAGAAGCTCGACGGGTACTAGATAGACTCGTAGGATATGACCTCTCTGGTGTCATTTGGAAAAAAGTCCGGTATGGACTCTCAGCTGGTCGTGTACAATCACCTGCGCTCCGTATTATCATGGAACGCGAACGAGAAATCCGAGCGTTTATTCCTGAGACATATTGGACACTTGCAGGAAACTTTGAAACAAAAGCAAAAGATAAAATACTACTAACTTGTGTCGACGAACCACGAGAGTACGCACTCGTTGAGAAAATTCTTGATATCGGCAAGAAAAATCCATGGATTGTGAGTGATGTAAAAACGGGAGAACAAAAACGTTCACCTCGTGCTCCGTTTACCACCAGTACACTCCAACAGACAGCGAGTTCACGACTTGGCTTTTCTCCTTCACGTACAATGCAGGTAGCACAAAAACTCTACGAAGCTGGACATATCACCTATATGCGTACTGACTCGACAAATCTCTCAACACAAGCACAAGGTGCAATACTTGGTCTTATCGAAAAAAAGTACGGCAAAGACTACGTGCAGCCACGCATGTATAAAACAAAAAGTAAAAATGCTCAAGAAGCGCATGAAGCAATCCGACCAACACATATCGACATGCTACGCGCGGGAAACAACAATGATGAGGAGCGATTGTACAAACTTATCTGGGAACGAGTAGTATCTTCACAGATGACCGATGCAAAACTTGAAAAAACCAAAATCGTCGCAACGATTGTCGGACACGAGGATCTTCCAGCATTTGCAACTAACGGCTCACGAGTATTGTTCCCTGGCTGGCTTTCAGTTGATGTAGATGCACGCGGCGAAGATGTTGAACTCCCGCAAGTTTCTGTCGGAGAGACATTGAAATTACTAGATCTAGATAGCGACGAAAAACAGACACAACCACCAAGTAGATACACCGAGGCAGGTCTCGTGAAAGAACTTGAGGCACGTGGCATCGGGCGACCAAGTACATATGCTTCGATCATGAAAACACTTGAAGAACGAAGTTATGTCACCAAAGAAGGTCGTACTCTTTTCCCCACTGATACTGGTGACGTGGTCTCTAGTTTTCTTGAGGAACATTTTGGACAATACATTAGTGATACTTTTACAGCAGAGATGGAAGACGAGCTCGATGATATAGCAAATGGTGATCGTGAATATATAAAAACACTAACCGACTTTTATATACCATTTCAAAAAGAAGTCAAAGCAAAAGACAAACTCGAGAAAGCAACCAATATGGAGGCTGCTCCACATGATATACAATGTCCATTATGTGGGAAAGCGATGATCGTAAAATTGGCTCGAAATGGAAAGTTTTATTCATGTAGTGATTATCCTCATTGTCTCGGTGCACGCAAAATAACAGGAGAAACACTCGAGGGACCAAAAGAGATTGGAAAGGAATGTCCTAAATGTGGCATCACCGCAAAACCAAAAGCAAAAAAACACGGCGTGTTGGTTGAACGAGAAGGTAAATTTGGGAAATTCATCAGTTGTAGTAATTATCCAAAATGTAAATATATTGAAGCCGATCCAGAAGAAGAAGCAAGGAAAAACAGTGGCGTCAAATGCCCTGAATGCAAAGACGGCAACATGGTAGAGCGACGAGGACGCTTCGGAATATTTTACTCATGTTCAAACTACCCTACCTGTAAAAATGCAATAAAAGCAAAGCCAACTGGAAACCTTTGCTCAATATGCGGATCACTTATGATGGAAGGCACAAAGACCATACCAGAGCGCTGTAGTAACAAAACATGCGCAAACCATAATCCGCACAAGATGCATTCAAAATAAAAAACTACTCGTCTGAGTAGTTTTTTATTTATCGTGCAATAACAGTTTCTCCATCAACAGTTATATCTCCGATACCAACCTCTAAAACACGAACGGCTGGCAGAACGAGTACCACTTGCGATCCAAATGAAATAAAACCTATCTTTTGACCCTCAGTAACGACATCGCCAACTTTTACATAACTCTTAATTCTTCGAGCGAGTTGCCCTGCAACCTGAATGACACCCACAACTTCACGATCGCTTTTTATAATAGTTAGATTTTTTTCGTTCGTATTAACGAGATGAGTTTTTTGCTTGGAATAAAGTGCATTTTTGAATTTTCCCTTAAAGTGTTCAATATACACTACTGTCCCAGAAATAGGTGCTCGTTGAACATGCACATCTTTTAGATTCATCTGGATTACAACCACATGTGCTGGAAGCGTCACACCTTGCACTTCAAGTTCGTTTTGAATACCCTCTTTGAAAAAAGTCAGATGGGTTGTATCAATACGATCAATAGCTATAATCTTTCCATTTGCGGGAGAAAGTACCGCCGTACGTTCACCAATCTCACGAGCAGGAACACGCATAAAATACATCGCAAACGCAATCAAAAACACCAAAACGGTAAAAATAAAATAAAACATCATATGTGCAACGCAGTATATCACAAAATTTTCTATTTTACATTATCAATTTTTTGTTCTATGATACGTGTATGCCAAATATCGAAGACATTATCGACAAACTCCCTTCCCCACCAAAAAAAGACGTGGAACTCCTCCACCATGCATACGATTTCGCGCTTAAAGCGCACCAAGGACAAGAACGAAAGAGTGGCGAACCATATTTTGTTCATGTGTTTGCAACCGCCAAATACCTCGCAGAACTCGGTATGAACCCGACGGTAATTGCTGCTGGATTTCTGCATGACACCATAGAAGATACTACCGTGACAGCCAAAGATATTGAAAAAGAATTCGGTAAAGAAGTACTTGAACTAGTGAAAGGCGTAACTAAACTCGGCACCGTTAAGTATAAAGGTGTTGAACGAAACGTAGAGAACTTACGAAAGTTTTTTGTGGCAATGGCAGCAGATCCACGAGTACTTATTATCAAACTCTGCGATCGCTTACACAACGTACAAACACTTACGCATGTGCGAGAAGATAAACGCGAACGTATTGCAAAAGAGACACTCGAAATCTACGCTCCTCTCGCGAACCGTCTTTCTCTCGGTAAACTAAAAGGTGCACTTGAAGATGCAGCTTTCCCCTACGCATATCCTGAAGGATACGAACAGGCAAAAAAAGCACTCAAAGAGCGCAAAGAAATGGATGAAAAACATCTTATTGATTTTCAAAAACTTTTTGCACAGAAACTAAAACAAGAGAAAATTGATCTTGTCTCACTAGATCACCGAGTGAAGCACTTATATTCTCTCTGGAAAAAACTTACCAAATACGATGGTGATATTACTCGAGTCCACGATATTATGGCTGTACGAGTTATTGTTAAGTCAATTGAAGACTGTTATCGAGTTCTCGGTATTATCCACGGAACATGGAAACCTCTTCCAGGACGCATCAAAGATTATATTGCCCTTCCAAAATCAAACGGATACCGGTCATTACATACAACGATACTCACCGGAACTGGCGGTATTGTGGAAGTTCAGATTCGGACAGAAGAAATGCATTTAGAAGCAGAATACGGTATCGCTGCACACTTTGCATACAAAGAAAGAATCAAGCTCCACAACAAAGACATTAAAAAACAATATGAGTGGATAGAGCAACTCCGCGATACACAAAAAGGAATAAAAGATACTGATGATTTTTTCGCATCACTTAAAATGGACTTCTTTCAGAGTAGAGTATTTGTATTTACTCCAAAGGGCGATGTCATAGATCTCCCAGAAGGAGGTTCCGTGGTTGATTTCGCGTATCATGTACACAGTGATATTGGAAACAGAGCAACAGGAGCAAAAGTGAACGGCAAATTTGTATCACTTGAGAGCAAACTTCATAATGGTGATATTGTAGAGGTTACAGTACAAAAAAATGCAAAACCAAACCCAAAATGGTTAGAATTCGTAAAAACATCAATAGCGCGAAATCGTATCCGTGCGTATTTCAAACATAATCCTATTGAAAAGAAGTACGAAAAATATCTCACGTAATTAGCTATATAGAAAACCGGTGTATATTGTAGAGATCATCGTCACTACTGTTTTCAGTAGAGGCGATTTCTTCTTTTGTACGATCATCAATAAAACTAGGGTCTTCAAAATGCGCTTGGAGTTCTTCGTGTTGTTCTGCAAGACCAAACGTTTGTATAGCTTCATGGACAGCACTGGTAGATGTCTGAACCTCAAGAGGATCAATGTGTGACTCTTGTGTATCTGGAAAAACAGGAATTTCTGGGTATTGTATTTCTGGAACAGGCGCAGATACAAAAGTAGATTCTTCTTTAGGTTGCTCTGGTGTTTGCACAACAGGAATCGCAGAAACGGCTGATGCAGATTGAACTTGTTGCATATTTATAATATTTAAAAGCGAACGAAGTTCTTCATTTGAAAAGAAGTCAATTTCTATTTTACCACCTTGCTCACGACGTTCGATATGTACACGAGTACCCAATGTTTCTTGAAGTGTATGCTCAAGCGCGACGAGTTCAGGATCTGGAGCATATTCTTTTTTGCGAATTTTATCAGTAGCGACACGACGAGCAATACGTTCTGCTTCACGCACACTAATACGTTTAAACATAATCTCTTTAAAAAGTACTTGTTGCTCTTCCGGACGATCAGCCAACATCATAAGCGGTCGAGTGTGACCTTCGCTAATTTTACCTTCAGAAAGTGCGTTTAAGATTTCTTCAGGTAACTGCAAAAGACGAAGTGTGTTTGAGACATACTCGCGACTCTTCCCCATTTTCTGACCGATTTGTGCATGAGTGTATTTAAACTCATCTACGAATCGCAAAAAGGCTCGTGCTCGTTCGACCGCGTTAAGATCTTCACGTTGCAAGTTTTCAATAATAGCAAGTTCAAGTTTTGCTTGAGAGTCATCACCAGTACGGATCACAACTGGCACCTGGAGCAATCCTGCGAGCTTCGAAGCACGGAGACGTCGTTCTCCAGCGATCAGTTCGTATTCAACAAAAATCCCACCATCTTCTTTTACTTTCTCAATACGAGAAACAACAAGCGGTTGAAGTACGCCATACATGCGGATAGAGTCTGCAAGATCTTTAAGTTTTGCTTCTTCGAATTCCCGACGAGGTTGATACGGATTTGGAAAAATTTTCTCAACTTCGATAAAATAAATTGAATTAGAATATAGGTTTGCCATGCAAGCATTGTACCATAGAGACAAAAATCATGAAATTGCTTTTCGCTTATTTTTTATGTAGAATATGTGGACATTGTTCAAAAGACAATAGATTTGCCCAGGTGGCGGAATTGGTAGACGCGCACGACTCAAAATCGTGTGTCGCAAGGCATGAGGGTTCGATTCCCTCCCTGGGCAC
>CAZQCV010000019.1:0-7287 GCA_964591665.1 uncultured Candidatus Saccharibacteria bacterium
ATTAAGCGGTGTCGGTGCGTTTTGTGGAAACGCAGGTGCGCCAACATAGTTGTCAGCAAACACACTTACACCGATCCCGAGCACAAGTGCGAGAGCGATCACGCCACCTACCTGTGCGAATTTTTTGAGAAATGGTTTCATATAAATTTCGTATGATATGTATTGTCTATTAATAAGTGATTTCATTGTACCACAACCAGAAAAAGAAAGCATGCATCCTGTGGATAAAAAATCTGTAAGAATATTTAGAAATACAAAAAACACCCAGCAATGGGGTGTCTTTTGTATTGTACAGTGTATTTTATTGTCGTTTATATAGATATGTAATTAGAAAAACTTTGGAAATAGTTTATGGAATAATGATTTTATGGGACCATCTGTCTTTGCAGGTTTCATACTTTGGAAAACCTGATCTTTTGAAAGCCCTTTATCAGTAATAATCTGACCGACCGTTTTACCACTATCGAGTGACGCTTTGAGATCTGTTGTCGTCATACCGAGCGCCTTTGCGAGAGCTTCGTCATGTTTTGCCTGACCTTCTGTCATATTTTTAAGTATTCCATCTGCTTGTGCCTGGGTGAGTTTGCCTGCCGTTACCTGCGCTGCAAGTTCTGTTTTGAATTCCGCATCATGTGATGCTTTCAACGCCGCCATCACTGTAGCTTTGTTAAGTCCAAGTGACGTGATTGTCTCATCAAGTGTTTTTCCTGCATCACGGTCAGCCTGAACTTTTTCGACAGTGGTACCGAGCGCTGTAGCAAGTATTTGCAACTCTTTTTGTTCGTGAGCAGTTCTGTCAGCAACCATCTGATCTGCTTGAGCTTGTGTTATTTTACCAGCTTTTACAGCTTCAGCGAGGCGACTTTTTTCGTTTGCTTCATGTTGTGTTTTCAATTGCGCATACACCGTTATCTTTGAGAAACCCTTGTCGGTAATAATCTGATCGATAGTTTTGCCACTTTTTATAAGTGCCTGAAGGTCTGTCTCTGTAGTACCAAGTACTGTTGCAATCTCTTTGAGTGGTGGTATTGGTGGACGACCACCTTCTGCTCCTCGTGGGCCACTTCGGTGACCTAATTTTCCAGAATCAGATACTCCCATATCTTTGTCTTGAAAAGATTTCACATCAGTTTTTCCTCCACTTCTCATTTCGAATGCAGGACGAGATGATTGACCATCTTGTGAAACCGCTACTGTGGTTTCTGCTGCATGCGCACTACCCGCAAGCGCAAGTCCGAGCATTGGAATAAGTGCGTACAGTGCTTTTTTATTTGTTTTTTTATTTTTTGGTTTTGCTTTCATATAATAGTTATTTTGTATACTCATTTAGTTAATAAAAGTAATTAGTTATCGCTTGTCGAGGTCACTATGTGCACGAGATGACCTGACATATATTACTACAACGGAGTATGCAAAATATTACATGGGACATATATATGTAATAAAAACATATATATGTTGTATTATAGAAAGAGATGGAAGCGTTAGAAGATACAGATGAAGTAATAGCAGCTCGTATACAAGCAGGATATCAGAACGATGTCGGCATACTTATTGATAGATACGAACCAAAGCTAAGACGATACCTTGAGAAAAACATTCGCACACGTGATGACGTCACTGATATCGTACAGGAAGTATTTATAAAAGCATATATCAACATTCATCGATTTGATACCAAGCAGCGTTTTTCGCCGTGGATATATCGCATCGCTCATAATGAAATGGTAAATCACATAAAAAAGAAAAAATCCTTGCCGTTCTCATGGTTCGAACCAGACGTACTCGTACCATTTCTCCAGAGCAGCACCGAGGAGGCAACATTGCTAGAGTCAGACAGAGTGTATGAGAAAGAACGCATTGAAAAGATATTAGATAAAATACCCATCGCACAAAGAGAGATACTGACATTATACTTTTACGAAGAGTTATCATACAAAGAAATCAGTGACGTGCTCCACATACCAGTCGCAACAGTAGGCGTACGACTCACCAGGGCAAAAAAACAGGTCGAGCAATTATTACAAACAGGAAACAACACATAAAACATTATATGGAATCAATAAAACACATCATTGAGGCAAAAATAGAATCAGGAGCGCTCACACAAAAACCGAAGTGGCATTTTACACTTATACATATTGGTATGTGGGTTGGCACACTGCTCGCAGTTGTACTACTCGCGTATATGGTGGCATTTATTTTACTCGTGGGGAAAGAGCAACATTTTACAGATCTCATAATGTTAGGACCACAAGGTATAGGGAAAATATTTCAGTATATTCCCTATCCACTCGTCGGTATAGTTATTTTGCTCATTATATTTTTGTTTACGTTAGTACATCAGTACGCATTCGTATATCGACATGCAACATTTCAAACGCTAGGATTCTTAGGCATTATTACCGTCATGATAGCGGTTGGACTCGCACTGTTAGATAAAGAAATGAATTTTGCTCGGCTTGGTGAAAAAAGAAATATTCCTATTATACGAAGTATCCATACACGATACAGACAACCTTCAAATGAGGTTACCAGGGGTATCATTGTCGGAGTTGAGGAAGGCATGCTGCGTATCAAAGACAGAGAAGGTAATGTGTACTGGGCACCGATACCAAAAGAGCATGAGGAAGAATATATTGGCCAACCAGTTATCCTCTTTGGACCGCGACAAGGTAACCATATTACACCATTCGGTATTCGACCAGACAAAGAAATGAATCCCATACTGGCTCCAGCACCACTACAATAGTAGGCTCGACAAAAAGGTCCGGGTACGGTATAATACCCATAGGAAGTAGTCGGTCAAAAAACCCGACTCTTTTTATTAAAATTTAATACCGTAGCCCACTGTATTGTAGAGTGAGATAGTATCAAAAACCTTTATATATAAGGCTAAAATCGCATATGCTTGATATAAAAGCAGTGAATACCGCGCTTCAGACACTCGAAGAAGAACGCCGTATTCCAAAAGAAAAAATTGTAGAAGCTATTGAAACAGCACTTGCTGCTGCATACAAAAAAGACTTCGGTAAGAAAGGTCAGATCGTCCGCGCAAAAGTTGATCTAGAAAACGGAACAACAGAATTCTACCAAGTTAAGATCGTCGTTGACGAAACTACTGTTCGTATGCCTGTCGAAGGCGAAGAAGAATCAGAAACAGAAGACGACCGTGATGAAAACGATCTTCGACCACGATATAATAGTGAACATCATATCCTTATCGACGATGCACGCCTTCTCAAGGGAAATGTACAACTCGATGACGAAATCATTTTTCCGCTTGAGGCACAAGAAGACTTCGGTCGTATTGCAGCACAAACAGCAAAACAAGTAATCATCCAAAAAATCCGCGAAGCAGAGCGCTCACAGATCATGACAGAGTTTGGTGGTCACGAAGGTGAGACCGTTTCTGGTATGGTGCAAAAAGTAGAACGCGGTGTTGTTTATGTAGACTTCGGTCGTGCTATCGGTATCATTCCACGTGAAGAACAGATTCCAGGTGAACGACTCAATCGCGGTCAGCGCATCAAAGCATATCTCTATGCAGTAGAAGAATCACCTCGTGGTGTTTCACTCAAACTTTCTCGCAGCCATCCGAAACTTATCGAGGCACTTTTCGAATCAGAAGCACCAGAAGTTGCGAGCGGCACCGTTGAAATTCGTTCTATTGCTCGTGAACCAGGAAGTCGCTCAAAAATCGCTGTATACTCTAACGATGAACATGTTGACCCTGTTGGTTCATGTGTGGGTCAAAAAGGTATTCGCGTAACGACCGTCATGAGTGAACTCGGTGCAGAAAAAATCGATATTATTCCATGGTCAGAAGACGGTGCAGAATACGTATCAAATGCACTTTCTCCAGCACGAGTACTCGACATACAAATAGACGAAGCTGAGCACAAAGCGCTCGTTCAAGTCGCAGATGAACAACTTTCTCTTGCGATCGGTAAAGGCGGACAAAACGTTCGTCTCGCAGCAAAACTCACTGGTTGGAAAATTGACATAAAAGGACTAAAATCAGATGAAGTGACTTCAAGTGAAATTAATGTTGATGAAGCAGCATCCACAGAAGACGCTACTACTCCAGAAGACAATTAAAAATTAATTCCTTCTTTAGGACAAACTCATATGGCAAACATTGATCATAAACCTTCTCGATACATGTTGAACTTGCTTCATGCACTTCCGACATTTGTCGATGAAGAGAAAGGTGTTATCAACGCAATTGTTGAGGTTTCAAAAGGCTCAATAAATAAATATGAACTTATTACCGAGTCAGGACAACTCAAACTTGATCGTGTTGGATATTCATCAATGTCATATCCGTTCAGTTATGGAGCAATTCCAATGACATGGGATTATGACAACGACCCACTTGATGTTGAGATTGTTAATATTACAGAGCCACTCGTTCCAGGTTCTCTCGTAGAACTTAGAGTTATCGGTGTCATGAAATTCGAAGACGGTGGCGAAGTAGACGACAAGATCATTGCAGTATTAAACGATGACAAGCGTTCTGATCATATCACAAACTACACACAGCTCGGTGAGTACTTCCAAAAAGAAACAAAATATTTTTGGGAAAATATCAAAGCGCTAAAGAAACCTGGAACAGGTATCGTAAAAGAATTTGCAGGACCACAAGAAGCAATCGCAATTATTAAAGAATGTAGCGAAAAGTACTCAAAAGAATACGCTCACAAACTAGATTAGTTAGTCAAAAACACACGCCAAGATATGGCGTGTGTTTTTTATTCACTAGATACCCTGTGCACAAACATACTTCCCAAAAAGCTCAGATTGTTGTACTATACTAGATACGGATGCATGCATCCGTATCTAAACATATATGAAAAAAATACCTTTACTTATCATGGTTGTTGCAGGTACCAGCCTTCTCTTACCAACAGTCTATGCAGAAGACACAATACAACCACTTCCAGAAAAAGTAGCTCCTGCACCCTCACTTATCCAAAATATCAAAGAAACCCTTTTAGGATCTGATGACAAACCAGCGTTTCTTCGCGATGTGGAAGACAAGAAAGAGCAGATGCGAAAGTTTCGAGAAGAAAAAATCAAAGCAGATGCAGAAGCAGCAAGTACTACTACCGATACTCCAGATCAAACGAAAACTGACAGTACTGCAATCGAATCAAAAATAAAAGACCGAGTCGCTGATACACTTGAAAAATTAGACGGCCTTACAAGTCGTATAGCTTCTCGTACTGAAAAACTGAAGAAGGCAGGAGCAAATGTGCAAGGAGTAGAAGACTTACTTACAAAAGCTCGTGATGCTCAAGCAGATGCAGAACTACAATATGAGCTTCTTGAGTGGAACACACTTGATGCGCAAACAATAAAAACAAATGCCGATATCCTCAAGACAATTCGCGCAGATGTTGTATCAGTTCATGCATATCTTACAGATGCAGTGAAAGCACTTAAAGATGCGCAAACAACACTTGATAAAACAACGACAATCGTGGCAGCTAAAGAGTCAAAATAAGTATCATTTTATGAATACAACAGAAAATACACATTCTCTGGAGCAAAAAACTCCTAAAAACCACCAACGGATACTTTCTATTCTTATCATTGTACTTGTAGTCGTCGCTATCATTATCGGATATATCCGACTTATGGAAAAACAATCTTCATTACAACAAGAAGAAAAAATACCTGCGCAAAAGACTCAAGTTGATACCCCAACAACAAAACAACCCGTTACCACCACACCAAGTGACGAGGTAACCGATATTGAAGCTGATCTCAAAACAACAGATATCTCATTCTAGTCACCTTTTCAAAACACCGCACCGTCATACGGTGTTTTACTATATATGACCAAATTTGCACACATTGACCTCATGGTGTGTCTTTGCTAGACTGCGGACATGTCTACATATACAATCACTACAACAAAACTCCCTGAAGTATCAGAGGTTGAGATAAAAGGAGAAATTCATACAGAAGCATTTGAAAGTCATTATGATCATGTACTGAAGGAACTTGCGGCAGAAATGGAGATTGACGGTTTCCGAAAAGGTCATGTACCACTTCATATCGCAGCACAAAAAATTCCAGAGATGGTGCTTCTTGAAGAAATGGCACAACATGCCATAAACGAAGCATACCCGAAAATTCTTGATGAGGAGAAAATTGACGCTATTGGTCGCCCCGCAGTACAGCTTACTAAAATTGCAAAGGGAAATCCGCTTGGATTTGTCATCCGTACCGCAGTCATGCCAGAAGTAAAGCTTCCTGACTATAAAAAAATTGCTGAAGAAAAAGGTAAAAAAGTATCAGTAGAAGTCACTGACAAAGAAGTAGAAGATACTATCGAAAATATCCGCAAATCACGCGCACCGCGTATTCCTCATGAACACAAAGAAGGTGACGATCATACCAATCACGAAGATGAAATTGGTCCCCTTCCAGAACTCACTGACGAGTTTGTACAATCTCTCGGCGACTTCAAAACAGTAGATGAGTTTAAAACAAAACTCAAAGCGAACATTGCGCTCGAAAAAGAAAATCATGAGAAAGAAAAAAATCGTGTAGAAATTCTCGAAGGTATTTTGGGAAAAACAGAAGTGGCAATTCCGCAGATACTCATTGAGCAAGAACTTGACCGCATGCTTTATCGGATGAAATCAGACATCGCACAAATGGGACTTTCATATGATGATTATCTCAAGTATATGGGGAAAAGTGAGGAGGCAATGCGAAAGGAATTTGAAAACGATGCGAAAAAACGAGTTCAGATGGAACTTATCATCGGGGAAATTGCTCACAAAGAAAACATAAAACCTGATGAAAAAAAGCGAG
This sequence comes from uncultured Candidatus Saccharibacteria bacterium, assembly GCA_964591665.1. Taxonomy (GTDB): domain Bacteria; phylum Patescibacteriota; class Minisyncoccia; order Phycocordibacterales; family UBA9973; genus CAZQCV01. The sequence goes on from CAZQCV010000019.1 coordinate 6,832, forward strand.
ATGAACAAGTGGCCGAACTACTCAATATGTACAAGGAAGCAGACAAAGCACGCACAGAAGCATATGTAGAAAGTATGCTCGTGAATGAGCAAACACTTGCGTTCCTCGAATCACTGGTAAAATAAGGTAAAAGAAAAAGCTGATGCGAAATGCTCAGCTTTTTTTGTTTTTAGTACTCCATTTTTATAACGTGTTTGGAGTGTAAACACCAACTATCTGTACATAACCATTACTAACCTGGTTTAGATCCAATTGAACAGCAACAACACTGTATCCATTCCAAGAGGGATTAAATGCGTTGTTAAGTTCGAAGGTTTGCTGCCCTTCGGTATATCCGTCGAACGCATTACTTGTGCCAAGTGGGTTTCGTAAATTCCAACCAATTCCTGTGTTTACAGGAATTGGTTGACTCGTTCCACAGTATTCAACAACGGCAGTCATGTAGTCACCATCTTG
>CAZQCV010000019.1:7387-13972 GCA_964591665.1 uncultured Candidatus Saccharibacteria bacterium
GCGAATATCAGCAATAATTTTGAGAATTTTTTTGTTTTCAAGTATTCTAAATTTGTGTATATTGTAACATATTTATGATATATAGTCAAGTACTCCCTTTGTACTATACTTTCTGGTATACTAATACCACTTACTCGTAATACCTTATTTTCATTATGTTAATTCCAACTGTTATCGAAAAATCTTCAATGGGTGAACGTGCGTACGATATCTACTCTCGCCTACTTAGAGAACGTATTGTTTTTCTCGGTGGTGGTATTGACGATCACATGGCGAACCTTATCATCGCACAGCTCATCTTCCTCGAAAATGAAGATCCTAAAAAAGAAATCAAGCTCTATATCAACTCTCCAGGTGGCTCGGTTACTGCAGCTATGGCGATCTATGACACCATGAACCACATTAAACCAGACGTTTCTACTGTTTGTGTAGGCATCGCAGCGTCTGCAGCAGCGGTACTTCTCTCTTCAGGAGCAAAAGGAAAACGCTATTGTCTCCCGAATAGTGAAGTCATGATCCATCAGGTCATGGGTGGCGCAGAAGGTCAGGCAACAGACATCGCGATTGCTGCAAAACATATTCTCCGTACAAAAGAAAATCTTAACAAAATACTTTCAAAGAATACTGGAAAAAGTATTAAAGATGTTGAAACTGACGCAGAACGTGACTATTGGATGACAGCAGAAGAGGCGAAGAAGTACGGTGTCATCGACGAAATCATCACTAAATCAAAATCTGGCATAAAATAAAAAGAATCCCGAGCGTAATCGTTCGGGATTTTTATATTTATACCAAAATATTTTTTCTAGTTATAACCATATGCCGCATGGTTCAGTTGGATATGCATCTCACGATACATCTCCGGACTTAAATACGGTGAAACATTTTTCTTAAGATAATGGTCAAGTTCAGAGTATTTAAGATTATATTTATCTTCTGCTCGCGAAAATATTTTGTAAATCTCTTGCATTTCGCAGATAAATTTACCTGAACAATCAACGGAGTGTCTCCAGCAAAATTCGCGGTAGATACCAAGATTGCGAATCCAATCTATCGTATGTCGAGAAGTGTACTCAGTCAATTCACCTTTTTTGTCTTGTTCCAAAAGAGCGATATTGTGATAAGCCAGTAATGCTTCCATTGCACTTGCTTTTTTTTGAGGATTTCTGACATTCTTCCATTTAGAGACGTCAGTAAAATTATCCCAATAAAAAGGCAGATGACGTTGAATGAACATACATGCCATTGATAATGCAAAGATTATAACAGCGGTAAACAATGTTGCGTTAAGTTGAGAACCTCCTATTGGGCCGTCAACGAAATAAGATAGTATTGTCATGTTGTTTGTTTTTTTCTCAAAATAGCACATATTAACTCTTAAGTCAATGTTACATAGACTTTTCTTATATTTTTTGGTATTATAAAAAAGTCTTAGTAATTAAATTGTACTGACACTGGTTCTACAGATGCTGATTCGAATCCGAAACGTTCTACGAAATTTATGACACTTTCTCTTTCCTCAAACAAAATCGCGAATACGCTCAAAACAGCCGGTGGTCAGTAAGTGACCATATGACATTTATCATAGCTATTATCGCGCTCCTCGCAGGGCTCGGTGTCGGATATTATCTCCGACTCATAACGTCGCTCGGGAAAAAAGGCTCGATCGAAGTTGAAATCAAAGAAATGCTGGTAACAGCAAAAGAAGAGGCAAACAAAATTCTTGACGATGCAAAGAAAAAAGCAGAAGACGTCGAGAACGATACAAAAAAACGTGAACAAGAGAAAGAAGAATCTTGGAAACAAACAGAAACTCGTCTCATAAAAAAAGAAGAGTTGCTTGATGCGCGTCAAACAGAGATCGATAAAGAAGTTGAAAACATCAAACTCAAGATCGAAGATATAAAAAAAGTAAAAGAACGCGTAGATGCAGCTGACGCACAGAAACAAGCAGAGCTCGAGAAAATCGCACGACTATCTGCAGATGACGCTCGCGCGGAACTCATGCGAAGTATTGAAATAAAATACGAAGAAGATTTTGCTATTCGCATGCAAAAACTCGACCGAGATGGTATGGAAAAACTTGATCGTCGAGCAAAAGACATCCTCTCTACAACAATTCAACGTCTCGCATCATCAACAGCTGGAGAAATTATGACTACTGCCGTAAATATTCCAAACGATGAAACAAAAGGTAAGATCATCGGTAAAGAAGGAAGAAACATTCGCGCATTTGAACGTGCAGCAGGTGTAGAACTTATTGTTGACGAAACACCTGGAACAATTGTTATTTCTTCATTTGACCCAGTACGACGTCAGGTAGCACGACTCGCACTCGAGAATCTTATTCTCGATGGACGTATCCAACCAGCAAAGATAGAGGAGATGGTCGCAAAGGCAACTGAAGATATAAACAAAATCATCAAACAAAAAGGTGAAGAAGCAGTATTCGAATGTGGTGTATATAACTTTGATCCACGAGTGATAGCAATTCTTGGACGATTGTATTTCCGAACAAGTTACGGACAGAACGTACTTCAACACTCTATAGAAATGGCTCACATCGCAGGCATGCTTGCAGAAGAACTCGGTGGTGATGTCGCTATAGCAAAAGCAGGAGCGTTAGTACACGACATAGGTAAAGCCCTCGACCATGAAGTACAAGGTACGCACATTGATATAGGTATTCGTATTCTTCAAAAATTCGGTGCAGACCCACGAGTAATAACTGCAATGAAATCTCACCACGATGATTGCCCACATGAAAGTATTGAAGCGGTTATCGTACAAACAGCAGATATGATTTCTGGTGGTCGCCCTGGTGCACGTCGCGACAGTGTCGAAAACTACTTGAAACGACTACAAGAACTTGAAGCACTCGTGAATACATTTAACGGAGTTGAAAAATCATATGCCCTCTCTGCAGGACGCGAAGTACGAATATTTGTTACTCCAGAAAAAGTAAATGACATCGAAGCACGCGATATGGCGCGATCAATTGCACAAAAAATCGAAGCAGAACTTAAATATCCGGGTGAGATCAAAGTAACCGTCATCCGAGAAAATAGAATCATTGAATTTGCTCGATAAAAGTTGCGACACTACATAAAAACTCCTGATATATCAGGAGTTTTTATTATCTGCGATACAGTGTATCTTGTAATTTTTTCAACGCGACCTCTAGTTCATCTTTTGTCTTATGCAAATCTTCATAACACAAGAACAAATCATTTAGAATGGTTTTGCATTGTAGTACCTCTTCTGTTTCATCCATGCGATTAATCACTTCTTCGAGTGCACGGAGGCGTTCTTGTAATTCATAGTATTGTGTCATATGTAAAAAGTATAACATAAAATAAAAAGCGCTGAACATATGATGTCAGGGCTTTTATCTTTATTTGTACTCGCTGTTTAACAACAGTGTTTTACGCATGTACCATTGCGTACCATGATATTGTACCCTACTAACTATTTGGGTCGCACATGGATTTTTGACTTAGTGAGAACCTTTCTTCCCTCCACCAGTCATACTTCGATAAAGATACCTAAAGCCCAGTACAATAATTGCAAGGACAATAATGATCTCAAGTATACCAGTAAAGAAACAAAAGAGTTGATTTACTAAGCGAGCGTATGCTGCTGGAAATAAACACTTCCAGATAAACGCCAACACTAAGATAAAAATCAATCCCACACGCCAATCTGACCAAATCAGATGGCATAGTCTTGTAAAAAGATCTTTCATTCACGATTAATTATATCACAAATAAAAAATAAAGTCAAGCTTTTAAAACCCTTGCAAATATTGCCTATTTCCGTGATTGGTATATACTATATAGAGCTTACAAATCTATGGGGTAACCCAGAGGGTAAGCAAGGGTCGAAACTGTTTTACTATCATATGTATATACAACTATGAACAAAGCAGCTCTTGTCGAATATGTTCACGGCAAAATGGGTGGTACAAAAGTAGCTTCAGAAGAACTCGTAGACGGTATGATTGCAGAAATCATCAAAACTCTCAAAAAGGGTGATGAAGTTTCAATCGCTGGTCTCGGAATCTTTTCAGTAAAGGCTCGCGCAGCTCGAATGGCTCGCAATCCAAAAACTGGTGAGCAGGTCAAGGTCGCAGCGACCAAAGTACCAAAGTTCCGCCCTGCAAAAGCCCTCAAGGACGCTATCAAATAAAGTCCTTTCCGTATTTTACGCGTAGCCGGTATCTGCACGTACAGTATGGTTTATAAAAGACACCTTGTTAACAAGGTGTCTTTTATGTTTGACAAAATATTTTTGAAATGTTTAAATAAAAGAAAATGTTTTTATGAAAGAGATTATTTTTGTCCACCCAAACACTCCAGATGGGGCTGGTTCCAGAAACTCATTTCTACAAGAAATTAGAGATTTCAACATCACCAGAAGTATTCAAACACTTCCCTGTTTGGAAAACAGAGCAAGTATTAGAGGAAATGTTGACATTACAGAGATACTGAAACCAAAACTTATTTTATTTTCGAATGAGTTCTCACTTACAACAATATCACTATATACGGATATTCTATATAAGAAAGTCCAAAATGAAAAAGATCCGTTACACAAAAGCTTTTTTCTTTTGACATATAAAAATCAACATTTTGCATCCAAAGAACTTTCATCACAGCTATTTAAAAATGAAGTTGACGAATACTATTTTGATTTAACAGATATGGTTGCAGATATTGAACAACAGTTACTTAACTTAAAAGCTTTTCAGGAACGACCCTAAATACATATGGTAGAAACATTCTATTATGGTTAATCGAAAGATTAACCTATTTTTTATTCTTTCTTTTTTCTAGTGCAACACGTCGCATATCTGGATGCGCATCATCTTCGTCGACGATTTCCGTTCCTACTATTTCTTCGATAATATCTTCGATGGTGATGACACCTTCGAATCCGCCGAACTCATCCTGCACAATCATCATATGAGACTTTGTATCAATTGCTCTATTGAGTACTGTGTCGAGCAATTCAGTATCATTAACAGAAAGAATGCCTGGTGTATACATGTCGCGTACAGATGGAGTACCATGAAGCCCCACTAACGATCGCAAGAAAAGTATACCGACAATATTATTCGGATCATCTTCCGTCGAGACAGGAAAACGTGAGAATCCCGCTTCTTTTAATTCTTTTATAAACGTATCATCGAGTATATCGGTTAGCATCACCGTGAAAACTACCGTGTTCGGTGTCATGACATCACGGACGACTTTGTGCGAAAACGACAGTGATCCTTTTACGAGACGCTGTTCATCTGCATCAACACCAGCCTCTGGGAAGTTTGCATACTCATCGATAACAGAAATAAGTTCTTTTTTTGTATATGGTGAATGGAGTTCCGTTCCAAGTAATTTATCAAGTGTCCAAGAAATTGGCCCACAGATAGGATAACAGAGAATAATCAAACCGCGAACAATCCATGCAGTACGTGCTCCAAAAGATAATGCATATCGAGAGATAACTGATTGCGGAAGTATTTCTCCGAAAAGAAACGTGACTGCCGTTGCAATAAATCCAGCAAGTATACCTCCAGGAATAATATGCGCAACCAAAATAGATATTGCTACATTTACCGCATTATTGCTGAGGAGTAACGTAGACAGGAGTAAGTTAGAGTTTTCTCGTACTTTGAGAACTTTAACTGCACGAGGATCTCCATCTTTTACTTTTTGTCGTAGATCAAAAAGATCAAGTGACATGAGGCCGATAGTAAGACCAGCAAATAACGCAGACAATGCGATAAGAAGTACGAGAATGAATATTTCTACGATAAGCATATACTATATGTTACACGTGAACCATCGTAACCACAAGATACATGAAACCGACACCGAGGACGGTCGCTACAAGTGTTTTCCAACTTGATTTTTGAGAGTGAGCTTCTGGCAAGATATCTGCAACACCTATATACAGAAGAAATCCAGTAAATAAACCTAGGTATACGAGCAGTGCTTTATCTGGAAGTGTAAAGAGAAGTGTTGAGAGGCCGCCGAGCACTGGGGCAAGTGCATCAAAGAAAAGGAACCAGAGCGCTTGTTTATTTGTATTTTTATGACGCAACATAAGTGAGACGGTATTGAGTCCATCTGAAAAATCATGTGCAATTACAGCGATAGCAACCAATATACCTGTGGCGAGGTTTATCTGAAACCCAAGTCCAATAGCCGCACCATCGAGAAATGAGTGTCCCGCAAGAGCAAGCGCCTGAAACTTCCCTACATGAGGATGAGTGTGTGGTCCATAATGTGTTTCATGAGAATGGTGGATGAGAATAGTCTTCTCAGCAACGTGAAACAAAAGAAACGCTCCGATGAGGGCGATCATAGGAATTTCTGGTTTCACACCAGTTTCATGAACAAGCTCGATAATCTCTGGGAAAAGGTCAAAGACAATCACACCAAGGATAACCCCAGCAGTAAAACCTAAAATAGTATGAAGACGGTCTTTAAACTTAAGCCCAACAAGTCCCCCGAGGAATGTTGAGAAGAACGTCATGATGATGAAAACGAATTGCATATAGAAAGTATATCACGAACACTGTGC
>CAZQCV010000020.1:0-13579 GCA_964591665.1 uncultured Candidatus Saccharibacteria bacterium
TTCGTCCGCTTTATTTATTTTGAAAATAGGTTCTAACTTGGTATAGTAAAGACACTCGCTCTTATCTATAAACAACCACATACTATGTCACAAGCACTTCACATACTCTATGAAAATGATGATCTTTTGGTTATAAACAAACCAGCAGGACTTGTGGTACATCCAGATGGAAAATCAGACGAAGAAACACTATGTGATATTCTTCTAGAAAAATATCCAAACATTCAAAATGTAGGGGAGTCCATAACGCTTCAAAACGGAACGGTTATCGCTCGTCCAGGTATTGTGCATCGTCTTGACCGTGATACATCTGGATGTCTCGTTGTTGCAAAAACACAGCAAGCATTTCTTTTCCTCAAAGAACAATTTCAAAATCACACTATTCAGAAACGCTACATGGCGTGGGTGTATGGGAGTCCAAAAGAAGATGAAGGTGTTATCGACGCACCGCTTGGTCGCAGTACTGGAGACATTCGTAAATGGGCAACGAGTCGGAGCACTCGTGGCATGCTTCGTGAAGCAGTCACTTCATACCATGTGCTCGGTCGGTATGGACGAGAGCGAGAAAGAGCTACAACCGAAGATGGAACATATTCTTTACTTGAGTTATTTCCAAAAACAGGACGAACGCATCAGATCCGTGTGCACCTAAAACATCTAAACCATCCGATTATCAGCGATGTACTATATGCCCCAAAACGTAAACCAGCACTTGGATTCAAGCGTCTCGCACTTCATGCAGAATCAATAACATTTTCTGATCTGAAAGGGGAGAAGCATACCATTCACGCACCGCTTCCGGAAGATTTTATAAAAGCAGCTGAACTTGCAGAAAAGTCTAATCTGTGCTAAAGTATTCCGCATATGGCAACGAAAACAAATGTAAAAGTAGACCCTATAAACACAGAAGAACGCAAGAAGTTGACTTTCTCTGCTGGCGACACACTTCGCGTATGGTCAAAAATCGAAGATAAAGGCAAATTCCGTCTCCAGGCTTTTGAAGGTATGGTGCTTGCTCGAAAACACGGGACCACTACTGGTGCAACATTTACTGTACGAAAAGTCTCAAACGGTGTAGGTGTTGAACGTATCTTTCCTCTGTACTCTCCAATGATCGACAAAATCGAAGTAGTAAAACGCGCACGTGCTCGTCGCAGTAAACTCTACTATGTTCGAGAGAAAGCAGTTCGTGATGTTCGCCGAAAGATGAAAAGTGCGAAATCAATGCTCGCAGAGAATTCAGAAGAAGTAGCAGCAGAATAATACAGACTATCGTAAAATCACCGCTCAGACTGAGAGGTGATTTTTGTATGTTGACCTAGTTCCCTAAAGGTGGTAATGTCATAAAAAATACGATCTATGAAAAAAATAGTAAAAATGTTTGATGTTCAATTAGATTGGACGTCAAAAGTATTCATAGCCCTTATGGTTATGATCGGAGTAGTATTGTTTGGCGCGTCAGTAATGGCAATCCAAACAAACTGGTATGTATGGTGGCTTGTGCCGTTTGACTGCTTATTTCTGTGGGGTGTACTTCACCCTTATATTAGGAATCAGTTTCAGTGGTACGCTGATACCACTGACCAAATAGCAACTCTTTTTATTGTTGCACTCTTGTTCTTATATTTGGCATGGGATTATTTATCTGAAGAGTATCAGAAAATTCAAACATACCATGTAATAATGTTGTTATTCTACCTACTTATGTGGTGTGCCTTTCTTTGGATCATGTTTAACCAAACATAACAGTACATACCTTTCAGTATAGTTAGCTTATTGTCTTTTGGACGGTAAGCTTATTTTTTATTTAGACCGTAAAATAAAAGACGAGCATCAGCTCGTCTTTCTTGCGTTGTGCACGGGAGAGGACTTGAACCTCCACAAGATTGCTCCCGCTACCACCTCAAGGTAGTGCGTCTACCAGTTTCGCCACCCGTGCATGACAACCTACATAGTATACGCATTTTTGAGTTTTTTTCAAGGTATAACAAAAACACCGCATACAAGCGGTGTTTTCCTCAACTATTTTGTTGGACTACTATTTGCACACTTGTATTTTTGAAAAGCAGGACTTAGCTCTGGTATAAATGCGCAGATACTTGGTTGTGCATATATGTCAGACTCAGGCGTAACACGTGTCGCGGATGCTGACGGTATGTTATTTACAATTACATAACTAGTGCCTTGTGAGGTATAAAGCATGTGTAATAGATACAGATCAACTTCTTTTTGCTTAAAGATATTCGTCACTTCTCGCAGGTATTGTATATGTTCAGGTGAGTTAACAAAACCAGATCTATCCATTCGTGGATCTGCAGAAAATCCAAACCCTGCGTTGTATTCGGTGATCCAAAGTTTTTTGTTAGGACTTAGTGCTTTAGTTCGATCGATATTGTTTGGAAGGGAAGCCACGTCCTCATTGCTTTTTTGTTTAAGACAGTTTACAAAAGCGGTATTATTCCAAAAATTATTACATCCTCCGAAGTTGCTATATGTATGAACAATCATAGCGTCGATCGGCATTCGTGCAACTCTTGTATTCCAATAGGTGTTTCGCGCACCAAGCGGGCCATTGAACATTTTCCCATTTGGTCCGTTTACGAGGAATATAGGAACGCCAATTTCAAAAGTGATTGTTTTCCCGAGTTCGGCTGATTTTCTTGTTGCGAGATCATTAAGCGCGACGCGATATTGTCCAACGAGGTTCTCGTACCGATCAAGCTCTGGCTTCATGATTCGCTCTACATCTGCAGCTGACTTATTCGTTACACTGATGTTTCTCCAAGGACTAAGATCTGCGCCATTGAGTTCATTTCCTAACTCTATAACCGGTACATCGAGACCTTGGTTAAGCAAGTATTCGATACCATCTAAGTTCATTTTTATAATTTCTGCATCGGTTTTATTTCGAAGTGGTGCTGGCATGAATGCTGTCCCGCCATAGTATGTAGGGAAGTGTGCTGCAAAATCCACTACATATGCAGTTTTTGCATGCACCGCTTTTGCAATGTCTGCATATTCTACGATAATGTTGTTTTTAAAACCACGATCATATGCTGTTTCACGACCAAATCCATGGTTTGCTAAATTGAAGACATAATCATTTGCCCGTGTTCCACCTGGAAATCGTAACCACGTTGCTTTTGTATCGGTGAGGACTTGATCAATAGCCTCTACATTGGCGTTAATATTTTTGTTATTGTTTTTTAAAAATCCTTCAACAAAAAAACCATTGTATCCAAATCGTGGATTTCCTGTCGCTTCACGTGGTTGACCTTGATAAGTAAGACCCGCTGTAGCTGCCCGTACTATTGGTGTCTCGGTAAGTGACGCATTGTTTTTAATGGTAATCGTTGCCACAAAAGCGCCGATCAATACCGTGCTTGCTACAAGAAGTAGTCGTTTAATATGAGGAGACATATAATAAGATGTATTCATTAATAATTAATAACTTCTCATAGTATATCATTTCGTAAAAATGAATGAAAAATTAACAAAACAACTTTTTCTTTTTTGTGTATATGGTATACTTTACTGTATGGCATATCTAGAACTTCAAAATTACATTATTGAACAAGAGAAAAAAGGTGTCTCGCGTGCACAGTTGCGAGAAGTGCTCATAACACGTGGAGGATGGAGAGAAGATATTGTGATGAATGCTTTCATGGCTATTGATGCCGCTAAACAAACACCACCCCTAGCACCTTCAACAGCATCTCCATTGTCGTCACCATCTGGTGTCGATGCAATTCGTCCGGCGGTAGCGCCCGTGCTTGAACAAACTATCAATACAGCGACAAGAATATCTACTCCTACAGAACAACAAAACACGCAAATCACTCCAGGTATGTCTCCTGTTCAAGCACAAGATAAAATGAATATCCTTGATTCTTTGTATAATGCAAGGGCTGGTGTCGCTCCTGTGTCGCAGTCATTACAACAAACACCATCTGCTGTTGCTGCAACGCAATCGACGCAACCATTTATGGGTATGCCAGGAATGTCAGTGCAGCCAACTACACGTCCTGGTGGTTCCTTCCTTAAAAGACTGATAATGATACTTATTGGATTTGGGATTGTTGGAACTATCGCGTTCGGTGCTTGGTATGCATATGGGTATTTTATAAAACCAGTACCATCGCGTGTTTTTGATCAAGTCACGAAACATATTGAATCACAACAAAAAATACCATTTCATGTCGCTATTTCATTACAAGGAGTAAAGTCTGAGACAGATAGTAGTAGTGTTGCTACTGGTGAACAAGTATTTGATACTACAGGAACATATGATACGACGAAGAATTCTTTTATAGGAAAGCTCTCTCTTAAAAATGAAAATAAGGTAATGTATGGCTTGCTTTATTCAAAAGAGGGAAGCCAGATAACTATTGCGCCTGACACTGACTCAGAATCTGTTAAAACGATTCCAACTACAAATGGTATTACGTTTGATGCAAGTAATATTGATCTTGCTCGTTCATATTTTGAGAAAACGTATGCACACGATGTTCGACCTTCATGGGCTGCGTTTGACGCTATACAGCCAATCATTGAAAAGATTCTTCCTCATGCAGACGAGATCGTTGGGTATGCCATGAGTCTTCCTGATGTCACAGAGCAAGGTTCACGTATGCGGCATTTTCTTCTTGGGCAGGATCAGATTCAAGGATTACCTGAAAATATAAAGCCGTTTATTTCTTCTGTTCGTGCACAGATAAAGGAAGTTGAAGTATGGACTACATGGTATCCAGAAAAAATACAGAAGGTGCACTTGGTTGTGGTAAGTAAAGATGAAACTAGCATGTGGCAAACTGCTGACATAACCATAACTTTTCCTTTAAATGAAGAAGTTATAAAGCTTCCTGAAACGACCACAAATCTCCAAGCGTATCTTGAGGATTTACAAATCCAAGAAGCAAAAAAACAACAAGATACATTTTTTTCTGTTGCATTTAATCAAGCAGATTTGTATAAGAGTACAAAAAATACACTTAAAGGATTCTGCACTTCTAATAGCGGGTTAGCTGAATTGTTTGTTGGAGGAGGTGTTTATACAGCAGATACTGTTTCGTGTAAGGAAGCCGTTCAAGGTGTCTCTATAACTCTCAAAGATCCTAACAATCCCGCACAGTTTGTCTGTCGTGATGTAACAACTACAGAGCCAGTTGTGCTTACTGCAAAACCTCTCACTGCTGTTTGTAAGTAAATATCACAAAAAACCACATTGATATAATGTGGTTTTTTGTGATATAGTCATCATATATGATTTCTGCACAAATACTTCATCTCACTCTCATTATCCTGGGTGCTATTGGTTTTATTGTTTCTGCGTACATCTTCATGAAAAAGAGGAGCGGCAAAAAAGTCGTCTGCCCATTTCGTGGTTCTTGCGATCGGGTAATAACTTCATCATACGGAAAGTTTTTTGGTATTTCTCTAGAGATATTTGGTATGTGCTACTATGCGCTCATCGTACTGTTTCATATACTGTTTTTAGTTTCTCCTTTTTTCTCCCATGTAGTATTTCTCTATGGGCATGTAGTGTTTTCACTTGGTGCGGTGCTCTTTTCTTTGTATCTTTTAGGTATCCAGTTGTTTGTGCTACGTACATGGTGCACCTGGTGTATACTTTCTATGCTTACTTCTATTGGCATATGCGTATTACTTTTTATTGGATATCATATGACGATACCTGTAGCGCTCAATGAATATGTTCGTGTAAGTACGATACTTCATCTCCTCGGTGTTTCTCTCGGGCTTGGCGCTGCAACTATTACCGATGTTTTCTTTTTCCGTTTTTTGAAAGATTATAAAATTTCAAGAGAAGAATCACAAACACTTGATGTTCTTTCCGAAGTTATTTGGGTTGCACTCGGTATTTTGTTTATTAGTGGAATACTTCTTTTTATTCCGAAAGCAGAAGTTCTTACAGAATCAGGAAAGTTTATTGCTAAAATGATCGCGCTTGTAGTTATTACTTTGAATGGGTTTGCGCTTAATTTGGTTGTTGCACCAAAACTGATCGAGCTTCATTTCGCAGGGGAGGATGCTTCAGAGACAAAAGAACTTCGCCGATTACGGAAACTTGCTTTTGCGCTCGGTGGTATTTCTATCACATCTTGGTACTTTGTTTTTGTATTGGGATCACTTCGCGGTATTACATTTTCACTTGTTCCGCTCGTTGCTATTTATGTGGCGTTGCTTGCTCTTGCAATTATTGGCAGTCAGATTTTTGGAGCGATTCTTCACAAGAAAAAATAGTGACAATGTACATAGGTACCTGAACTTTGATTTTTGGCTTTTTTCTGCTACACTCACCTTATTCTTGTGTTATATGACAAGACCACATGGTGCCTATGGTGTAACGGTTAACACTGAGGTTTGTGGAACCTTCGATCAGGGTTCGATTCCCTGTAGGCACCCCAATTAAACTCATAATTTAAATATCATTAGCGATTCTCGTATTGTTTTTGTATACTTAGTAGATGAAACAAAAATCACTTAACGAACTATTTGATTTATCGGGAAAAGTAGCAATTATTACTGGAGGAGCTATGGGCATCGGAGAAGCAATAACCCTTCGTCTTCATGAAGCTGGTGCGTCTGTCGTTGTTGCAGATCTTGATGCTACAAAGGGTAATCGTCTCGTTGACCAACTCAACATGATTCGTCCCAAAAGCGCACTGTATTATCATACTGACGTCTCACAGGAGGAGAATGTTTCTCGTCTCATACATGAGTCAGTTGTTGCATTTGAGCACATTGACATACTCATTAACAATGCGGGTATTTTTCCTCTGATGCCGTTACATGAAATGACCAAAGAACAATTTGATTCGGTTGTTAATATAAATCTTGGTGGTGTTTTCTTGCTTACAAAGCATGTCTCGGAAAAAATGATCAAGCAAAACATACACGGTTCTATTGTAAACATAACATCTGTTGATGCACTTCATCCTTCTATGGTTGGTCTCGCACACTATGATGCATCGAAGCATGCTGTTTGGGGATTTACAAAAAATGTTGCTCTTGAGTTGGCATCTCATGGCATACGCGTAAACGCCGTAGCTCCTGGTGGTGTTGTCACTCCTGGTGTGTTGCGTATGCAAAAATTACCTGAAGATTCTGTGATAGAAATACCATCAGATATTCCTGCCAAACGGTTAGGATACCCAGATGAAATTGCACGAGCGGTTTTGTTCCTCTCGTCTGAGATGTCTTCATATATGTATGGCTCTCAGATTATTGTTGACGGAGGAATGCTTATTTCTTAATACGTATCATTATATGACTATAGCAACTCTTGATCTACATATTTTACACTTGGTGCGACGTTGGAGCGAACCAATGGCTCGTTTTGGTTTGTTTATTTGTTTTGCTTGGTTTGGTATTTTAAAAGTTATTGGACTTTCTCCTGCGACAGGACTCGTTCACGCGCTCTTTGATCAAACGATTCCTTTTTTGAATTTTGATTATTTTTACATTGCCTTTGCTTTATTTGAGGTAGTGATAGGTGTACTTTTTCTCATAAAGGGTTGTGAAAGAGTCGTTTTTCCTTTGTTGTTGCTCCACATGTTTACAACATTTCTACCCTTAATCTTTGTCCCTGGCATCTCTTGGAGTGCACCATTTGTGCCAACACTTGAAGGTCAGTATATTATTAAAAATGTTGTCTTAATCGCTGCTGCTATGGGTATCGTTGCACACTTACACCCTTTGCAGCAAATAAAAAAATGAACGAAGAAGAGATTGAAAAAAAATTAACCGATGAAGAATACCGAGTACTAAGGAAAGGTGGTACGGAGGCTCCTTTTTCTGGGAAATACTATGCTGAAACTCGACAAGGAACATATACGTGTAAGGTTTGTTCTCACCCTCTCTTTTCATCTGATACAAAATTTCATTCAGACATACCTGGTCTTGCTGGGTGGCCAAGTTTTGATGATGCGTTGCCTGGTAGTATAGAATACAAAGATGACTATGAACTGGGGATACATCGAACAGAAGTTGTCTGTGCAAAATGCAAATCACATCTAGGACATATTTTTGATGACAAAGAGGCGAAGACGGGGAAACACTATTGTATTAATTCTGTCTGTCTTGATTTAGAAACAAAACAAAACATGTAGTTTGTGTGCTATACTAACCGCGTATGATCGCAGCACTTATCACTTGGTTACAATCTCTCATCGTCCCATTGGGTGGATGGGGGATTCTTGTTGGTTCTTTCTTAGAAGAAGTTGTCGCTCCAATACCATCTGCACTCATTCAAATAAGTGGTGGCTTCTTGCTTTTTGAAGGGAAAGCTATTACTATTCAAAATTTTGTTTCTTTTATACTCAATCTTTCTATTCCTGCTGCAGTCGGCGTTGCTCTCGGGTCTGTGCTTGTATATTATTTTGTATACACGCTCGGTGATTTATTTATAACAAAATATGGAAAATATTTTGGTATAACTATAACTGACTTAGAAAAATTTGATACAAAGTTAGAGAAAAAACATCGAGACCTTTGGCTTGTTTTTGTTGGACGGATGATTCCCGGTATTCCTGGACCATTAGTTAGTGCTTTTGCAGGTATTTTTAAAATACCATTTCATCGGTATTTTCCCGTTTCCGTACTGGGAACTTTTATACGTGCGACATTTTATGGATTTATTGGATGGCAGATTGGTTCTGCATACCAAGAATACCAAGCATTGTTTGATGAATTAGAAAAATACATGCTCATCGTGGCTCTTGTCGCAGTTACTGTCTTTGTTGTTTATCGGGTATACAAAAAAAGAAAGAAGTAAAGTTCTTTGCACATTTCATTTTCTCGCATATACTAGAGGTATATGACAAAACAAATTGTTGGTATTCCGACACATGAAATTAAAAAGATTTGTAAAGGATTGGCTCCTGCAGATTATGATGATCGATTTGCTTGTATCGCAGATACTGAACTAAGACAAAGTCTTGAATTTATTAAAAAATTTGAGAATATCGTAACCTTCCTCGGTTCTGCTCGAATCAAAGAAGGCACAAAGTATTATGAAGCAGCTCGCACGCTTGCAGCTCGGCTCGTAACTGAGCATGGTTTTGCTATTGCCTCAGGCGGTGGTCCTGGCATTATGGAAGCTGCAAACAGGGGAGCATACGAAGCGGGTGGCAAATCTCTTGGTATGACTATTGCGCTTGCCCATGAACAACATACAAACAAATACGTAACCGATGAGATGAATTTTCAGTATTTCTTTACCCGAAAGGTTGTTATGTCTTTCTCTGCTCGTGGATATGTATATTTTCCAGGTGGTTATGGGACCATGGACGAACTTTTTGAGTTTTTGACATTAATACAGACTAAAAAGATGCCAGCAACGCCCGTATTTTTATATGGAACAGATTTTTGGGCACCTATTAGTGCTTTTATACAGCAAACGCTTGAAGAGCAAGATCTTATTAGTGAATGGGATGACCATCTTTTCGTGATTACTGATGATCTCGATGAAATAATTCAAGGGATTGTTAGATTTAACGATGAAGAAAGTCTGTAACTGTTAATGATATGATGCTTACAGATATTGTGGCGACTCTTACAGACTCTGTTATTGCGTTGGGATATGTACGTTTTGCGGTTATTTTAATAATTGGCGTACTTTTTTGGCGGAAACATTCTCTACTTGGCCTTATTTTTACACTCATGACTCTTGGGTATCTGTTACATCTCTTTTAAAATAATGATTTTGAGAATTATGTCAAAAAATAAAGCGTTGTAAAAACCGCTTACGCATAAAAAAGTGCAATATTTTTCTCTGTAAAATTTTTTAAAAAATATTGTTCAAAAAAGTAATATTCCATTGCCTTTTTGAACAGCGATATTGACTACCAGTATCGCAATATATGTGGTAGTGAAAACGGTACTTTTCCACTATCTTTTTTGTGGGTATGTTTGTACAATGTAAGTAATTCTCTTTCTATATTTTTCGCAAAAGGCACTCTTCGTGGGGTGTCTTTTGTCGCCCAAGGAGGAGAGAATTGATTATTAATAAAACTGTTTCTTCGTGGAAACAACATGTCTATGCCACTATCAATCACCAAACGTGACGGTATACGAGAACCGTTCAATGCTGATCGCATCAACCGCTCTATCGAGCGTGCTTGTTTCGGACTTACTGACCCAATCGGTAAAGTTACACAAATTGCAACTGAAACACAGCTTACTCTGTACGATGGTATCACTACAGAAGAGATGGATCAGGCGACCATCAACGCTGCACTCCAGAATGCACAATATGATTTGGAATTTGATAAGATTGCGACACGTCTCCTCCTAAAAACTATCTACAAAAAGGTTTTGGGTGATTATGATTCTCGAGATGAAATGCTTGAGCGCCATAAAACTCATTTTAAAGATTACATTGCCTATGGTGTAAAAGAAGGACTTCTTGATCCACGACTTGAGGAACTTTTTGATTTGGATAAATTGTCTCAAGTTCTCGATATTAACCGTGATGAACTTTACAAGTACTCTGGTCTTTCAACTATGCAGAATCGATATCTTACGAAAGATACCGATCAGAATCCGCTCGAAACACCACAATATTTTTGGATGCGTGTTGCGATGGGTATGTCACTCCACGAGAAAGAACCAACTGTTTGGGCTGAAAAGTTTTATCATAAAATGTCTCGCCTCGAATATCTTTCTGCTGGTTCAACAAACATTGGTGCAGGAACCACACGGCCATCGCTTTCAAACTGTTTCTTGATGCAGATCGAAGATGATATGGCACATATTGGTAAGACCGTTTCTGATGTCCTCATGCTCTCAAAAGCGACTGGTGGTATTGGTCTTGCAGTTACTAAACTCCGCGCAAACGGATCAGTCCTAAAATCAAACAACACCGTTTCTTCTGGACCAATTCCATTTATGCATATTATTGACTCATCTGTTCGCGCAGTGCAGCGTGGAGGAAAAAAGAAAGGTGCACTTTGTTTTTATATGGAAAACTGGCATCTTGATTTTCAAGATTTCATCGATCTCAAACAAAACGCTGGGGATGACTATCGCCGTACCCGAACAGCAAATACTGCTGTATATATCTCAGATGAATTTATGAATCGTGTGAAAAACGATGAACCATGGTATTTGTTTGACCCAAAAGAGGTAATTGATCTCGTCGAATTATATGGAGAAGCTTTTTCAAAACGATATAAAGAATATGTTGAAATGGCAGAAAAAGGTCAGCTTAAAATGTGGAAGAAACTTCCAGCTCGCCAACAATATAAAAATATTCTTGTCTCTCTAGAAACCACCTCGCATCCGTGGTTGACGTGGAAGGATACTATTAATGTCCGCGCACTTAATAACAATACGGGAACTATTCACGCTTCTAACCTCTGTACGGAAGTAACGCTACCACAAAATAAAGACAATATTGCTGTCTGTAACCTTATCTCGATCAACCTTGCAAAACATATCACTCCAGAGAAAACTATTGATTGGAAACTCCTAGAAGATTCAACACGTCTAGCAATTCGTCAGCTCGACAACCTAATCGATGTAAACCGTCTTCCTATTGCAGAGGCAATAAAAGCTGATAAGGAGAATCGTGCCGTAGGTCTTGGGCTTATGGGTCTTGCGGATACGTTCGAGCAACTTGGATTTTCATACGAAGACCATGAAGCACATGACCTAACTGATAAAGTCTTTGAGTTTATCAGTTACATGGCAATTGACGAAAGCGCTGACCTTGCAGCAGAACGTGGTGCATATCAAAATTTCCAAGGTTCAGGATGGTCACAAGGATTCGTGCCCATTGATACACTTGAAAAGATGGGAGCTGAGCGAGGATTTCCTGTAACGACTGATACTTTTTCAGCAAAAAACGATCCTTCACTTGAGTGGGATACACTTCGTGCAAAGGTTAAAAAAGGTGTTAGAAATGCGACCGTTCTCGCTATCGCACCAAATGCAAACATTGGTCTTGTTGCAGGTACATCACCAGGGATTGACCCGCGTTTTGCGCAAATGTTTTCTAGAAATAAAATTTCTGGTAAGTATCTTGAAGTAAATCCAAACCTTGTACATGATTTACAAGGTCTAGGTCTTTGGGACTCTGTGTGTGAGGCAATCCTCGGTTCGCATGGTGACCTTGAAGAGCTAGATGCTATTCCAGACAAAATCAAGAAGATTTACAAGACTTCTTTTTCAACCAGCCCATATGCATTTATTGAAGTTGCCGCACGTGCGCAAAAATGGGTAGACCAAGCAATATCTCGAAACATGTATCTCGAAACTCGTGATGTAGAGGAGATTATGAAGATTTATACTACTGCGTGGGAAAAAGGTCTCAAAACTACATACTATCTTCATATGAAACCGAAACATTCTGCAGAACAGTCAACGATCCGCGTGAATAAAGCAGAGGCAATGGGTAAACGTGGTTTTGCGGGACTCTTTGCTGCCGCACCAGCAGCAGTTGTTTCTGAAAATACAGAAGAAGTAGTAGCACCAAAGGTTGCAATGGATTCACCGATTGTGATTCATGGTCCAGAAGACCCTATGGATGCATTGCTCTGTGAAGGATGCCAATAAAAAGATTAATGGTCGAGCATTAGTAATTTATTTTATGTAATTTTATTAATTTAATTTATTTAAACTATTATGTTAGTAGGAAAAGCAACACCAGAAGATACAAGTCTTCACCCTATGCACTATAAATGGGCATATGAACTTTATAACCAAGCTGTTCGAAATACCTGGTTCCCGCACGAAATTCCGCTCGGCGAAGACCTGAAAGATTGGAAGGATATGACAGAAGACGAACGACATGCGGTACGGTTTCTTATGTCTTTCTTTAACCCAGCTGAACTTATCGTGAACAGATCTCTCGCACTTGGTGTGTATCCGTATATCAAGTCACCAGAATGTCACCTTTACCTTGCGAAACAAATGTGGGAAGAAGCGAACCACTGTGTCGCATTTGAATACGTACTCGAAACATTTCCAATGGACCGTGACACTATCTACAAAATTCATACCGAAACTGATTCGATGGTAAAGAAAGAAGCGTTTATTACAAAATACCTTCGTCGTATGACCGAAACTACGCTTAACATTGATACCGCAGAAGGGAAGAAAGATTTCATAAGGAATCTTGTTGCGACAAATATTGTGATGGAAGGAGTGTGGTTCTATTCTGGATTTATGGTGGTACTTTCTTTTCGGCAAAGAAACAAGCTTCGTAATTTTGCATCAATGATCAACTGGGTTATCAGAGATGAATCACTTCACTTGAAATTTGGAATGAATCTCATTATGAATATTCTTGAAGAGAATCCAGAACTTCTTACTCCAGAATTTGCAGAGGAAATTAGAAATATTGTTGTGGAAGGCGTTGATCTTGAAGTTTCTTATAACCAAGATCTTTTCCCAACAGGTATCCTCGGTCTTAATGCAGATTATGTGAATCAATATGTAAAATACGTTGCAGATCGACGCCTTGAGGAACTTGGCATGCCAAAACATTACAATGTTTCAAACCCTGCAAAATGGATGGCGACATCAACAGATGTGTATGAATTGGTCAACTTCTTCG
>CAZQCV010000021.1:0-12877 GCA_964591665.1 uncultured Candidatus Saccharibacteria bacterium
TTGTCTTTTAAGCATATTTTCTAGTTTAGCATGAATTAGCTAGTCTAGAGCCTAATTTAAATGTAGGATCTTCCGGTGCTTTACTTATCTCGGGTAGTGCTGGTGCCACAGGGCAGGTTCTTGTATCAAATGGTCCGGGAGCTTCACCAACATGGCAGACCGTTTCTGGTGGAGGGATTTCATTACCAACGCAAACAGGTCATGCTGGTGAGTACTTAACGACTGATGGTACCAATGCGAGCTGGACTACTATTGCGGGTGGGGGAATTACAAGCATAGGAACTATTAATTCTCAAACACGAAATGCAAATGGTGCCGTGATCGCGGGGAACAGTTTAGTTTTACAAACAGGAAACGGAGTATTGCCAGGGCTATTGATTGGTGAAACAACCTCGACGGGTGTTCGATTGGGTATTAACGCAGGACTGGGAGCAACTTCAAGTACCGACAATGTGTTTATGGGTATTAATGCGGGACAAGAGGCTGCAAGTATTACCGACGAAGTATATATAGGACACTGGGCAGGATACCAGTCGACAAACTCATGGAGTAATAATTATATCGGACGTTGTGCAGGATGTTATGGCTCACATAATATTGCGTCGAACTTCTTCGGAGGTAGTGCTGGTATTAGCTCTTCGTATTCAGGCGGATCAAACTTTTTTGGAAATGGTGCAGGAGAAAATGCGGTTAACTCAAGTTTTTCTACATTTATTGGTACTCAAGCTGGTTTAGCTGCGCAAGGTGCAGCACACTCTATTTTTATCGGAACCAGTGCTGGATGGGGTGACCATCTTACAAACTACTTATCTGCCGATAGTTCAGTGGCGCCTGTTACGTATGCAGATACGTCTATTTTGATTGGACATAGAACAAGTACCGGAAATTTCAAAAACAGTATTGCTATTGGTGCGTATGCAACCAACACTGCAGAAAACCAGTTCATGATTGGTTCTACGATACGAACCATTGATTCGACTATCTGGCGTGGTGTCGGCGGGACAACCTGTACGCTTACGACAGGAACAGGGATGGCGTGTTCTTCTGATGAACGCTTAAAGACGAATATTATTGATCTTCCCACTACCACACTTGATAATCTCCTTAAGGTAAAGACCGTTACATATAATTGGGCACAAAATCCATCATCAAAGACGCAAATTGGATTTTTAGCTCAAGACTTGGAACAATATTTCCCAGAGATTATAGCTACGGATAATGATGGAATGAAATCTGTCTACTATGCACAAATGACACCGATTTTGGTGGAAGCGATTCGAGAACTAAATATGAAGATCTTGTTACTTTCGCCAGATGGACCATCTGCGACTGTATTTGATGGAATAAAGAACTGGTTAGGTGATGCGCAAAATGGCATTGTTGAAATTGTCGCAGGGACGCTACGTGCGCGAAATCAAATCTGTATTGATGATGTGTGTATGACAAAAGAGCAATTGAGAATAATCCTCCAAAATAATATCACCACTACTCCAACGTCGCCGCCAGTAGTGAACTCACCTTTAAATACAACCCAACCTGATACAGCAACAAATATACCCCAAGTTCTAGATCAAGCGGGTGATACGACCGAAACTTCATCACAATCCCAGTAAAATATCTGAGTATTGACACAAAAACATTTTTTTGCTATAGTTATCTCATAGTAGTAATTCTCTTTGTATCCTTTGCGTATATGACGCTCCCGTGGTATTGAGAGGTCAAAAATATATGCAACGTACAACATCTGCGTCTCCAAGGAGTCGCACTGCTTCTCGTTCTTTTGGACAGAAGTCTCGTTCAGGTTCTTCATCAGGACCACGAACACGATCATTTAGTAGTTCATCATCTCGCGGAGATTTTCGTAGTAAGTCACGAAGTTCAGGTTCTCGTGGAGGAGGACGTGGTTTTCGAGGTGAATTCATAAATGAATCACAATATATAAATAAAGCACCAGTGCAAAAAGAAGAAGAAAAGTATGTTCCAAAACATACGTTTCAAGATTTTGATATTCATGAAATTCTTGCGAAAAATCTAAAAGCAAAAGGATTTATTAATCCATCACCTATTCAAGATCAGGCAATTCCTGTTGCGCTTGCTGGGCGAGATATTATAGGTATTGCAAGTACTGGTACTGGTAAAACTGCTGCTTTTCTTATTCCTATTATCAACAAGCTTGTTGCAGACAAAACATATCGTGCAATTGTGCTTGCGCCAACACGAGAACTTGCACAGCAGATTGAAGTTGAATTTAAAGCGTTTACTTTTGGTATGCGTCTCTTTAGTGTTTCGTGTGTAGGAGGTTCACCTATTGGAAAACAAATGCGTGAACTTGAGAGAGGTGTGCATTTAGTTATCGGTACACCTGGTCGCGTAAAAGATCTCATTGAACGTCGTAAGATATACATGCAAGATTATCATGCGGTGGTTCTCGATGAGGCAGATCGAATGCTTGATATGGGTTTTGTCGACGACATGAGATATATTCTCGGTAGAATGCCAAAATCTCGACAAGGGTTTTTCTTCTCTGCTACTTTTTCTCCAGAAATTCGTACACTTTGTCATGAGTTTCTCACTGATCCCGTTTCTATTAGTCTTAAAACACGCGATACTTCAAGTTCTGTCGATCAAGACGTCGTACGAGTAGGTGAGGGACAAAACAAGATTGATCTTCTTCATGATTTGCTTATTAAACCAGAATTTAAAAAGGTACTTATCTTTCGAGAAATGAAACGAGAAGTAGACAGTCTTCAAAAAGAGCTTGCGAGCCGAGGTTTCAAAGCCTTATCTCTCCATGGAGACATGCGTAACAGAGAACGAGAGCGTGCGGTAAAAGCCCTTGCAGAAGGAGCGGCACATGTGGTGATTGCGACTGACGTGGCTGCACGTGGTATTGATATTCCTGACATTTCTCATGTTATTAACTATGATCTTCCAAGCACGTTTGATACATATATTCACCGTATTGGCCGAACAGGACGTGGTACAAAGACAGGAACAGCACTCACGTTTGTAAATGCGTCTACTCCTCGTCGTGATAAACCAGCATTTTCACGTTCGTCACGACCTACTGGACGACCAGCTTCCCGTTCCACCTTTAGATTTAAAGGTAGATAAGTTCGTTATAAATTGACATTTAACCGAGTCTCTGCTACTATATGTGCAAGCTCGGTTTGAGCCTTATTTGTTAGTAATCTCCATGGCCATTACCTTTGGGAAAGCATAACAAATGTTATTACTCGCATTTTACATAGAACATGTACGCTCACGCGTACACATTTGTCCTCATGACACGATCACTAAAAAAAGGACCATATGTTGATGAACGTCTTCTTAAAAAAATAGAAGGTAAAGAACCTCTGAAGACTGGCGTTATAAAAACATGGTCACGAGCATCTCAGATTTCTCCAGAAATGGTAGGGTTTACATTTGGTGTTCATAACGGAAAAACGCATATTGAAGTTCTTGTAGCTGAAGATATGGTTGGTCATCGTCTTGGTGAATTTTCACTAACACGTAAGTTTATGAAACACGGTGGTAAGATGCAAAAAGAAATTGAAACCAAAAAGAAAGAAGCAGAAATCGCAGCAGCAAAAGCATCAAAAGCATCTGCCGCTTCTCCTGCAGCAAAGAAAAAATAATCATTGGCAGATATCTCCGTATGGAGCGTCTTGTCTTTTACTAGGTACTAATATAACGGGAAAGATATCTTTCTCAGATAGTAAATGAAAGCAGTACTCAAAAATTATCGTCAAGCACCTCGAAAGGTTCGTCTTGTCGCTGACTCTATCAAAGGAAAATCAGTGGTTCAAGCACAGACTGAACTCGACTATCTTGTTAAGCGTGCATCGCTTCCGATGAAGAAGCTTCTTGAATCTGCTGTTGCAAATGCGGTTACGCATACAGGGGCAGAAAAAGATGCACTCTTTGTAAAAGAAGTACGTGTTGATAAGGGTGTTGTCATTAAGCGTTTTATGCCACGTGCTTTTGGCCGTGCATCAAAGATCCACAAGCATTCAAGTCATGTGACTTTGGTGCTTGCAGAACGTGATATGGCAGCAAAAACAAAAAAAACAGCAACAACAAAGAAAGCGGTCGTTTCGAAGAAAACTAATACAAAGAAGTCAACGAAGACTGCAAAATAATTATGTCTAAAATTGTTCATCCATATGCACACCGCCTCGTAATACTCCGCGATTGGAAATCACGATGGTTTGCAACAAAAGATACATTTGTAAAAAATCTCAAAATAGATGTATTACTCCGAGATTTTCTTATGAAAAAACTCCGTGGTTCATATATCGCTGGTGTTGAATTTGAACGTAACCAAAAAGCAACAAGAATCATCATCCGAACATCACGTCCTGGTATGGTTATTGGTCGCAGTGGTGAAAACTCAATCAAACTCAAAGGTGATGTTGTGAACTTCCTCAAAAAACATGGTATCAAACCAACTGACGATCTTAAGATTGATGTAGTTGAAGTTCAAAATCCTGACGCAGATGCTCACGTTGTAGCGTATGCTATTGCTGAAGCTCTCGAAAAACGTATGACCTACCGTCGTGTTATGAAACAAATGATCGAAAAAATCATGGCTGTTCGTGGCGTTGAAGGTGCTCGTATTGTTATTGGTGGTCGACTTGGTGGCGCAGAAATTGCTCGTAGTGAAGAACTTAAAAGAGGTTCTATTCCACTTCAAACATTTCGTGCTGATATTGATTTTGCTCGTGAGCGAGCGCACCTTTCATATGGTGATATTGGTATCAAGGTTTGGATTTACCGAGGAGAAATTTTTAATGAAGTAAAAAAATAGTGGCTTATGCTTATTCCAAAGAAAGTAAAACATCGAAAATGGCATACTGCTCGCCGACATCCAAGTAAAGAGTTGAAACCAGATACACGTGGGACAACACTTGCGTTCGGATCATTTGGCGTGAAGGCAGAAACTGCATATCGAATCAAATCAAACCAACTCGAATCAGCACGTAAAGCGCTTGTTCGTGAACTCTCAAAAACAGGAAAAGTTTGGATCCGTATTTTCCCTGATCGACCTTTTACGCAGAAAGCTGCGCAGGTGGGTATGGGTAAAGGTAAAGGTGATCCAGAAGGATACTGTTTTCCAGTGCTCCCAGGTCGTATCATTTTTGAAGTTGATGGTGTTGAAGAAAAGGTTGCTCGTGAAGCACTCCGAAAAGCTGGTACCAAACTTCCTGTTAAGGTTAAAATAATTGCTCGAGTATAATTATATGAAAGAACTTATTTCAAAGAGTACTGAAGAATTACTCGCTCTCCTTAAAGAGGAACAGAAAAAGGTGCACACACTTACTGGAGCATTTGCTGGTATGAAAGCTAAAGTATTAAAAGACGGTCGACAAGCGAAGAAGCGTATTGCGCAGATTCATACACTACTCAACTCACGAAACTAGTATGCAAGAAACAAATACAAAAACAAAAAAAATGCTTCGCGGTGTTGTCGTCTCAGATAAAATGCAGAAGACAATAGTGGTCAAAGTTGATCGCTATGTGAAGCATCCAAAGTATGGTAAGTACTACACTATCTCAAAGAAGTACAAAGCGCATGATGAAACGAATGCGCACAAAGTTGGAGACATGGTGATGATTGTCGAGTCACGACCAATCTCAAAAGACAAAAAATTTATTGTTGTAGAGGCATAGGCTTATGATACAAACAGAAACAGTTGTAAAAATTACTGACAACGCCGGTGGTAAAGTCGGTAAAGTATTCAAAATCCTCGGTGGCTCAAAGCGTCGATATGCACGTATCGGTGATGTCGTTATTCTCTCTGTAAAGATTGCTGAACCACGAAAGGGTGTAAAGAAAAAAGATGTACATCGTGCGGTAGTTGTACGACAAACACAAGCATTTCGCCGTAAAGATGGTTCATATATCCGTTTTGATGACAATGCTGTAGTGATCATCGACAAAGACAAGAAAGAACCAAAAGCAGGACGTATTTTCGGTCCTATTCCTCGTGAGATTGGTGAACTCGGTTATCAGAAAATTGTCTCACTTGCACCAGAAGTGCTCTAATCATTTTATTTCGTATGCATGTAAAAAAAGGGGACAAAGTACTTGTCCGTACCGGTAAAAACAAAGGTAAAACTGGCACTATCGTAAAAGTGGTTACAGAAACAGGACGTGTTGTTGTTGAAGGTGTGAACGTTGTTAAAAAACATGTTCGCGCACGTCAAAATGGTGGCAAAGGACAAACGATTGAAATCGCACTTCCAATCCACGCATCAAATGTTTCTCCGCTTGATCCAAAAACTAACAAGCCAACTCGTGTTGGCGCAAAGGTCGTAGATGGTAAACGTGTTCGTACTGCTACAAAAAGTGGTCAAGAACTTAAATAACATATGAAAACTGTTAAAGAAAAAGCAAGTAGTTCGTTTGATGCTCTCAAGGGAAAGTTTGGGTACACAAACAAAATGCGTGCTCCTAAAGTACTTAAGGTTGTTGTAGCTACTGGTACTGGCGGTATTATGAAACGTGATCCAAAGAAAAATGATTTCATTGTTGATCGTCTTACAAAAATCACTGGTCAAAAACCTCGTACTACACAAGCTAAGCAATCAATTGCTAGTTTCAAAATACGACAAGGTGACCCGATCGGTGTTGCAGTAACACTACGTGGTCCACAAATGTATGCATTCTTGGACAAACTCATCAATATCTCACTTCCTAGAACAAAAGACTTTCGTGGTATTGATCGAAAGATTGTGGACAACATGGGAAATCTTACGCTTCCAGTTCGTGAGCACACTATCTTCCCTGAAACAGGTGATGAAGAATTAAAAGACGTATTTAGTCTTGCAATCACTATCACGACTTCAGCAAAAACAAAAGAAGAAGCGACTGCGTTTTTTGAACTCATCGGTATTCCGTTCAAAGAAAGTAAATAAATATTCTTCCTCAAAACACCTGTTTTAGCAGGTGTTTTTTGTTTGGTTGACAAATGATTAAGAGAAAGCTACCGTTAATCTCATGACACACGAACATATATCATACCGTGGTGCCCGAGTCGCTATACAAGGGTTTCGTGGTTCTTTTCATGAACGAGCCGCACATTTGTTTTTTGGTGAGAGTATACAACTCGTTCCATGCGAGACCTTTCGAGACTTATTTATGTTGCTCGAAAAAGGAAAAGTTGATTATGCGGTGTGTGCTATAGAAAACTCTCTTGCGGGTTCTATCTTGCCGAACTATGCATTACTAGGGGATGCACCTGTAGAGATTTTCGGTGAAGTGTATGTGCACATTGCGATGCAGTTGTTGGCACAGCCAGGCCAAACAATTGCTGATATTACTGAAGTACATTCTCATCCTGTTGCGTTATTGCAATGTCAAAAGTTTTTTATGAAACATCCTACTATGCGTCAGGTCGAATCTGTTGATACTGCACTATCTGCCAAAGAAATAGCAGAGGGGCATATATTGCATCGAGCAACTGTTGCAAGTAAAGATGCCGCGCACGTCTATGGTTTAAGTATTTTAGAAGAAAATATTCATGATAATGAAAAAAATTTCACTAGATTTCTTATGCTTCGTCCAAGAACAGATGTCATTTCTAATCCGTTAGCTACCAAGGCATCTCTCAGTTTTCGAGCGGACCATCGACCTGGTAGTCTTGCAAAGGTGCTTACAAAAATTGGTGCGCACGGTATTAATCTTACCAAGATACAGTCCATCCCTGTTGTCGGAGAAGCATGGAAGTACTATATGTATATCGATTTAGAGTTTTCTGATTATGTAGCGTACACACACATGTTGCAGGCTATACAACCAGAAGTGACGGAACTTTATATTTTAGGAGAATACCCGCAAGGTGACAAATAATGTTTCCGATGAGAGTTTATTGACATTTTTTTCTATAATGATATTATCATCTTCATGAAAAAGATAACAGCATACATAAAAGAACACAGTACAAAATTTATCATTGGTCTCGTGTCACTTGGTATTATTGGTCTTATTATCGGTCTTTGGCCACGACACAAAGTTACTGCTCCTGTCGCAGAGATACCTGCTCCTGTTGAGGAAACTATTGCAAAGCCACGACCTGTCTATTATAAACCTGCACCAAAAAGTACATCAGTAAAACTTGCGTACATGGAAGCTCTCAAGCAATACGCTGCGACGCGTATACAGCTCGATAGTAGATGTCAGGCGTCACCATTCGCTATGGTTATAAAAGGAGGATCAGGGGTGATGGTTGATAACCGAAGTGGGGAGTCACGAGTCATTACGTTTGGCTCAAACAAAGTTACTGTTCCAGCATACGATTATGCGATTATTCCAACAGCAGCTACAAAAGTTTCAGAAAAAGTATTACTCGATTGTGGTTCACAACAAAACGTTGCGCAGATCACCATAGAGCCGTAATACATAAATATGTAAAAAGCAAAAAGTCTCTCTGTTTAAGAGGGCTTTTTGTTTTGGGTATAATTATGTATACTTATACTGTATGAATACACACCTCATAAAAATGCTACTCGGTTTATTTTTCATGGGGATTCTTGGTTTTGCATTTCTATTTATTTTTAACGAGTACGATAAGGAGTCTGGAAGTAAGACAGCAGAAGTTATTCGCTAGTTTGACTTTTTTGTCTGATCTGCTATAGTATGTGTATTGAGCCGTAGACAGTTGGTAGCTCTAGAGCGACTAATGATTACATATGTAATCGCCAACCGAGGTAACTCCAGCATCTTTATGATCGCGGCCTCAATATTATTGTAGGTCGATTTATTTTTTTTAAAAAACAAAAAGATTCAATGGCTATTTCAAAGCAAAAAAAGACATCACTCATCGAAGGTTTTAGTAAAAACCTTGATGGTATGCAATCTCTCGTGTTTGTAAGTTTCAAAGGTCTTTCTGTGGCTGAAACCATAGAACTCCGTCGAAAACTTCGTGCATCAGGTGTTGGCTACAAAGTTATCAAGAAAACACTCATGAAACGTGTTCTCGATACAAAAGGTATTACTGGCGAATTTCCAGTTCTCGCAGGAGAAGTTGGTGTTGCGTACAGTACCGATCTTCTTGCGCCAGCTCGTGAAGTGTTTGATTTTTCAAAAACACACAAAGAGAACTGTGCAATTGTAGGCGGAATCTTCGAAGGTGTATACAAGGATCAAGCAGCAATGCTCTCTCTTGCAACAATTCCTTCACGCGAAGTATTGCTTTCACAAATCGCATTCCTTCTCAAATCTCCGCTCCAACGTTTGGCTATTGCAGTCAACGAAGTTGCAAAAACTAAGTAGTTTTCATTATTAAATTAGTATAGATATATATATGGCAAAATTTGATTCATTCCTTTCAGAACTTGAAAGTGCATCAGTACTTGAACTCAATGAACTTGTAAAAGCAATTGAAGAAAAGTTTGGTGTTTCAGCAGCAGCAGTAGCCTCAGCTCCAGCAGCAGGTGGTGCAGCAGGTGGTGCAGAAGAAAAAGATAGTTTCACTGTTGTGCTTGCAGCAGCAGGTGATAACAAGATCGGTGTTATGAAAGTTGTTAAAGAAGCTCTCGGCCTCGGACTTAAAGAAGCTAAAGACCTCGTTGATGGTGCTCCTTCAACACTTAAAGAAGGTGCAAAGAAAGACGAAGCTGACGAGCTTAAAAAGAAACTCGAAGAAGCTGGTGCAAAAGTTGAACTTAAATAATAAGACCAACATAGCCCTGAGAAAAACCGTACCGAAAGTATGGTTTTTCTTTTTTCTAAAAAGGAGTATACTTGTTGTATATGTTAGAAATACTAGGTAAATTGTTTGGAAGTATCGCGAAAGTTAAACTTATGCGCTTGTTCCTCCTTAACCAAGAAGCTGGCTTTGATCTTGCTGATATCAAAACGCGTACTGGTCTTGATGGAAAGATTGCAGGCGAAGAACTGCGCCGTCTGACTTCAATTGGGTTCATTTCAAAAAAGATGATCAAAAAAGAAGTGATGCTCCGTGGCAAAAAACAAACGACAACAAAACGTGTTTCAGGTTATGTATTTAATCAGTCATTCAGATATCGTGAAGCACTTCACAATCTATTGATTGATACTGAGTTTGTCGATCACAAAAATGTAAGTACTCGTTTTAAAAAAGCAGGTAAAGTTAAACTCCTTGTGCTTTCTGGCCTTTTTGTAAAAAACACAGAAAGTCCTGTTGATATACTTATTGTGGGAGATAATCTGAGTCAGTCTATTATTGAAAAGAGTATTCGTCATATGGAATCTGAAATAGGAAAAGAACTGACTTATGCACTTTTTGAAACACCAGAGTTTTTATATCGTGCAAGCATGTACGACAAATTAGTTCGAGAAATCATAGATACACCATTTGTCGAACTGATTGATGCTCGGATCCTGCAACAAGTTCCCAAGATCACTCCACGGTCATAATCACGTGTGTTTGTCCTGTGGATAACGACTATATTGTGCGGTAATATGGTATACTAAAGATACATCTTTGTTGTCGTACCATTGATGTATCTTTATTACTTACTAAGTGTGCTTTGCACACACGTATCTTGCATGATGTACAGGTGCAAGATACACCTATGTGTATGATTTTACAAACATGGGGTGAAGTGTTTTCAGTTTCACTCCAAAATCTATGGCTTAGTTTCTCAGATTTCTTTTTCTTGAAACTAATTCCTGCAGTTATTATTTTTATACTTGGTTGGGTTATCGCATCTGTTATTGATAACGCACTTCGCGAGGTCTTTAAAGCTATTAAGATTGATACCGTCCTTGAAAAAATGGGTGTCACGGAAGCTTTTAAAAAAGCAGACCTACATTTCTCTGTTGGTGGTCTCATTGGTGGAATCATAAAATGGTTCCTTATTGTGGTAGTCCTCATGACCTCTCTCCAAATCGTAGGGCTTACACAGGTAAGTGATTTCTTGAGTACCTTTGTCGTTGGATACCTTCCTAACGTTATTATCGCAGCGTTTATTTTGGCAATTGCTGGGTATATTGCACATGCAGTTGGTAAACTTGTCGGCGGTTCTTCACGTATGGCTGGTTCAAAACACGCATCAATGATCGCATCACTCACTCGCTACGCGATTTGGGTTTTTGCAGCGATCCTTGCATTTGATCGTCTCGAAATTCTTCCTGGATTTAGTACGATTATTTTCACTGGGTTTATTGGCATGATTGCTATTGCAGCTGGTCTCGCATTTGGTCTTGGTGGCCGTGATGCGGCAGCTCGAGCTATTGAATCTCTTCGTAGTGAAATGAACGGAGACAAATAAATAATACACGTTTGTTTTCCACATAAAACCTCCTAAAAAAATTAGGAGGTTTTATTTTTATGATATACTTAGTTTATATTATTCATGACATTTACTAAAACAACAGTTGGATATCTTGCAATACTTGTTCTGCTTTTGTATGCAGGTGCTGTTTATACGTTTGCGAGTCCGCCAGGCTCTCCATATACTGTTGCTGATAATATTACAGATCCTTCTTGTGCACCTAATGCTTTAAACTGTTATGTTAATTCTGTGCTTGCTGATAACGGACTTGTTGTTTCTGGTAGCACGGTTCAACTTGGAGGCTCACTTACACAAAATACGACGATAGATCAAAATGGGTTTAATTTTATTATAAGTCAACCCGTTCTTTCTTTGGGTGGTACTGTCGTTACGGCACAAGGACCTGCTCTTATAAATAGTTTTCCAGGTACTATCTCTGGATATCTTGTCCCCAATGGTGATGTTGCAAGACATATCACTTGGGTAAATCCTTCTGGGGCGATTGCAACCTTGTCAGGCTCTGGTGATCCAACCTTTGCCCGTGGGGGAGCAGAGATGACTACTTTTTATGATCCAACAGACACTGCAAGTGCTGAGCTCGTCTTGCACGCGTATGATACACCTAATGGAAATGGCACAAGGATAGTGCTGGACCCAGATCATATAGATTTTCAGTTTTCTGGTAATGCAGAGTTCAGAATAGGTGGTGATGCTGGTTCCTCAGGGTATGTGCTTACTTCTCATGGTTCAGGTTCAGCGCCTGTTTGGCAGGTTGCTCCTATAGCTATTAACGGAACAACAATTTACTCTGCTGGTTTTAGCAGTACTGGAAGTGGTGGTTTACAAAATATTTTCCTTGGTGATTATTCAGGGAATAGTTCTTCAGCAACTAACTCTGTTTTTCTTGGTCAAAATGCGGGACAAGGTGCTACATCAGCTTCAACTGCTAATTTCTTAGGACTTAACGCTGGTCAAAATGCGTCAGGCTCATGGGGTGCTAACTTTTTAGGTGAAAACGCGGGGTATGGCGCAACAGCTGCATACCTCTCGAACTTCTTGGGAAGATTTGCAGGACAGGGCGCAACAGCTGCTCGTGTCTCAAACTTTATAGGTTATGGATCAGGGTATCTCTCTACTAATGCTCGACAAGCAAACTTTCTCGGCTGGTCAGCTGGAGGAGAAGCGCCGGACGCTAGTTTTTCAAACTTTATGGGTCGCGAGGCTGGATTTTCTGCCGATAATGCTTCTTCTGCAAACTTCCTAGGACCTTATGCTGGACGTTACGCGGATAATGCTGCTAATTCAAACTTTTTTGGTAATCGTGCTGGCCATGGGGCGATAAATGCAGCTAACGCAAACTTTATAGGAACTAACGCAGGAGATGGCGCAACTAATGCAAGAAATTCAATCTTTATTGGATACTCTGCAGGTAGTGGTGACTCCGTAAATAATACCGCAAGCTCTGAAGATTTCTCGATCCTCATTGGTAAAGCGACATCAACAGGTGGTTTCTCTAATAGTATTGCTATCGGTGGTTCCGCCACCAACACCGCTTCAAACCAGTTCATGATTGGATCATCCACTCGACCGATAGACACCTTGGTGCTCACTGGCT
>CAZQCV010000022.1:0-11595 GCA_964591665.1 uncultured Candidatus Saccharibacteria bacterium
CTTATCTTGTGTTTCTTTATTTATCTCAATTTTTTCACGAATCATTTTATTTGGGATTATAGAGTATTGCTATTCGTTGCGATTTTTGCACTGTATTATAAAACCTTCGTACACTTCACGATCAGAGTGAGAGAATACAAGATGCCACTGGTACTGAGTTTTCTACTTATTGGATTCTTTGTTTGGGTTGCTGAAAATATTGCGACATTCTACGGCGCTTGGAAGTATCCAGGACAAATACACGAATGGCATGTGGTTGGTATACAAAAGATCTCGTCCTGGTTTTTGCTGGTTATAATATCGTTTATTATTGTCGCATATCTCAAGTATTTTAAGAAGCATAATGCCAAAACTATATAGTCTACTACCCTAGTTTTTGTTTATGTCTTATTTTGAGGTATACTAACTATATATGAAAAAATACTTGTACTTATTCCTCTTTCTCATAGTTCTTGCTGGAGCATTTCTTTTCTATGTTTCATCTCGTACACTCGTCAATGATATTCGCGCAAACCGCGCAGCAAAGATAGGAGAAAAATATATTCAAAAAGTATACAAAGAATACGCAGTGCTCGGAGAGATCTGCCAAGACGTCGATACAGACAAAGATGGCTATGTTTCATGTACGTTTAGAATCGGTAAGGAAAATACAGAAAAAGAAGTAAATCTTCAGTGCCCAACCTACTTCAAATCTTTCATAGGAAACGAATGTAAAGTAAGTCAACTTGTGTTGCCACAGTAATGTTATGGAGAGATTTGAAATAGTAAATAGATATGGACTAAAGATTGTTGGTGAAATAACATTACCAGAGAGTCCTACTGGTTGTGCGTTTATCATGCATGGCCTTGGTGGACGAAAAGAGGAGAAGCACATGCTCCTCTTGGCTAAGATTTTAGCATCTCGTAATTACACGACAGTGAATTTCGACGCAACAAATGCAACAGGAGAATCCGAAGGAAGATATGAAGATGCAACCATGGAAAAACACTACGAAGATCTTGTAGATGTTATAACCTGGGCAAAAACACAACTTTGGTTTAAGCAACCATTTCTTTTGGCTGGTCACAGTATGGGCGGTTTTGCTGTAACAAAATACGCGGAAGAATTTCCAGAAGAGGTTAGCGCACTATTCCCTTTTGCAGCAGTATATTCTGGAAAAGATAGTTTAGAGGCGCATGAGAAATTTGATCACGAAGAGCTGACGAAATGGAGAGAGACAGGTTGGGTAAAGCGAACGAGTAAATCAAGACCTCATCTAGATTTAAAACTTCCTTGGTCACACATGGAAGAAAGATTAAAGCATGATCTATACTTAAAAAGCAGAAACCTTACTATGCCCACTCTTTTTGTAGTAGGAAGTGAAGACACTCGATGTCCTCCATATCAGCAAGAAAATTTTTATAACAAATTACCAGAAAACACTGTTAAAGAGATCCATACCATACAGGGCGCTCCGCATACATTTAGAGAACAAGAAAATCTTGATCAATTAGGAGAAATCTTTTCAAAATGGCTTACAAAACTAAGTACTATCTAACCATTCTCGTCTGAATATTCGTAAATTCTCGAATACCGAACTTCCCCATTTCTCTACCATAACCAGATTTCTTTGTACCACCGAACGGCAGTCGTGGATCTGATTTTGCAATGCCATTGATTGCGACGAGTCCAACATCTAGAGCATCTGCCATTTTTTCTGCTTTTTTGAGATTCTTTGAAAAGATCGTAGCAGAGAGTCCGTACCGATGCATGTTTGCAAGTCGTATCGCTTCAGCTTCATCTTTAAATGTAATGATACTGACCACTGGACCAAAAAGCTCTTCGTCAAATGCTGGCATTCCAGGCCGAACATTGGTAAGGATCGTTGGGGCATAAAAGAACCCCTGTCTATCAATTTTCTCGCCTCCTATGAGGCATTTTGCGCCTTTCATAATACTATCTCTGACTTGAACGTGGAGTTCTTCTTGGATATCGCCACGCGCAAGTGGACCAAGGGTTGTTTTCGGATCAAGCGGATCACCAATCACAAAGGCTTCGAGTCTTTCTTTAAAACGCGCAGTAACTTCTTTTACAACTTTTTCATGAACGAGAAAGCGCTTCGCAGCATTGCACGCTTGACCATTGTTTCCCATTCGAGACTGTACACCGATCTTCACAGCTTCATCGAGATCAGCATCAGGCATAATAATGAAAGCATCTGAACCACCAAGCTCAAGTACTGATTTTTTAATATGTTTACCAGAAAGCGCACCAACTTCACTACCCGCTTTCTCACTACCAGTAAGAATAACCATACGAACAGCATCATGTTCTATGACTGTTTCTATATCACGAGACTGGACAAAGAGTGTCTGAAAAACATCTTTTGGAAACCCACTATCTCGAATAATTTTCTCGATAAGTTTTGCTGACTGTGGAACATTTGATGCGTGTTTGAGTATTGCAGTATTTCCCGCAAGAAGCGCAAGTGAAGCAAAACGAAATACCTGCCAAAACGGAAAATTCCATGGCATCACTGCAAGGATTACACCAAGTGGTGCAAATCGCACAGCGGCTTTGTGCATTTCAGTTTCGACAAGTTCATCTTTCAGAAATCCTGGACCATGTTCTGCAATATATTCACAGTTCCATGCGCATTTTTCAATCTCAGAAATAGACTGTGTGATCGGTTTTCCCATTTCACGCGTTATCACACGAGCATAGGTTTCTTTATTCGCACGAAGATTTTTTGCAATGTTTTTTACCAATTGTGCGCGTTTTTTTATTGGTACCTCTTTCCAAGAAATAAACGTTTTGTGTGATTTATCGCATGCTTTGACAGCTTCGGCTGGAGTACATGTAGAAAATGTTTTTTCGACTTTTTCAGTATACGGATTTTGTGATTGAATAGACATACTATTTGAATGTTAGTGCTTGTAATTTTTTAGTAAGTTTCATATTTTCTCGCGGGTCAATATCAATCGCGACTACACAGAGCTCGTTGCCATCGATTGCCTTCTTCAGATCACGTTTTACCTCTTTTGCATTTCTCGGTATATACGCTTTGACACCAAAACTTTCTGCATATTTCCTAAAATCAGGATTGGTAAGTTTTGTACCAACCGCAGCGCCTCGGTGTGTGGTTTGTTTCCAACTAATAAGCCCGTAGTCGTTGTCATTGAGAATAACAATCACAAACGGCACCTTCATACGTTTTGCTGTTTCTATCTCCTGAGAATTCATAAGAAATCCTCCATCACCCATAACTGACACTACTTTTCTGTCTGGAAATGCAAGTTTCGCTGCCATGCCGCCTGGAAGTGCGATACCCATAGATGCGAGCCCATTTGAAATAATACAGGTACCAGGCTCATATACGGGGAAATTTCTTCCGATCCACATCTTATGTGAACCAACATCAGACAGAAGTATGGCATCCGTTGGCATATATGTACGGAGCACAGTGAGTACGTATGGTATTGTCGGAATAGCAGGCTCTTTGTCATATGAGACAATATCTTTGGTCATCGATCTTCGGTAAACGTCATACCAAGTAGCAAATGATGCAGTATTTCTCTCCTCGAGTATACGGATAAGCTCCCAGAGCGACGCAGAAACATCCGCAATAATTTCTACTGCTGGTTGATAATACTCATAAGTCTCAGATGACTCAAAATCTATATGAATAATTGGTCGCGTATCTTTTCTATTCCAGAAACTAGGATCATATTCCGCGATATCATATCCGACAGTAATAACAAGATCGGCTTTATCGAGTGCATATGCAGGTATATCTTTTGCTTTCATTCCTGCGGTATAAAGTGATTGTGGCATCGCGTCAGAAACAGCACCTTTACCCATAAACGTAGATACCACGGGAATATTATATTTAGATGAGAGCAATCGTAATTGTTTCGCTGCACGTTTTCTGATAGCACCATTCCCTGCAAGGATAATAGGGCGCTCAGATTTTTGTAAAAGCATGAGGGCCTTGTCTATTGCTTTATAATCAGGAGCAGCACGACGAACTTTTATGGTCTCTATTGGTGTCCCAAGATACGAAGCGTGTGCGATATCTTCTGGAATATCGATATGCGTCACACCTGGTTTTTCTGTTTCGGCAATACGAAGTGCTTTAGAAACAACTTCAGCAGTAATCTCTGGTGTATGCAAAAGCGTATTCCATTTTGAGATTGGTCGCATAAGCGCCACCACATCAATATATTGATGTGACTCTTTGTGTAGTCGTTTCGAATCTGCTTGTCCGGTAAGCGCGAGCACTGGGGCTTTGTCCATAAATGCATCAGCAAGTCCAGTAACTAGATTTGTTGCACCAGGACCGAGCGTAGAGAGACAAACACCTACCTTACCCGTAAGTCGTCCCCAGACATTTGCCATAAATGCAGCACCTTGTTCGTGGCGTGTCGGAATAAATGTTATTTTTTTTGATCGTGATAAAGAAAATAATAAATCTTCAGTTTCTTCTCCCGGAACACCAAACACATACTCCACGCCATGGAGCTCGAGTGCTTTGACTATAAAATCTGATACTGTTTGTGGACTCTTGTTTGTTGCCATATTTCTCTATGGTAGCACAAAAGAGTTCACCTGTCAGATAGACAAAAGTATCAATTTATTCTTTCCAGACAATATGCTTTTCTTCTCGTATTTGGCAAGTTTGATTTACAAAATCCTCACGTCCTGAGCCCTTTCTATAGGCTGCATACTGTGTTGGGTTATTTTCTGCATAGTTCTGATGCTCTGCTTCTGCTACATAAAAAGCTTGAAATGGAAGTACCTCGATCGCATGAGGTTTATCATACACATGACTTGCATCGAGTTCTTGGAGAACTGCGTTTGCGATGTCTTGTTGTTCATCATTAGAAAAATATATCGCAGTTTTATAACTATTACCACGATCATAGAACTGACCACCGTCATCAGTTGGATCAATATGATCTATAAAAAACTGTAAGAGTTTTTTATATGAGGTCTTGGTTGTATCATAGGTCACCTGAACAGCTTCACGATATCCTGTATGATCATAATAGGTAGGCGTGTGTTCGAGTGCAGTATTTCCTGCATATCCAGAAACAACTTCTAATACACCTGGTGCTTGCCTCAAATCATGTTCAACACACCAAAAGCATCCTCCAGCGAGCACAAGAGTGTCAGTTGTAGTATCTATGGTTTTCATAATGTTTACTTAGTTTTTTGGGCACATGCCTTGATAAATGCAGAGAACAGTGGGTGCGGACTGAGTGGACGAGCGAGAAACTCTGGATGGAACTGTACACCGACAAAGAATGGGTGAACTTTTGTGGGTAGTTCTGCAATCTCCATAAGAGTTCCATCAGGTGAGGTACCAGAAAACACAAGTCCTTTTGCTTCAATCTTGTCGATAAAGAGCGGGTTGACTTCATAGCGGTGACGGTGTCGTTCGATGATTTCATAGCTATCATATGCCTTCGCGGCGATAGTTCCCTTCTTGAGAATTGCTTTATATTCACCGAGTCGCATTGATCCGCCATACCGTGCATTGCGAATATTTTCTTTTTGACTTTCCATAACAGCAATCACTGGAAATGCAGTTTTAGGATCTACTTCTGTTGTATGTGCGCCTTTCATACCGACGACATTTCGTGCGAACTCAACCACTGCAAGTTGCATACCATAACAAAGACCAAAATATGGAATTTTGTTTTCACGAACATAACGAATCACATTGAGCTTGCCTTCAATACCACGTGAACCAAATCCTCCAGGAACAATGACGCCATCATATTTTTTGAGATCTTTCACTTTTTTAGGATCGGTCTCAAAATCAAATGCATTTAACCATTCGAGCACTGGTTTTTTGTTTTGTGCATATGCTGAGTATTTTATAGCTTCAATAACAGAAAGATATGCATCAGCAAGGAGAAATTCACCTGTTTCAAAATATTTGCCTATTACCGCAATGCGAACTTCATCTTTTGCGGTATGTACCTTACTTACAAACTTCTTCCATGCATGTGCATTTTTTCCTGTTTCAAGTGAACAGGTAGTTCCCATAATCTCACAAAGAATATCACCGAGACCTTCTTTCTCGAAATTGATAGGTACGTCATAGACACTCTCTACGTCTGGAGCAGAGATGACTCGTTCTGGAAGGACATTACACATAAACGCGATTTTTTCTTTTCGTTTTGCATCGAGACGATGTTCACCTCGCGCAAGAATAATATCTGGCAAAATACCAGATGCGTTGAGCGTGCGCACTGCCATTTGTGTTGGTTTTGTTTTCATTTCACCAACCTTGCTTGGTACGGGAAGATACGATACTACCGTAAAGAACACATCTTGCGGATGCTTGATCTTCATCATACGTGCTGCTTCAAGAAAGAGCATGTTCTGATATTCACCAATTGTTCCACCGATTTCTATGATCACGACATCTGCATGCGCTTCTTTCTGGGCAACATTGATCCGACGAATCACTTCCATAGGAATATGTGGAACCACCTCTACACATTTACCTGCATATTCGAGATTGCGTTCTTTTTCAATCACCGTTTGATACACACGACCAGTAGTCATATAGTTGATACGAGAAAGATCGAGGTTAAGAAAACGTTCATAGTTCCCCATATCTTGATCTGTTTCATCTCCATCTCGAAGAACGAAAACTTCTCCGTGTTCTGTAGGGTTCATTGTTCCTGCATCCACATTAATATATGGATCGATCTTAATTGCCGTCACCGTCAATCCTCGATCTTGCAAGAGTTTCGCAATAGATGAAGAAGCAATACCTTTACCAACACCTGAAATAACACCACCAACAACAAACAAATATTTTGGAGAAACCTTTTTCATACACGTTAGACTTTTAGATATGATCTAACGGCAATAACGCTAGATACTGCGCCAATAATAGTACCAACACTAAGTAGTATCAAGATAATCTGAATACTATTTTGCCAAAAATACGTAAACAAGTTTATACCAAGGAAACCAGTCAAATGTTGTCCCGCCCAAAGTGTCGCTGGAATAAGAAGCAAAAGCGTAACTAACGTTGCAAGCAAACCATACAAGACACCTTCTACTACAAATGGGCCCCGGACATATGTTGATGAAGCACCGACGAGACGCATAACTTTGATCTCTTCTTTCGTGAAATGCATCGTAAGACGAATCGTATTAAAGGTAATAATAATTGCAATAATACATGCGATAAGTGTCACCCCAAACCCGAGCGCTCGAGAACCCGAAATGATACGAGAGAGTCGTTCAATAACCTCTTTATTTTGATCATAGTTCACCTTATCGATGAGTGCTCGGTTTTCTTTGGTAAGTACTGTGTCTTCTCCAAAAATACGAACAATACTTTCATACTGAGCAGTGCTTTTCGCTTTTATATCAAATGATGCACCAAGAGGATTTTTGCCAATCTCATCGAGTGCCTGCATGGTAAGCGCGTCATCTTTGTGTCGTTCCCGAAAGTCTGAGAGTGCTTGGTTTTCAGAAACATATTTCACAGAAGCTACTTCTGGGAGATCTTCGATAGTCTTTTGAAGTGCAAGAATCTTTTCTTCTGCTGCACCTGTGACAAAATATACTTTTACATCAACACGCTTCTCAAGGTTTGTAATCGTTGATTGCAAGATAGCTTGCGTAAAAATAAGCGATGCAATCACAAAAAGCGTAACGGTCATAACCAAGATAGATGCAATAGATACGAGTCGATGACGCTTGAAGTTAAGCATCCCCGCACGAAATGCTCGACGAAATGTATTTTTTTGTTCTTTGGTATTAGACATGTTTTGTTTTTGATTCATCACGAATAATTTTTCCTTTCTCAAGTGTTACGAGACGCTTTGGAGCTGACTCGATCACTGATTTGTTGTGTGTGGTAAGGATCACGGTCGTACCGAGCGAATTAATTTTTTTCAGAATCTCAATGACTTCTTTGGTTGCTTCTGGGTCGAGATTACCAGTAGGTTCGTCTGCAAGGATCACTTCTGGTTGGTTAATGATGGCACGCGCAATCGCGAGACGTTGTTTCTCTCCACCAGAAAGTTCACTAGGAAAATGGTTTGCTCGATCAAGCAGATTCACTAGTTCTAGTACATGCGGAACATCGGAATCGATTTCTTCATCACTTTTCCCTACTGCTTCCATGGCAAAACGAATATTTTCTGCGGCAGTCAGATTTGGAAGCAATCTAAAATCTTGAAAGACTACACCAATCTGTCGACGATATTCGACGAGTGCATTAGGAGCAAGTCGGTGAATATCTATAGAATTAAAAGAAACCGTCCCATCTGTAGGCTTTTCTTCTGCGAGAATCATTTTGAGTAGTGTTGTTTTACCTGCACCTGAATGTCCGACCACGGAGACAAATTCACCTTGCGATACCGTGAGGTTGATCGTGTCGAGTGAGGTTGTTCCATTTGGATGCGTTTTTGTGACGTTCGTAAAATAAATCATAGTTGCAATAAAAATAAGGACTACTCCTTCTGTAGAATAGTATACCAAATGTCGAAAGACCATGAGAAGCCCCACCTATATTAGGGCATTAAAATGCGAATGCATCAAGGTGCATATTTTTAAATTTATGCTTCGTTTTTAGGTAGGCTATATGCTTCGAGGAAAATCTCGATATCCCCGGCGAGTACACGATCAGGATCACTCGTCTCAACACCAGTACGAAGATCCTTTACGAGTTTGTATGGGTGAAGTACATAGTTTCTGATTTGATTCCCCCACTCTATCTCCACATTTTTTGTTGTGTACATACTCTCAGCAAGCGTTTTGTGCTCATCTTCTGCTTTCTTCCAGAGTTTTCCACGAAGGATCTCAAGTGCTCGAGCACGGTTTTGTTCTTGTGAACGCTCCTCACGAACTGAGACGGTAATACCAGTCGGTTTGTGTGTAATTCGAACTGCAGTCTCGCGTTTATTTACATTCTGTCCGCCCGGCCCACCTGCTTTTGAGGTTTCAAATACAACATCTGACTCTTTGAATTCTGGCATATCTGCTTCTTTGATTTTTGGAAGTACTTCCACAAGGGCAAATGATGTCTGCCGCAAGCTCTTTGCATTAAAGGGAGAGAGTCGCACGAGACGATGTACCCCTGATTCGTTTTTCAAGAGTTTGTACACATTTGTACCAGTGATTTCATACGATATGTTACGGTATCCGTTTAAGCTATTTGGTGATTCAGAGAGTAGTGTGTATTTGTACCCTTTCTTGTCGCAAAATTTCAGATACATTTCGATAAGCATGCGCGCAAAATCCTCTGCATCGTCACCACCAGCGCCAGCGAGTATCGTAAGGATTGCAGGTCCACGATCGAAAGCCCCTACACCTTCTTTCTTATCTTGAAGGTCTTTGAGTTCTTTGATCAGTGCTTGCGCCTGAGCTTTGTCAGCCCAAAAATCAGCAGAGAGCATCAGCGCTTCGATTGCTTCTATTCGTTGTTGTATTGCTCCAGTATCCATAGAGCGAGTATAGCAGATTCTGCGGAGAATATCATGTATGGTATACTACCCGTATATGAAGGTATCAATAGTGATTCCCGCGCTCAACGAAGAAAAATATATAGGCAAAACACTTGAGGCCGTTACAAATCTCGACTATCCTGACTATGAAGTATTGGTCGTCGACAATGGAAGCACTGACAAAACTGGTGAGATCGTGCGTTCGTTCCCTGGTGCACAGCTCATACAAATCCCCGAACGCGGTATCACCAAAGCTCGCGAAGCAGGACGGCGTGTTGCAACAGGTGAAATCATTGCACAGCTCGACGCAGACTCGACTCCACCAAAGGACTGGATCACCAAAGGAACTTCTTATTTTAAAAATCCAAACACTGTTGCGATCTCAGGTCCATACCTCTACGAAGGAGGTCCATGGTGGTTCAAGTCTGTCGCGTTCATCGTACAGGTGATCTTCTACCCAACGACGAACATACTCATGCGCATATTACGCAGTGGTGCAGTGCTCATCGGATCAAATGTGTTTGTACGAGCATCTACTCTCGAAGCGATCGGTGGATATGACACTTCTATCGCATTTTATGGTGAAGACAGCGATACCGCACGCAAAGTCAGTAAACTCGGTCGTGTGCGTTATATACCTCGTCTATATATCTATAGTTCAGCAAGACGATTCGAGAAAGAAGGCATTCTCAAAACATTTTATCTCTATATCGTAAATTTTGTTTCAGTCATGGCAAAAGGCGCACCTGCAACCGAAGAGTACGAAAACCATAGATAAAATAAAAAAACTATTCCCAACCAAGGTTAGAGAATAGTTATTATAGATTATCACCACAAACGTGGTTAGAACATGCTGCCTACAATACAGGCAATTCGGTAATTATCTTTTGGATAAATTTTTGTATGTTTAAACACATACGAGTTTATCCATCTGTACCCATTATGGACGGCTGTCGGGTAGGTTTCCAGCGCAGTAGATATCACAGGAACAGTTCTGAGTTCCCATAGTGTTCCATTATGTACTGGTTCAATAGTGAACTTTTCACCAGCACCACCGAGACATTGTCCGGGTAACGTTGCAAACAAGATTGGTTTATCGAATGCAGCCATACGGTCTTGATCTGCTACAGGAATACTTTGAGTAAAGTATTCGTTAATTCCAGTAAGCGTAGGCGGTAATACAGACCAGAATGATTGCATTTGTGTGTGCTTAATCGCTTGTTCAACGGTTAGCACTGTTGGTCGTTTTTCTTTGTCACCTATTCTGAACGGATCAAGAAAGATAACTTTTTCAAGGTTGAATGATTTGTGCATACAATAATTTTTCTTCACCTTACCATAAAAAAGAGCATTAGTCAAAACAGTGAGCCACCTCCGAGGATCGAACTCGGGACCTACG
This sequence comes from uncultured Candidatus Saccharibacteria bacterium, assembly GCA_964591665.1. Taxonomy (GTDB): domain Bacteria; phylum Patescibacteriota; class Minisyncoccia; order Phycocordibacterales; family UBA9973; genus CAZQCV01. The sequence goes on from CAZQCV010000022.1 coordinate 10,862, forward strand.
GTTTACGATACCATCGCTCTACCAACTGAGCTAAGGTGGCCTGTGATCGATGATACTATACCGTTAATATTTTTCCAAATAAAAAATACCCGGTTCATCGCTGAACCAGGTATATGCATAATTTGTACCAAGACAATCTTATTGCTTGATAATTTTCTGTTGATGCTTTGTTCCCAAAGCATCCATAAATGAAACAAAGTATGTTCCATTCGGTAAGTAACTAATATCAAGTGTAACTGGTGTTACACCGATACCAAGCGTAGCCTCACGAGTTGAGACCACCTGTCCTAAGACATTGGCTATTTCAATTGTCGTGATTGAACTTTTTGTTGACTGCAATTGCAGATTCACCGTACCACTTGTTGGGTTCGGGAATATTTTTACGAAACCGTTTACTAATGCTTCCGAAATCGGAATATTGATTGTTTGACTGTACGTAAATGTGCCGTCATTATCAATAATTTTTAATCGGTAGTAATTATTTCCAACAACAGGTTGATTGTCAGAGAAGGTATATGCTTTTTGGACATTACCCCCAACTGCTTTCTGCCAGCCGATATAGCTCCAATCAGATAAACCGTCAATCGATTTCTCAACTTCAAATTTATCTACATTCTGTTCAGATGCCGTTACCCAATTGAGCACATTCTGGTCTTTGTTGTTGTATCCAGTGAAAGATACTAACTCAACCGGAAGTGGTGCAAACGGAAAACGATTTGGATGAATGTAGAATG
>CAZQCV010000023.1:0-8045 GCA_964591665.1 uncultured Candidatus Saccharibacteria bacterium
TATACTGGAGCTATTATTAGAGATAATTAAAGCTTAGCTAGTCTAGAGCCTAAAAATATTAAGACCTACTGAATATATAAAAGAAGTAATAGAAAATTCAAGTAAAAAAAGAGACTGTAAAAATAAAACAGTAGATTCAACAGATGACATTGTTATTATGGGCTACCCTCAAGGAAAACCAAAAAATGATATTTCATACACTACGGGAAAAATAGTTGGATACCTAGACGACTATTTCATTTCATCAGCAACTCTTACTAATGGCTATTCAGGAGGAGTAGCAGTTTCTCTGAAAGATAATTGTTTTTTAGGCACTTCTACTTCTTCAAAAAAGGATGATTTAACTAAGTCGCTCATTCTTGATATTAATAAAATTTAGTGACATGAATGATCAATTACAAATTATCGAGGCAGTTCGTGAAAGAGATATTGATTTACTTATTCTTGAAGAGCTATATGCTAAAACTGGATTTGAAAAACTATTTTTAGAAGAAATTAAGTATCCCAACTTTTCATTTTCAAAAGCATATAGAAGTGTAACAACAGCCGGACTTGGTGAGACTGATATTCAAGTAGAATTTACTTCTGGCAAAAAGAAACTTTTTTTGTTGATAGAAAACAAAGTTGATGCTGATTTTCAAGATGCACAATATGAAAGATATATGAAGCGAGCTGAGCTTATTTCTAGTCCTGATATTACAACTGCGGTTATTTTAGTTGCCCCTCAAGGATATATACAAAATAAAAGTGAATTTGAGTACACTCTTTCTTATGAAAAGATACGGAATTGGTTTGCTCAGACAAATGATTCTCGTTCGTGGTATAAACAAGAACTACTTCGCCTCGCAATAGATCAAGAACGTCGCGGTTATCAAGCAGTTAAAGATGAAATAGTTACTAATTTTTGGAAAGAATATTACTTGTACATAACTGAACGCATGCCTGATTCAGGAATGCCAATACCGAAAGTAAAACCAACATCTTCTTCTTTTGTATATTTTAATCCTAAATGGTTGCCACAAAACACTCGTCTTATACATAAAATGGAGAAAGGATATCTTGATTTAGAATTAAGTGGTCGTGCCTTAGAATATGATAATTTGATTACCCAATATAATCATTTACTTAATGGTATGGAATTAGTTATAACTGGCAAATCAGTTTGTTTTCGTATAGAAGTTACACCAATATCATTTGAGCAAGATTTCAATAATCAATTAAATTCTATTGATCAAGTTATTACTGGTATTAGAGCTATTCAGTCTTTTACAATGACTGTTTTGAAATAGTTATCCACACCTTGAAATAAAAATAACTTTTTACAAAAAGATGCTAAAAGTAAGCTCTTTTTATAAATCAAATATATCACTATGATATATTTTTAATATTTTTTAATTTGCTTTTTATTTTTCAATTGTTCTATAATCCAATCAGGATAGTAATTGATTGGTATAAGCAACTAATCTAAAATTATTATCCAACAAGCAAAAAATCGTATGAAAAAACAAGCATGTGAACGCGAGAGCGTCACTCGTTTGAATTCGTCGGTTTCTTGCATGGTGACCTTTAGGTCGAAAAGCCACTAAAGCAATTAATCTTCGGATTTATTACTTTAGTGGCTTTTGCGTTCTTAAATTATAAGTTAATTTAAGAAAAAATTATGTCTAACAACCTTAAAATCGAGTATGTCCCAATAGACACACTCGTTGTGAATGAAAAGAATCCACGAAAGTGGACTAAAGAGCAAAAAGAGGCTCTGAAAGAAAGTATTATCAGATTCGGTGCTGTTGATCCAATCCTTGTAAACTCTAACGAAGAACGAAAAAATATCGTTATCGGAGGACACTTCAGGCTTGAAGTGTGTAAGGAACTTGGACATACCGAAGTACCAGTTGTATTTCTCAATCTCACTCCGGAGAAAGAAGCCGAACTCAATATTCGTCTTAATAAAAATCTCGGTGAATGGAACTTTGAGCTTCTTGCCGAATTTGATGAGTCTCTACTCTCAGAGATTGGATTCTCAAGTGAAGAACTCGACAATATTTTTTCTCTAGATGACAAAGAAGAACCATTTAATCTAGAAGAACAACTAAAAAAGTTAAACATACAAAAAATAAATGCCAAAAAGGGCGATGCGTATGAATTAGATGGTTCTCGTCTTATGGTTGGAGACTCAACCATTGAAGAAGATATGCTCAAGCTATGCGGTGGAGAAAAAGTAGATATGGTAATGACTGATCCCCCTTATCGCCTAGACTACCTTAATGGTAAAACTCGACACGGTAAACCAACAGAAGGTTTCGGCTCAAAGAAAAACAGAAAGTATCTTGAAACAGATATTTTGCCAGACGACTTTACCGAAAAATGGATGGCAAATGTATCTAAAGTAGCCAACGAAAATTTCTCAATCATCTGTTATGAAAACTGGAAGAATATTAGAGAGATTTGGAACTGCATGGAAAAGTATTGGAAAGTCAGAAACATGATTGTCTGGCATCTGCCAAATCGTAATCAAGGGTATGCCGGTGCACACAAGTTTTTCTCCAAACATGATATTGCTATGGTTGGCACTAGTGAAAAATTTTCAGGTATGAATGAAAAAGAAGAAAAAGAACTTCTTCAAAATGAATACGAAACAGCCCTCTTTGCCATACAAGGTAAACCACACTGGGAGTCATATGGTAAAGGAAAGAAATTCTGCCCTACTGACTTCATAGAGTTTAACGCTGCAGACGAAAAGTCTTCGGGTCAGGCAATCATCTTCGGTGTAAAACCAATAGAGATACTGATTCCATATATTAAAAATCTTACCAAAAGAGGACAAATAGTACTTGAACCGTTCGCAGGAAGTGGTTCTACTCTCATCGCTTCAACCAAATTAGAGCGTCGTTGCTTCATCATGGAAAAATCTCCAGTCTATGCTGAAGTCGTGCTTGATCGTTGGGAAAAACTCACTGGTAAAAAAAGAAAGAAGATTAACTAACTTATGGCTACCGCAAAGACAATACAAAAACAGAAAGAGATTCTGTTGGGGCATTTGCGTAATGTACCAATAGTTGAAATGGCTATTAAAAGAGTTGGTACTTCTCGTGCGACTTTCTATCGCTGGTGCCAAGAAGACGAAGAATTTAAAGATAGTGTTGAGAAAGCCAAGGTTGATGGCGTGGAATATATCAACGATATTTCAGAATCTCAACTTATTTCCCTTATTAAAGAAAAGAAGTACCAAGCTATTGCACTTTGGCTCAAAAATAATCACACACGATTTATGTCTGAAGAAAAGAAGGACTTACTTAATCGTACTCAGAAAAAAATTGAGTTAAATGCACAGCAAAAAGAACTTCTCAAAGAAGCTCTTGCTCACTTTAAGTAACTATGAAAAAGATGTCTAAAGAAGCTATAGAGGCGGTGGTTAATGACATTGCCGTTCGTCAAGCACTTGTGTACCAAAACCACGAGGCGTTTTGTCGTATCTATCTTCAAAGACATATTACTCATGAGTTCGCATGGTTTCATAAAGAGATGTTTCGCACCACGGAAGAATACCAATACAAACTGAGTGTGTTCATGGCATTTCGAGGTTCAGGAAAATCGACTATTCTGAACCTCTCTAATGCCCTGTGGAGTATTCTAGGAAAACATCAAAAGAAATTAGTGCTCATTGTTTCAAAGACAAGACTTCAATCTCAATCTCATTTCGATAATATAAAACAAGAGCTTGAAGAAAATGAGTTATTAAAAAACGATCTTGGTCCATTTCAAGCAAGTAAAGAAGACTTTGGTGCATACACGATTGAAATACCAAAATACGGAGCTAAGATTATGTGCATTGGTGCTATGCAAAATATCAGAGGATTGAAATATCGTAACCACAGACCAGACCTTATTATTTGTGACGACATTGAAGATATGAATTCCTTTAATGACAGAAATGATATCGATAAAATGTATAACTGGTTTATGGGAGAATTGTGGTCTATCGGGGATGAGAAAACAAACATTGTAGTTCTTGGAAACTTACTTCACAGATCATCTATTGTAATCAGCTTATATAAAGCAATTCGTAAAAAACAAATGCCTGGTATTTTCAAGGCATACCCACTTCTTGATGATTGTAATCGTATTTTATGGACAGCTCGATATCCAACTATTGAATCTATAAAAGAGATTGAACGAGGATTACCTAAGCCAAGAATGTATGAAATGTATACAGTATTTGCTCGTGAGTATTTACTCGATATGTCATCTGTTCGTATCGATGAAGAGATGGAGGAAAAATTCAAAATGCCCATTACTCTTGGTGGTAACAGAGCAGAAGATTTTGAAATCACTGTACCAAGATGGGGTTTCGGTACCATCTTTCATTTTCCAGAACAAGAAGAACTTATCTATAACTTAGAGGATGACGAAGGCTATCCAAGAATAGAAATGTTTAAACAGCTTCAAGAAAAGTATATAGAGAAAGATCGAAAAATACACCCTGAGTTGTATTTCAACGAACCAACCACAAAGAAACAAGAAACATATGGTTTTAATGATTACCCTGACAGACCAAGTAGGTATTTAATTTAGAAAATTATATAATTGCATATATGGGATTTTTTGATTTTCTATTTGAGAAAAAAACATCAACTAACGATTTTTCAAAATCGACTTCTTTGAATGTTATTAATCAGCCAAAAGATGAGAGAAAAGCAGAGTGTCCCGCGTGTCATAAATCATTAAAGAAAATTCCTGGTGCTAAAACGAAATGTCCTCACTGTGGTGAATTTATGTATGTGAGAACCACAACAAAACAGATTAGACTTGTTGTTACTGAAGATGAAGCAGAAAAGATAGATGAGGAATGGAGACTAGAAATGGGAACACAAGATGCGTATCTTGCAGGAGAAAAAAGATTTGTAGACAAGAAAGAAAGTCTCAAGAAAAAATTTGGTGGTAAAGAGCCGTCTGATAATGATGTACAGTGGGGTCTCTTCAATGAAGACCTTATTGAACATATGAAAAATATGGACTGGGGGTTATATAGAAATACTAAGTTTCAAATGGGAGACATGTTACGAAAAGAAGGTCGCCTAGAAGCTTCTCTTAAGATGTATCTAGAAGTTTGTTATTTAGATCTCAACGGTCCAAATAACTGTGGAGGTATTATGCGTGATCCAGAATTTTTAAAGGAATTTCCTCCGTTTGATCCTAGTGATGGCAATGCCTTTCTTGCCCCTGGTGTTATTGATTTAATACAGAGAATTATGAATAAGCTCAATTTAGCGACAGAAAAGATTCATTCTATGTTTATTGAGCATAACAGTAAGCTTGAGAAATCTATGCATTTGCCGGTTTCTGCTGATCTTGCTTGGAATAAAATTGAGATTGAGCTTTTGAAAAAGTGAGACACAAATTGAGTCCAATAAAAAGTGTCTCATTGTGTCTTATTTTCTATAAATAGCCATATCTCTCAATATGTAGCCTTGCGACCCACAAACCTTAATGAGACACGGTATTTTATGCTAGAATATCCTTACAAGGGTTGAACCTACGGGTACCATACCCGAGTACACCGCAGTAATCCTGACACGTTTGATGTATTTGCCTAAGAGATACCCACCTAATTGAAAAAAAAGAAGAAATTAGACAAAAGAATATAAAGAAGATTATTGATTTTTGTTAAAATAATAATATGCAGAGTAAAGACTTTTTTAATGGAAGAAAAATAGTGATTGCTACAATGCATGGAAAAGAATCTATTATTGCTCCGTTGCTAGAAAAACATCTTGGTTTGATTCCAATTATTGTAGAGAATTTAGACACTGACGTATATGGAACTTTTACTAGAGAGATTAAACGGTCTGGAAACCAATTAGAAGCAGCACGCAAAAAGGCATATAAGGCCATGGAATTAGCAAAAACCGATCTTGCTGTCGCGAGCGAAGGTAGTTTTGGTACGCATCCATCAGTGCCATTTATTCAATCTAACCTAGAATTGCTTGTTTTAATTGATACTAAAAATAATCTCGAGATACGGGGAGATTATCGCACAGAAGAGACAAATATGGATGGGCAATATATACAAAATATTGACGAAGCACTGGCTTTTGCTCGAAGAATCGGTTTTCCAGAGCATGGAGTGATTGTCAGAAAATCTAAAGATAGTAAGTCAGATATATACAAAAACATAAGTACAGAAAAAGAACTTTCTGAGATAGTATCTAAATTACTTGGTGGTTTATTTACAAAAAAAGTATATATAGAAACAGATATGCGTGCGCACAAGAACCCAACGAGAATGAAAGCAATTGAGTTTGCAGTGATTGATCTTGTGAAGAATATTCAGTCACTATGTCCTCAGTGTAATACACCAGGGTTTGTTGTTGCTGATATTCAAAAAGGACTCCAATGTTCAAGTTGTTTATTGCCAACTCAATTACCAATATACGAAGTTTTTCTATGTACAAAGTGTAACTATAGACAAAACCAACCAATAACAATCTATGGTAAATATGCTGATCCAATGTACTGTCAATATTGTAATCCTTAATGTGTGGGGCACCTTTTAACTTCCTGTTGTTATAGCATTTTTCTTTTATCTCATCTTGATATCGCTTCGCATGTACTCTGCACCAAAATGTTCATTCGATACGTATATACCTGTAGCTAAACGAACTTCGATATATTTGTGTGGAATTTATTTGTTTAGTTTTATTGCATCATATGAAAAATACATGGATTATTATAGGAATTGCTGTTGTTATTATCGCGGGAATATTTATTTTTAAATCAAAAACAGATGCTCCAGTCCTCCAAGATTCTACAAATGAAGAAGTGATAGGTGATACCGCAAGTGCGCCAACCGCAGCGACAACTGGTGACGCGACTGTTCCTGCTTCTTCAGCAACAGGAACTAGTGCAGGTGGCACCCCAACAACCACTGCGAAGACATTTACTCTTGCGCAAGTGGCGGTACACAACAATCAAACCAGCTGTTACTCAGCGATCAATGGTGTCGTGTATGATCTTACGTCTTGGATTAGTAGGCATCCTGGTGGGGCACAAGAGATTCTCGGTATCTGTGGCAAGGATGGCAGTAGCGCATTTAACGGCCAACACGGTACCCAAGGCAGACCAGCTTCTATACTTGCAGGGTTTGAGATTGGTACGCTCACTAAATAAGTCTTGAACAAAAAGCATCGATCACTTGGTGCTTTTTGTTGACATATGGATGTGTGGTATACTTCATAGTATGAACAAAAAACATGTTATGGCGCTACTTTTTATTTTGGCGATTTTGTTGCTCGGGTACCTTCGCTTTTTTTGGGGTGGTGCACAGCGAAGCCCTCTAGTTCCTACTGTAGATACTCAGACTTCTGTTGATACCCCACAGAACACTACTTCTCCTCTGGTCTACACAAACACTACATATGGATTTACCGTCACACTTCCAGCGTCATGGGAAGGGTATTCGTCCACAGTGGTACAGAAAGATACTCCACAAGGGTCATATTTTGAGATACACCTCATTCATCCTCAGTCAACTGAACAAAATCCTCGGATGGAAGTGCCTATACTCGCTATTCCGATTGAGACATGGAATACGTGGTATCCACCTGCTAATCCAGAATCTGGCCAACATCCCTTTGCGGCACCTGTTCCAGCAACAGAACGTGCGCGAAATACGAAATATGTTTTTGCAACAGCGCCTCGATACAATTTTAGTTACTTGCCTGGATGGGAAGAGGTCGATGAGATTGTAAAAACAGTTACTGGGTTATAATCTCTCGGTCTTTCTTGTAAAATCTATCCTTTTTGTATATAGTAGGGAAAGTTTCTTCTTGTATGAAGAAAGGAGGATTGGATGAGATGGGTGAGTAGACAACTACTTGTCTGCAAACCGGAACAAAGTTCCGACCACGAGTCCAATGTATCGCTTTTGCGACCTCCGTTTGAACGAAGTGAATATACGGAGGATTGGATGAGTGGTTTAAATCAACGGTTTACTAAACCGTCGTCCTTCACGGGACCGTGAGTTCGAATCTCACATCCTCCGCCAA
>CAZQCV010000024.1:0-7887 GCA_964591665.1 uncultured Candidatus Saccharibacteria bacterium
GTGCCCAGGAAAGGACTTGAACCTTCACATCTTGCGATACTAGTTCCTAAGACTAGTGCGTCTACCAATTTCGCCACCTGGGCATATGTATGTAATTGTAACCACTATGTGGTTGTGTGCCCAGAGTGGGAATCGAACCCACACGGCATTGCTGCCTGGGGATTTTAAGTCCCCTATGTCTACCTATTCCATCATCCGGGCAAAGTATCTTGAAATAGACACGGAGGCGTGGGCGGGAATTGAACCCGCGCATGGCGGTTTTGCAGACCGCAGCGTTACCACTTCGCCACCACGCCAATACCAATCATCATACACAGAAACACACTTTAAAACAAGTTTTATTTTATTTTATCAAGTGCTTGACGATTCTTTTCTCCGTAGTCAAGTGCTATGTCAATGAAGGGGATACGTCCGATACTAGTATGCTTCTTTATGTATTCTTTCAATTCTTTTCGTTGTCGTTTCAAAAAATTTAGAGCTTCTATTTCTTGAGCTTCAGGAAGTACGGATACATACACTACTAATTGTGACCCATCAGGAAGTAGTTCTACTCGTGTCACAGAGATAAGACTGGTTCTATTTGACTGTGTTTCAAGAAATGTTGCAGCAAGTCTTCTGAGTACTTCTTGACGTTTAATACTTGTTTCCATATTAGTCAGTTACTACTTTAAATGTTTCTAAAATATCACCAGCGGCAATTTCTGTTTTTGATTCTATTTGCATACCGAATTCAAGCGGTGCTTCTATAGATTTTACTTTGAGTTTATTGTGCTGGATCTCTAAAATTTTTGCTTTACCGATTTCATTTTCTCGTCTCATGATACGTACAGGACTATCTGCCAATACCGTGCCCTCAATAACTTTGCCGCCAATGACTTGCTTGTCTTTTGTTTGGCTAAAGACTTTTATAATTTTCACTTGCCCGGTAACGACAAGAGTCTCTTTACGAGGACGGCGTTCATCGACGATTTCTTTTAGGTAATCACTTATTTTGTAAATAATAGTGAATGTCTCAATTGGGATTTGGTATTGTTCATTTAAATCACGTGCCTTACTTTCTACTTTTACATTGAATCCAATAATGATGCTCTGTTTATCGCTTCCCGCAAGACGGATATCATTTTCTCCGATAGCGCCAACCCCTCGTTCGATAACTTTAAATTTTAGTTGTTCTTGTTCTAGTTTTTTTATTTCTTTCTCAACAGCTTCTCCTGTTCCAGCAACATCAGTCTTGATAATAATTGGAATTACTACCGTCTCATCGCTATATACTTCATGCATTGCGTACTTAGAGAGTGCAAGTTCTCCTTCTTTTTGTGCTTCTTCGGCTTCTTTTTTTGAGTCAAATGCTCTAAACATCGTACCTACTTGAGGTAATGTATCAAAACCAACCAGCCGTACAGGCGCACTAGGGGTAAGGGTATCAACCGCTTTATTTTGGAAATTTTCCATAATACGGGTATTTACTTTTGCATTACCTGCAACTACCCACATACCTTTTTTTAGGGTACCGTCTTTGAGCACAAGTGTTGCAGTTGTTCCTCGCTTCGCATCAAGATGTGCTTCGATGACAATACCTTGAGCTGGACGTGTTGTGTCCATAGTGAACTCGTGCATATCGGCAACAAGGAGAATCATGCTCAGTAGTTCATCAATACCCGTTCCCATTTTTGCAGAAATAAGTACATATGGTACGTCTCCACCTTGACCCTCAAGGTAGATTTCATTTTCTGCAAGATCCATTTTTGTTTTTTCTGGGTTGGCTCCTGGTCTATCAATTTTGTTAATAGCGACGATGAAGGGAATACCACTGTCTTTGATCGTTTTATAAGCTTCAATGGTTTGTGCTTTTACACTGTCTTCTGCAGAGACAACAAGAATAGCAATATCTCCGATGTCGGCACCGCGTTCGCGCATTTTAGAAAAAGCCTCATGTCCCGGTGTATCAATAAATGTAATACGACGTGTTTCGCCGGTCTCATCTTTGTGGTTAACTTCATATGCAGAAAGATGTTGCGTGATGCCACCAGCTTCACCGTCTACTACATTTGTTTTTCGAATATAATCAAGAAGCGTCGACTTGCCGTGATCGATGTGTCCCATTACTACAACTATTGGTCCTCGTTTAGTCATACTGTTTTTTTATTTAATGCTTCTGATAATGCGATTTTTTCTTCTTCGGTAAGTTCTGTTTGGGCTTTCCCCTGAAGAACATTTTTTGCGTATACGCTCATTCGTTCACGTGCGTATAAACTTGAGAGGATAACACCGTCACCTCTGTCGTTTATGAGCGCAATGGTAAAACTGTTTTGAGCAGTGCCGTCATTAAAGGCGCTGTATCGTTTTACCACGATGTTTCTTGCACATTGACTGATCTGTTCGCTCAATACTTTTCCATGACGTTCCTCAGCTGCAATTCTTGAATCGTGATCCTCGATTGTCTTCAACGCGTTCGTTAAGATGTTTTCTATAGAGAGATTCTTTGTTCCACGGAACAACTTCCGCAGCCTTTTTTCGGTTCGGATATTCCATATAATGACAATAATGAGTAGTATTCCTATACTACCTATAGCTGCATAGAGTGGCATCATAACGAGATACAGTATATACTATAAAAGGTTTTTTTTCAATGTTCCTGAAAGTTCTATATGAAATTTTTCAAAAATACACAAAACAGAATATACCTTGATTATGCATCTAGTACACCTATTGATGTAAAAATATTAGAAAGATATGCAATCCTGTTGCGCGACCTATATGCAAACCCTCATGGCCTCCACAAGGAAGGAGTGTTTTCATTGGAAGCACTTGAATCTGCTCGAGCACGTATTGCGACTTGTATTAACGCCTTACCAAGAGAAATATTTTTTGTATCCAGTGCAACAGAGAGCGATAATCTTGCCTTGCTTGGTCTTGTACGGGCTGTACGGTCAAATCCAGTCTCTAAGTCTTTTAAAGATATGCATGTGCTTGTTTCCTCAATTGAACATGCTGGAGTTATAGAAGCTGTTAAACAACTCGAGAAAGAAGGTGTTATTGTTGAATATATCCCCGTTACAGAGAAGGGTGTTATTGATCTTGATCTGTTTAAAAAAATGCTTCGACCGACAACAGTACTTGTCTCTGTAATGTTCGTTAATAATGAGATCGGTACAGTACAACCTATCGCAGAAATTACAAAGATAGTTCGCCATGCAATCAAGCACAATCGCACAACGGGACCATTTCCGTATGTGCATACTGATGCAAGCCAGGCGTGTAACTATCTCTCCCTCGATGTTCAAAAATTAGGAGTTGATTTACTTACTTTTTCAAGTGGTAAATTGTATGGACCAAAAGGTGTGGGCTTTTTGTTTAAAAAACGACATGTGTATCTTGAGCCTCTTATGTTCGGAGGGGGGCAAGAACAGGGAATACGTGCGAGCACTGAAAACGTACCTGCAATTGTAGCCGCATCTTATGCGGTTGAGTTAGCGCAATCTCTTGTTTCTAAAGAGTATGAACGAGTTTCACATTTAAAACACATACTTATTTCTGAACTTAAAAAATGCACACCTCAAATAATCATTCACGGTGATGAAGGAGCCGAGTATAGTATCCCTGGTATTGTTAGCTTCAGTATTCCAAATGTCGACTCTGATATGATTGTTCTATATCTCGATGCGCAGGGCTTTGCGGTATCCTCAAAAAGTGCATGTCACGCAGATCTTGATGAAGTTTCGCATGTTCTTCGAGCGATGTATGGAGATCGCGCGCTCAGTATCGGTGGCACTGTTCGTGTCAGTTTGGGACGAGCAACAACCCAAAAAGATATAGTACTTTTTGCAATGAAACTCAAAGAGATTTTGCCAAAAGTGCAATAAATCAAAGATATTTTAAGAGATGCAAAAATGCACATTTTGATGTATACTAGTCGTATGCCTCCATTTAATCACTTTACAACAAAAGCAAAAGAAGTTATTCGTAAGTCACATGAGCTTGCTATTGAGCGTGGGCAAAATAACGTTAATGCGGTCCACCTGCTTGCTGCTTTGGTTTTTCAAGAAGAATCATTAATCTTGTCACTCCTCGAACGTCTAGAAATCGATGTCGAACTGCTTACTGATTCGATTATTGAAGCTATTGATGAACCAGAATCACGAACGACTGTTTCTCCCTCTATTCAGATGTATCTAACTCCAGACCTTGCACAGGTACTTGAGCAATCAGCAAAGACTGCTGCTACTATGAAGGATGAGTTTGTAAGTACTGAACATCTTTTCCTTGCGTTACTTGAAATTCCAAACGGTGCTCGAGAAATCTTGTCACGATTTAAACTTGATGTCGAAAATGTGCGAACACTGGTGGTGGAACTTCGCTCACAAAAAGCTGATACAGGTATAGCTGAGAAGAAGATGCGACACCTTACCAAGTACACACGCAATCTTACTAAACTTGCACAAGAAGATAAACTGGACCCTGTGATTGGACGTGATACAGAGATTATGCGTGTTATGCAGATTCTCTCTCGTCGAACAAAAAATAATCCTATTCTTATCGGTGAAGCTGGTACAGGAAAAACTGCCGTTGTTGAGGGCCTCGCAATTCGTATTGCAAAGGGAGATGTTCCAGAATCTCTCCGTGATAAAGAAATTGTTTCTCTTGATCTAGGGCTTCTTCTTGCTGGTACAAAGTATCGCGGAGAATTTGAAGAGCGTCTCAAAACGATCATGAAAGAAATCGAGCGTTCTAATAACAAAATCATTCTTTTTATGGATGAAATTCACACTATTGTTGGAGCAGGAGCTTCAGAGGGATCTCTTGATGCATCAAACATGCTCAAACCAGCACTTGCAAGAGGGGAACTTCGTGCGATCGGCGCAACGACTCTTAAAGAATACCAAAAACATATAGAGAAAGATCCTGCGTTTGCGAGACGATTTCAGCCTGTGTACGTAGAAGAGCCAAGCGTCGAAGATACTATTGCTATTCTACGAGGTTTAAAAGAAAAGTACGAACTCTATCATGGTGTACGTATTACTGACGATGCTATCGTCGCTGCGGTTCAGTTTAGTACTCGATATATAACCAATCGTTTTCTTCCTGATAAAGCAGTTGACCTTATTGATGAAGCTTCTTCTACGCTACGTATCTCTCTAGAAAATAAACCACCTATTCTTGATGAAGCGCATAGAAAAATTCGAAGATTTGAAATAGAAAAAGAGTCACTCAAAAAAGAACCTGGATTGCATTCTGATAAAGATACAAAAAATCGTATTAAAGAATTGGACCAAGAAATTGCTGATACAACTGAAAAAACAAAAGAGCTAGAGGCAAAATGGAAAAATGAGAAAGGCTTACTAGATGATATCCGTCGTATTAAAAAAGAATTAGAGCAAGCTCGTATTGACGAAGAAAATGCCGAAATGAACTCAAATCTAGAAAAGACTGCAGAAATACGATATGGTACTATTCCTCAACTACAAAAAGAGCTTGAACAAAAAATTACACGCATGCAGAAGATTCAAAAGAATCGTCCTGTACTTAAAGAAGAAATTACCGCGGAAGATATCGCAGAGGTTGTCGCACGCTGGACCGGTATTCCTCTTACAAAAATGCTTGAAGAAGAACGTGCAAAACTCGAGCGGATGGAAGACGAACTCAGTAAGCGTGTTGTGGGTCAGAAAGAAGCAATTACTAAAGTTGCTGACGTTATTCGTCGTTCTCGTGCCGGTATTGCTGACCCGAACAAACCAATAGGTTCTTTTATCTTTCTTGGTCCAACTGGTGTAGGAAAAACCGAACTTACCAAGGCGCTCGCAGAGTTTTTGTTTAATGATGAAAAAGCACTCATCCGTGTAGATATGTCAGAGTATATGGAACGACACAGTGTTTCAAAACTCGTAGGTTCTCCTCCTGGGTATGTTGGTCATGATGAATCAGGGCAACTTACCGAGTCTGTTCGCCATCGTCCGTACTCAGTTGTCTTGTTTGATGAAATAGAAAAAGCTCATCCAGAAGTCTTCAATATTCTGCTTCAAGTTCTCGATGACGGTCGGCTTACTGATGGGAAAGGTCGTGTCGTAAATTTCAAAAACACTGTCATCATTATGACTTCAAACCTTGGTAGTCAGTATATTCAAAAGATGGAGACCATGGGATTCACCAACAATACCTCTCATGACGACTATCAGGGTATGAAAGAAAAGGTTCTTGATACTCTGAAAGATAACTTCCGCCCAGAATTTCTTAACCGTATTGATGAGATTGTTATGTTTGATATTCTTTCTCCAGAAATTATTCGAACCATTGTTGATATCCGTCTTGAACAGGTTGCTAAACGTCTTCTTGAGAAAGATATTATACTTACTGTTTCATCAGAAGCACGATCTTTCCTTGCGCAAGAAGGGTACAACCCTCAGTATGGCGCACGGCCGTTAAATCGCTTGATTCAAACAAAGATTCTTAATCCTGTCGCGATGTTTATCATCAGTAAAAATATGAGTAAGGGCGATACGGTATCTGTTATTATGAAAAATGGAGAATTAATACTCGACAAAAAAACTGTTCGTGCTTCGCGTCTAAAAAAAGTAATATAACAATATGAAAACACACATACCACATCTGCAAAGCCTTACACTCGGTCTCATTGCGGTTGTACTGTGTATCTGTTTTCGTGTGTGGTATGTTGGTTCTTTGCAGTATTTGTTTCTCATGTGGAATATCTTTCTTGCTTGTATACCGTATCTTGTAGTTATACTGCTTTCTCTAATCACGTTTCCTCGTTATATTCAGTACTTTTTGTTTAGTATTTGGTTTTTGTTCTTGCCGAACGCACCGTATGTTATCACAGACTTTATTCATTTGCGGTATAAAACACAAGATCAGTATTGGATTGATATAATAATGTTTTTTTCTTCTGCGGTATTTTCACTCGTGATCGGTGTGATTGCTCTAGAAGAAGGTAGAAAAATATTACAACGTATTTCATCGCGTTGGTTTACTAGAGTTGTGATTGTCCTTGCAGTGATGCTCTCTGGTTTTGGTGTATATCTAGGTAGATTCCCTCGATTTAATAGTTGGCATTTGTTTACACGACCAAGTGATCTTGTTGGTTCATTATATGAGCATGGTGTCACAGTGATAACACAAAGGGGATCTCTTACCTTCGTGCTTCTTTTTACTACACTTTTTGGTATCTCGTACTGGTGTTATCGACTAAATTCTCGAAAAGTATCGGAATAGTGCATATAGTTTCTTTCTATATATTAAACAAACACAGAGTGTATTTGCCCCAATAAGATACATACTAAATCCATAGTGTGTAAAATGCCATTCTTTCAAGATCAGTAGACCTACCATATTTCCAAATGTTGGTAGTATATACGCCCAAGAAGTTTCTGTTTCTGGGTGTGTATACACTTTTACCATAGTTGGAATATATGCGAGTAAATCAGTTGCAATAGCAAATCCTAGTGCAAGACCCGGGTCTTTTGCAACAAGCCAGATAAAGAATGTAGTGAGTGCGAGTGCTCCACATACATAATCGAGAGCACTTAACTTCCAATATCCTTGTTTTACAATGAATGATGCAGCTAGAATCAAAACTGGTCCGAGTCCTGCAAGAAGCACGGGTATTACTGACCATCTTGCGCCTTGTGAAAATGAAATAAGTGCTCCAACGATAGGCGCAAGTGCCCATAAGAAAAAACTAACACGGTTTGGTTTTGTTGTGCCATATGCCATGTCTCGGATATACAAAAACATCCCTATTGAACTTAGTATGGGTGAAATAATAATGAAATATGGATGGATCATAAATTAGTGCGCCGGGAAGGATTTGAACCTTCGTAGCCCGAAGGCGACAGATTTACAGTCTGTTGTAATTGACCACTCTACCACCGACGC
>CAZQCV010000025.1:0-7448 GCA_964591665.1 uncultured Candidatus Saccharibacteria bacterium
CACCAATTGTAAGTATTCTATAACATCCTTTAATATGAGAAAAATTAAAGCGTATTTGTTATACTTAAAAAATGAAAAAGATCTATATAACAGGTGTCGCAGGGACAGGGAAAACTACAGTTTCTGAAGAATTACAAAAAAGAGGTTTTTATACTATCAGTATTGATGAAACCGACGGTCTGTGTTCGTGGGTGGATCGAGAGACTAAAGAGAAAGTTGAAAGTAAAGCAGAACTCACCAGAGAGTTTACCAGTAAACACCAATGGGTATGCGATGCGGCGTACTTGAGAGAACTCATGGATGTAGATGAAGAGATTGTTTTTGTTTTAGGAATTACCTCAAACCAGAGTGAGTATATTGATGTATTTGATATAGTGCTCTTGCTCCAATGTAAACCAGAAGTGTTTTTGGAACGATTAAAGAATAGAACGAATAACACCTTCGGCAAAGACAAAGCCATTCGAGATCATATGCTTGATTGGTATGAAGGTTTCGAGACAGGACTTATCGCAAAAGGTGCTGTTCCTATCGATGCATCGCTACCGATAGATCAAGTTCTAGATGAGGTGGTGAAATATGCCACATCATAAGTTATTTGTTATACTTATCGTATATGGAAAAACCAATTGACCTCACTCATACGCTCTCGTCCGACATTCCTTGCTGGGATGGAGATTGCGGGTTTACGCTCTCTATACAAACAGATTATAAAGACTGCACAGGTCCTGATCTTTTTAGAACCCAACAAATAAAGACTCGCGGTGGTATGGGTACACATATGGATGCGCCAGCACACTGTTTCGACGGACAAAAAACTATTGATCAATTATTATTGAGTGAGCTTATAACAGAATGTGTTGTTATAGATGTATCTGAAAAAGCTGATGAGTCATATGTGATCAACGTAGAAGATGTTTCGCTATTTGAAAAACAACACGGGCAAATACAAGAGCATACGTTTGTTATTTTTTATACAGGATGGGATAAATATTGGGAACAACCAGAGCGGTATATTAATAGTCACAAATTTCCAAGTGTTCACGAAAGCGTAGCAAAACTCCTACTCGAAAGAAGTATTACAGGAATAGGCATAGACACGCTTTCTGCGGATACTGGCGCGGATGGTTTTCCTGTACATAGAGCGATACTCGGGGCAGGGAAGTATCTCGTAGAAAATATCGCGCAAGCAAAACAACTTCCGATAACAGGTGCGAAGATTGCCGTACTTCCGATGAAAATAAAAGACGGGACTGAAGCACCTGTTCGTCTCATAGCATTTGTATAACAATGTTTTAAATTTTAGACCACACTATGATAGTATAAAAATATGGATACTATATATGTTGGTCTTACTAGCGCTGAAGCCTCTCAGTCTCGTCATGCTCATGGAGTAAACACACTTCCTGAAAAGAAGACAGATTCTCTCTTTATCTCTTTTTTGAAACAATTCAATAATCCACTCATCTATGTGCTTATTGTTGTTGCGGTAATAACAACAGTTCTCGGTGAATACGCTGACACGTTTGTAATCATGATCGTCACGGTAGTAAACGCAGTTATTGGCACTGTTCAAAATAGGAAAGCGAACAATGTGTTGAATTCACTAAAAAGTCTTTCTCGATCTCGTACGAAAGTAATTCGCAATGGAATCATCGAGGAAATCTTTATTGCCGAGGTGGTGGTAGGTGATTATGTCGTACTTTCTGCGGGTGATATTGTCCCTGCGGATGGTGTGCTGGTTGAGCACAATAACCTCCGTATCAATGAAAGCAAAATAAACGGTGAGTCGATGCCTATGACAAAAACCGACGAGCATAATCAGGTGTTTAGGTCGACGGTTGTAATCTCTGGGTCTGGTGTATTTGTTGTCGATAAAGTTGGGATACAGACGCTTATCGGTCAGTTAAGTAAAGATATTCTAGAGAATGTAAACAATGAGACCGTACTAGAACAGAAAATCAAGAAACTTGTACGGACAATACTTGAGATCGTTCTTGGTTCAGTGTGTACCCTTGTGGTTATTGGCTTGATTCGTGAGGTGCCTCTCTTTAGTCTTTTTAAGACTGCTATCTCTTTGGCAGTATCTGCAATCCCTGAAGGGCTACCTATCGTAGTGACGGTTGTACTTGCAGTGGGAGCTTGGCGCATAAGCAAGGTAAAAGGTCTTCTCAAAAATCTTCCTTCTGGTGCGACACTTGCAACGGTATCATATATCTGTACAGACAAGACAGGAACGCTTACAAAAGGTGATATTGTGGTAAAAGAAATTATCAATCTTTCCGAGTACAGTCGAGATGAACTCGTAGAATATATCGCACATTCTCTCGATATCAAAAAAGTTGGGAAAGACAGTGTTGGCGATATTTTGGATTTAAAAGTTTCTGAGCATATACAATCGTTTGCGTATTGGAACTCATCGAAAGAGTTGCCTTTTATGAGTGAGAACAAGTTTAATGCCAAAGAATATGTGCTTGAACATGAAACACGTATACAAGTATATAAAGGTGCTCCAGAATTATTTGTGAAAGACCACCAAGTGTTTCATGGTTTAGTAAAACAGGGTTTTCGTGTTTTGGCGATTGGTATTAAAAAAGTACAAGAACATGAGGATTTCTCGGTTGAAAACGTAACACCGCTTGCACTCATTGTGTTCGAAGACCCTATCCGTGGAGACGTAGTCGAGGCTATCGCAGATTGTAAACAAGCTGGTCTCTCGATACTTATGATAACCGGAGATAATATTTATACCGCGACACACGTTGCCAAGCATGTTGGTATTCTCACCGATGATCATACTGATCTGGTTATAGAGGGTAAAGAACTTGCATCATTTTCAGATGACGAACTTGATGCAAAACTTTCACATATAAAAGTTATTGCTCGTGCTAATCCACTAGATAAACTTCGTGTTGTTGAACGTCTACAAGCCCAAGGTCATGTTGTTGCGATGACTGGTGATGGAGTAAACGATGGACCATCTATCGCACTCGCAGATATTGGTATCGCTATGGGGAAGACCGGTACAGAAGTCGCCAAGGAAGCCGCAGATTTTATTTTGGTCGAAGACAGTTTTTCAAATATTCGAGATGGTATCTTTGAAGCGAGAACCATTATCGAAAACATACGAAAGACACTTATATTCTTACTCTCTACGTCTCTCGGAGAAATCCTTATTGTTGTTGGTTCTATTGCGATCGGTCTTCCATTGCCTTTGTTGCCCGTTCAGATTTTATGGATCAACTTAATTACAGATGGATTTTTAGACGTATCTATCGCACAAGAAAAGGCAGAACCTTCTTTTAAAACATATGGATATAAAAAATACAGAGGCGCGTTGCTCAAAGCAGAGGATTATCGAAGAATGTTTTTGATGGCAGCTACTATGGCAGGAGTTTCGCTCGGTACCTTTTATATGATGTTAAAATCATATACCCTTGAAATCTCTCGTACTATTATGCTATGTGTCGTGACGGTTTTCCAATGGTATAACGCACTCAATGTTCGCAAGGGGATGGCTTCTATGCTGACGTATAATATTTTCAACAATATATATCTTACGGTCGCACTTGGTTTCGAGATGGTTTTGCTGACATTGAGTATTTATTCTCCTATAGGAAATAAACTTCTTTCTACGGAAGTTATTAAATGTGAAATATTTTTGGGAGTATTTGTTGTGTGTCTTGCTATTGTTGTTGTCGATGAGGTGTACAAGTTCACTCAGAGAAAAGCATAAACCAGGGCGTTTTTGATTTTCTGTTTAGAATCCAAGTGACTCCATAACTTGATGTGCAAGAGATTCTTGGATTTCGCCTTCAGGTATTTTGCGTAGGAGGTATGAACGAAGTTTGTCTGCATCGACGTCTTCTGTAAGTTCAATAGAAAGTTCAGGAATTACCGTACGACTCGTCATAAAGAATACCTGTCGTACGCCATTTCTACCTCCTTCTTCTGGTTCAACCCAGAATTGTTTAAGTTCTTTGTAAGGGTAAAAGGTGTGTTCTATTTGTACACCACGATTGTCTATAGTCACGGCGAGACGTTCTGGCTTTCGGAAAATAAATACAGAAAGTGTTCCTGCGGCGACAAGGAGAAACATAGCAAAGACGAAGTTTTTCAAGATGATTGAAATCACAATACCCGTAAGGACAATTAGTCCCACGGTCCAAAACCAGTCGTTTGAACGATCTCGTTCTATGTATTCGTCTACTTCCCAAGAAAATACAGTATCGTCTTTACTCATATAGATATTGTATCACAGAGCCTGAAACAAAAACAACGATTTAGAGCATTGTCTGCTCATCATCGACGAGTGTTTGCGCAAGACTCGCCTCGAGTTCACTATCTTGTTCATTGAGTGCCATTTCATTTTCAAATTCATCTTGTGTTATCGGTTCGATAGTTTCAGGTCGTCCAGCTTCAATGATCACTGCAACGTCTTTCTTTCTATGTGTTGCACCGAGTACAAGTACAAGTACGAGTACTGCGGGTATGGCATATCCTATAAACGACATAAAGGGAGAACGGACAGGGGACTTCTTTATGTTTTGTATACGGTTGAGGGTCTGTTCAAAAGACGAACGAGACGGAATCTGTTTTTTACCATATGCGCGGAGCATTGTTTCTATTGTGTTGTGATTGTGTTCTTTCATATGTAGGTTTTCATTTTTTTTATAATTCTTGAGATTGCTTGTCTCACTGCATCTGGTTTTTTGTTTATGATGGTTGCTATTTCTTCTGTTGAGAGATCGTTCCAATACCGCAGGGTGATAAGTTCTCGTTCGTCTTCGGTGAGTTTCTCTAATATATTTTCGATGTCTATGTTTTCTCCATAAGGAAGTTCTATATCCTCTGTATCACCATGTTCGAGTACAACTTCATCTGATACGACATCGTGTGTAGATTTTCGCCTGTAATGATCTATCAAAATCTGACGTGCTACGGTAAAGAAAAAAGACTTTGAAAGGTGCGTAATACGTTGTTCTTTGATTGCGCTAAAAAGTTTAATAAATACGTTTTGGGTAATATCTTCTGCATCTTCGATCCGTGATACACGCCCTTTTACAAATCGAAACAGGTCTGTGTACCAATTTTCATAGATACGCGCAAAAGCCTCCTGGTCTCCATCGGCTGCAGCATATAAATCTGTCTCAAGGGATATCATATATGTATAACGTAGTATATCTTGTTTTGTGACAATAAAAAACACTCATCACGTGAGATGAGTGTTTTTTCGCTACTATGTAGTGTATTAGTTGCGATCGCGGTTGAAGTTTCCACGTGGGCGATAGTTTCCACCATCACGTTGTGGGCGTTCTTCTTGTGGGCGAGCTTCAGAAACGTTGATAGTTCGTCCATCAAGTTCTGTATTGTTGAGTGTTGCAAGAGCATTTCGTGCTTCATCGTCTGAAGACATTTCAACGAAGCCAAAACCTCGTGAACGACCTGTTTCTCGGTCTGTTACAACGCGAGCAGAAGCTACTGTTCCTGCTTGTGCGAAGTGATGATTAAGAGATTCGTCGGTTGTTGCCCATGCGAGACTACCAACAAAGAGTTTTATTGCCATACTGTTCTTTGTACCTAATTACTAATAGTAAGCTTCTCCACTTCATCAGGTGAGTGCCTACTAACAAGTACACAAAACACGAGAACTAAAGATAAGATAAACCTTACGTATAGAACTATACCATGTAAAGAAGATAAAGTAAACTACTCTTGTTTTTCAGCCTGAATCTTCTCAAGTAATGTTTTGTATTGGTTGGTGGTTAACTGCCAGTTTCCTGGTTGTACGGGGTTATCGAGATCGTCAACGAGGAGATATATGATATATCCAAGAACGGCTATTGATAGCATAAAAACATAATTAAGCCAAAAATCTCGTACTCCAATCATCATAGAAAGTATGATCGTAAGAATATTACTAAATACAAATGTGCGTTTGAGTATTGGTGGTAAATGCATCGCGCTGTACTCAAGTCGCTCTTCTCGTTTTTTCAAAAGATCAGTAAAAATTGCAAATGTATTTTCGGTAAGTGTTGGAGCCTCTTTTGTAGTCTCATACACATTGTTGTGTATTTCTTTCATTACAGTGATCATCTTTGGATTGTCTTGCGTTTCTGGTAGTAGTCCTGCCTCGATTGTTCCTTCTAGATACATAATAATATTTTTTTGTATAGCGATTTTGTTCTTCTCAGAAAAATGTTTTGACCAAAGATATAGCTCGTATAACTCTGTGAGTTCGCCTCTAATTGCATCGTTGAGTTTATTCCAACGCTCTGATTCGGTTAGAATGACGAACGCTGCAAGAAGTGCAAAGATTGTTGCAACGGTTGAATACAGATAAGTTAATCCGCCAATTTCCGCAAGTAATGCCGTAGTATCCTGATACCACCAAGAACTCGGATGTCGTACCAAAAAGAATAGTAATGAAAAAAGAATCGTAAATATAATAACTTTAATTATGTTCTTCATATATGTTGATATAGTACTAAACAAAAAATATAAAGTCTATTTGTTTTAAAAATTATGGTATTTGGTATACTGGACATATGATTGAATTTTTAGGAACATTTACGTCTGGTCAGCATATTGGGGCAGGGGTGCTCATTCTCGTATTTACTATTATTGAACTTATGCTTCGTCGTCTCAAACGACAAAAGAGTAAAGAATATCAAGATAAAAAATCTTCCATTAACTCTCTTGAAGAAATCGAAGATGTGTCTCTAGAGCACTATCGTCAACTACAACAAGTTGATGTCATTCGATTCATTGCATTTATCCTCGGTATGCTTATGATTCTTGGTGCATATAACGTGCGAGTATTCAGTCTTCTTGCTGTTGCCGCCGGTGCATTTATTCTCGCACTTCGTGAGGCTTTCACTTCTTTTATTACGTACTTTTATATTCTTTCAAACTTTAAACTCGGTGATGATATCAAAATCAACGGGTTTCTCGGAGAGATTGTACGAATAAAACCATTATATACGTCACTCGCAGGCAAGGATGAAAACGGTGATCACAATAGTAAACTGTACAATATACCAAACTTTATGTTTTTGGGTCAGTCTATAGAGCAACAGCAATTAAAATCTGATGATTATCGCAAGCTGTCGCTACATATTCTGTATACACGTGCTGCTTTTACTGATGATTTTCAATCATGGATTACAAAGATTGAAGTGTTCCTCAAAGAACTGTTACCGAAACGTGCTATGACAAAAGTGGGACATTTCAAGGGATACGCAGGGATTCGATATAAAATGGATTTTGATTACAACGACAAAGGAGAAGTTGTAGTAAAGATTTCTTTTATTACAAGATCGTTTAAGATCCTGAAAATGAGAGAGGCTATCATTATGTATGTTGAGACATTAAAAAAGCAACCAACCGATTTGTCAGAAAAAGAGTAATTGAAAAAACATGCAGTGATACTGCATGTTTTTGTTTGGCGG
>CAZQCV010000026.1:0-6550 GCA_964591665.1 uncultured Candidatus Saccharibacteria bacterium
TGGTCTTGCACTCTTTGGTACAGGATTCCTTCCAGGGACATTGTTGGGGTGGTTGCTACTCTTCCTTGTTATTCTTGGACTTATCCTTCTTGCTCGTCGTCTTTGGACACCTGTCTATATAGATCGACGTCACGCAGATGCTCCGCATATCGATGATCTCAATCTGGGAACATCAAATGGATATCACCGATAAAAAGATATAAACGTATCTCATACCAACAAAACCCACCTATGCGGTGGGTTTTGTTTTTGTGTTACACTATGTTTATGAAACGTGTTATCGAAGAAGATGAATGGGAAGATATTGCAAAAGATCTCGTAAAAGTTGCGCATACCAAGAGAAACCAAACTGGTGCGACAGTTATCGCACTTTCTGGTACACTCGGTGCCGGGAAGACCACTCTGACAAAATCCATTGCAACAGTCTTGGGCGTTCGTTCTCGGGTAAGTAGTCCTACATTTATTGTAATGAAATTTTTCACGTTGCCTAAAAATGCTTCTTGGAAACAACTTATACATATAGATGCATATCGTTTAGAAAAGTCAGCAGAACTGCGCACTCTTGGGTGGGAAATGTATGCCCGGGATAAAAACAACCTTATCGTTGTCGAATGGCCAGAAAAAATAAAAGAACTTTTGCCAAAGCATTTTATTTCTGTAAAACTTGCATATGCGGGAAATCGTCGCTCTATTTCTTTCTAGATAAATACTATATAAGATTCGTGGTATACTGGTATTATGGCTGCACGAACTACTGAACCCAAAAAACGTATTGTTCTTCTTGACTCCCACGCAATTATCCATCGTGCGTATCATGGTATGCCTGATTTTACTTCAAGTACGGGAGAACCAACAGGTGCGTTATATGGACTCTGTACGATGCTTATACGCATCATAAATGATCTAAAACCAGCGTATGTCATCGCGTGTTACGATCTTCCGCAGAAGACATTTCGTCATGAGTCGTATGAAGCCTATAAAGGTACTCGAGGTAAAACAGATGATGCACTCATTAGACAGCTTGAGAGTTCAAGAAATGTCTTTGCTGCATTTAATATTCCTATATATGATGCACCAGGATTCGAAGCAGATGACTGTCTAGGCACTATTGTAGAACAAGTTAAAAACAAAAAAGATATAGAAGTGGTGATTGCTTCTGGTGATATGGATACACTACAACTTGTTTCTGGTAAGAACGTACAAGTGTTTACTCTCAAGAAGGGATTTAATGATACGATTCTATACGATGAGGAAAAAGTGATTGAGCGTTTTGGTTTCAAGCCAGAACTTTTGCCAGATTATAAAGGGCTTCGAGGTGATACGTCTGATAATATTATAGGTATTGCTGGTATAGGTGAAAAGACCGGTATGACGCTTATTCAGACCTTCGGTACTATTGAGAACATGTACAAAATTCTTGCCAAAAGCGATCAACCCTTTAGAGACGTTGGTATTAGCCCCAGAATTATAGAACTATTGCGTGCTGGTGAAGATGAAGCACTGTTCTCTAAAACACTTGCAACCATTCGTCGTGATGTACCTATTACGTTTACTATTCCTGAGCGCACGTTTAGAGAAGGACTTGATTTAGAGAAAATAGAAAATCTTTTTAGAGAGCTTGAGTTTAGAACGCTTATAAATCGTGTTAAAAGCAACTTTACTGACAATGTCGTCGTGTCTATCGATAATGAAAAGAAAGATAATGTGGTATATGATCCGCAAAAAGTACAACAGCTCTCTATCGCATTGTGGTTGTTAAACTCTGAACTGACTAATCCCACCATTGAAGATATTCTCGCTTTCAAGAAAAGTAAGACCTTTGACGAAGCAGAAGCAAATATTCTCAAAGCGATACACGACGAAGGTTTATCATATGTCTATGAGCATATTGAATTGCCACTCATGCGTGTCATTAAAAATATGGAAGACACGGGTATTTTGGTGGATGTACCGTTTCTCAAAAAACTTGGAACTACATATCATAAAGAAGTCAAAACACTAGAAGCTACTATTTGGAAACACGCAGGACGTGAGTTTAATATCAATTCGTCGAAGCAGTTAGGTGAGGTTCTTTTCGATGAACTACAACTTGCTCCTGGAGGAGGTAAAAAACTTAAAAAAACTACAGGAGGTGCTCGATCGACTCGAGAAAGTGAGTTAGAAAAACTTCGAGATATACATCCGATTGTTGATTGTATATTACAGTATAGAGAGCTTACAAAGTTGTTATCTACGTATATTGATACACTTCCGCTTTTGGTTAAAGAAGACGGTCGAATCCACGCTACATTCAATCAAGCAGGAACTACAACTGGACGTTTTTCTTCACAAGATCCTAATCTACAAAATATTCCTATAAAAAGTGATTTGGGAAAGCAAATTCGGTATGGGTTTGTTGCACCTCCTGGACATATACTTATGTCACTTGATTATTCTCAAATCGAACTCCGCATTGCTGCGTTGCTTTCCGGTGATGAATATCTTGCACAAGTTTTTCGCGATGGTAAAGATGTACACGCTGCAGTAGCTTCTCGCGTGTTTGGTGTTCCTGAAGCGGAAGTTACCCATGAAATGCGTCGTCGCGCAAAAGTTATTAACTTTGGTATTTTGTATGGTATGGGCGTGACTGCGTTACAACAAAATCTTGGGACAACGCGTGCGGAAGCGCAAGAGTTTTACAATAATTATTTTATCCAATTTCCTAAAATACAAGCGTATCTTGATGGTGTTATTGCCACAGCACAGAAAACAAAATACACAGAAACGTTGTTTGGTCGCAAACGGTACTTTCCTGGATTAACATCAAAAATCCCTTTTGTGCGTGCTATGGCAGAACGTATGGCAATAAATGCACCTATACAAGGCACGGCGACAGCAGATGTGGTAAAACTTGGTATGATAAAAGCAGAACAAGCACTTATAGATGCAAAATTACAAGATAAAGCAAAACTCGTGCTCCAAGTGCATGATGAACTTGTTTATGAAGTAGATACGTCCGTTCAATCTAAAGTTCAGAAAATTGTTACCGAAGCCATGGAACACGCTATTCCAGAAGCTTTCTTAAAAGGTCGAGAGCACGTTCCGCTCCGCGTGTCAGTAGGGATAGGTTCAAGTTGGGGAGAGCTAAAATAACCTAGACGTTTGTTTTGTGATATACTCAAGTGATAGGTGCCCTTAGATACATTGTTTTCTTATGTTTTCAATAAATCCCAAAAATCTTGTACATAGTGTTCTCGGTCACTCATATATGGTCTTCTTTGTAGGACTTGTTGTTGGCTCACTTGGGGAGTTATATTTTCCTGTTCATTTTCCTAATAGCGGTTTAAAATTTATAGGAACACTTTTTTTGTTTATCGGACCACTACTTATTTTATGGGCACAAAAAACTTCAAGTAAGACGAGAAAGTTACGATATGAAGCGGAGTCTGTTATAGATACCTTTGCTCATGGACCATACGCGTTTACTCGAAGTCCAACACATTATGGTATAGGTATTATGTTCCTTGGATATAGTTTTATTGTAGGATCGGTATGGCTCGTGCTCACTACGTTACTTGCGTTTGTTGTTGCTAAGGTTTTCTTCTTAAAGAAAGAAGAGAAGATTCTTGTAGAGAAATACGGTGAAGGATATCGTGACTATAAGAAGAAAGTAAAGTTCTAATATGCTCACAGTTATCTATGGTGATAATTACACAAAAAAAACAAAAGCACTTGAAAAGATTATAGAAAGTGCATCTTTTCCAGTAGAACGAGTAGATGCTCTTTCATATACCTCAGAAGAATTACTGGCGCAAGCCTCGAGTGTCTCTCTTTTTGGACAAATGACTGGGTTGAGTATTGCGCACGTCCAAGATAACGAGGAACTTTGGAAAACACTTGTAAAGTACATTGATGTCGTTGCTACATCAAAAACTCTCTTTTTGGTTATCTCTGAAAATAATATAGATGCTGATATACTCGAACTTCTTGAAAAACATGGTGTAAAAGTTCTTGCTTGTCCCGAGGATAAAAAGAATGTATATACCGACAGACCACTGCTCTCACCGTTTGTTTTGTCGGACGCCATATTTGCTCATGATAAAAAAGAAGCATGGGTTACATTCTGCAAATTAACCGAATATGGAATACCTGTAGAAGAGATAGAAAATGCTATTATTTGGGCAATGAAAACGCTCACATTAGTTACCAAAACAAATGAGCTTCCAAAAGATAAACAAAAAACGGATTTAAAACCTTTTGTATTAAGTAAGGTTTCTCGTGGTCTTGCGTCGTGGAAAAATCATGACATCCTTGGTGCATATACTGCGTGTATTGTTTGTGTAGAGACGTATAGATTTTATGATGATTACTCACTTTATTTAGAGAAGACACTCCTTGAAATACTCTCCTAAATAAAGAAAAAAGAGCCTCGTGTGAAATATCGATCAATGATCAATATCTCGCATGAGGCTCTTTGCCTTTTAGAGAAAGAACTCTGTGATAGTGAACTAAGTAGAGTGTATACTCTTCGACACATCTGTGTCACGTATTAATTTCCCGAAGTGGGTCACTTGGTGACAGATGCATCTACATAACGTTCTCTTATAGTATACGCCCGAGTTTTCAAAGAGTAAAGTTTTCTTGTGGAAAACTATACTGTGTGCTCACCCTTGCGTGCTCCTATGACAACGAGTACCGCACTTAAAACACTAAATGACATAAGTGGTATGGTCATAAAGCCGAACTCGTATACATATCGTGCGGTGCATGTTGCACTCGCGTCACAAGGTAATGGTGAATAGCCCGTGTAATAGATAAAGATGTGATACAGTGCAATGACCCAACCTGTCCATGCAAGTACTTTAATATATGGAATAATTGTTTTTTCGTTTCTGACAAGTGCAGTAATGCCAAGGATGGCAATCGGATATATTGCAATACGCTGCATCCAGCACAGCCAGCACGGTGGATAACCGATTATATTTGAATACACGAGGCTCCCAATCATTGCAAGGGCGGTGATTACAGTGACAATACCTACTCGGTATGTGTGGATCGTACTCTCTATTTTTGTGTATGAAAGGCCGGGTGCAAAGCGCACAATAACGAACGCAACAAGCGCGATATCAAGTGCGATTACTGAAATCGAAACCAATGTATTCCAAGATGCAACAAAAGCCTCCATATTATTTTACAGGGAGCGCACATTGGCTCTTTTCTGCTAATGTTTCAAGACTTTGTTCGTTGACAACCCGTTCACCGTCAGGGAATACCCAAGTTGGGTATCCTTCAATTTTTTGATCCTTACAAACTTGAAGCTGTCCAGAACCATCTGCTGTTGAACATTCTATGTATGGTAATTTTTTGACTGACTTCCCAAAGAGTTTTTTCTGAGCTTGGCAGTGAGGACACCAAAATGCTCCGTAGAATTTCACACCTTTGTCAGCAAGACATTGTGCAAATCCATCGAGTTCACCCGGATCACGAACCCAGTTGACGATAGCTTTTCCAGAGAAAAACACAGCCAATAACAATAAAGCGATCCAAAAGAATGTGTATAGTTTTTGTTTCTTCATATGCTATGTAGTATAGCAGAAATATATCTTTATAGAAACATTCACTTATCTTTTGTATATCTGCGTTGAAAAGAAAAAAAGCAGACTCTAAAAGATATCTGCTTTATATATATGACGTTTCACCTTTAAATTAAGACAATTGTTTTAATCTTAAATCTTCAACAAGAGAAGTAAGAAAATCAATTTCTTTTTCTAGTTTTTTTCTGAGATCCAATGTTCTTTGTGTTCTGTCTTTTAAACCCTTCAAGGATTCTATACTTCTTTTTCCTTCTTCGATTAAATTTTCCTTCTCGCTCAGTTCATCCGTAAGAGAATTAATTTCATCGGTTTTCAGAAAATCCTTTTTTGAAAGACTTAATTTGATTTTTGCAATTTCATTTTCCAATGAGAAGTTTTTCCACACCTCTTCTGACAAATTAGTATCAATACTAGCGATGCTATCACTGGTTATTGCTGGTGTATCTTTCAATAAGGATTCTCTATCTTCTTTCCATTCAAGGAAATCTCTGATTGAGTAGTTTGTCTTAAATGGAAGGTAAAATGAGATAAAGACATTATAGAAAAAGAAAACTGTCATTACTGTATGTGGAATTTGAAAAACTAACCACAGGAAATAAGTCATAGGATAATCAAAAATGGTGTGGAAAAATCCAGTTGGTGGATATTCTTTGAGAATTTGTAACAGTTTAGAAGGACCGTAGATGAAGTCAATAAGTCTGCTCACGGTAAGATCTTCTGGGTTGTACTCAAATATAGTACTAAATACATAAAACACTATTGTAAAAAATAATGCTACAAAAAACATTGTCCAACTTCCAGAAATTTGTTCTCTGGAATCTTTTCGAATGATATTTCCTAACAATTTTGATTCGCTGCTGCTAAGAGCAAGTTTTTTGATATTCATCTTATTAATTTTTAATTGTTTATGAATTTTGAAAGTTACTACACAAACCGATTTTCAGTTGTTGTAGTAACTTTCAAAAGACCTTAAAAAT
>CAZQCV010000027.1:0-6172 GCA_964591665.1 uncultured Candidatus Saccharibacteria bacterium
AGTAATGAATTCTTGTAGAAACCTCTCATTATCCTTATTTATATTCGTAAATAATAATAATTCCAGCAGCACCAGAACCGCCAGCTTGCCAACCAGTGTTCCAAGAGATGGCACCACTGCCACCAGCTCCAGGAGCTGTACCTGAATATCCTGTTACATTTCCGTTCGCAACACCAAGGCCAGATCCCCCACCGCCGAAAATTGAATTTGCTCCGTAGCCAGATGATATGTAGGGCGTAGAAGTTGCACCTCCGCCCCTTGCCCCGTTAATATTAATTTGTGCACCGGAAGCAGTACCACCATCACCACCAGCAGTAATAAATCCGTCATAAGAATTTCTTCCACCAGTACCACCTCCTGCTGATAGTGTACCAAATGTAGTATTACCTCCACTACCACCTGAACCACCAGCACTACCACAAGTTGTTGTGTTAGCAGTACCCCCAGCACCTACTGAGTAAGAATAACTAGTGGCAGGAGATGCATAAAAGTTTTCACAATAAGCACCTGAACCACCCCCAGAAGCTGAATGATATAATCCTGTACAGCCAAATAAATTTGCACTACCGCCAGCACCTCCAGCACCTACTATTTTGACTAAAATTGCCGTTACCCCACTCGGCACTGTATAAGTTCCACTGCCAGATGTGTAAGTAACAATGTTGCTTAATTTTCCTGGACCTGCCCAAGTTGGAGTTCCTGTACCAGAAGAAGTTGGAACTTGTCCAGTGGTTCCAGTACCTTGTATTGGAAGTATGCGAACCCAATTTGGTGAAGCAGATGTTCCTGCATTATAAAAGTATCCAGCAGGAGTTAATCCGCCAGTTCCAGTATTGTAAACCATCAATGTCGCGGCAGGAGTAGAAATGGTCGTCGCATCTGTAGCGCTTGTAAGAGCGACAGACGGAATTAATACACCTTGGTTTAATCCTGTATATGATTTTACATCTAGTGCTGCCGAAGTGTTCGGTGTCGGTGAGTTAACCCCAAAGGTTTGGGCGTTTAGTGTGTGTGCGAAGGTTATCGTCATGATAAACACTATCGCTTGTAGAATTTTTTTCATACGAAATTGTTTTTGAAGTTAAAAAATATTGGTTTGTTAAGTTTTAAACAGATTCATGCCCTTTCGGGTTTTTATGCATCTATTTGGTTAATTTGCTTTTATAGTACCCCGAAAATACTAGGGTGTCAAAGTATTTGACATATATACATAAAGTTGTATTATACAAGAAAAATACTTTATATGTTAGAAAATAAATTCACCCCGGAACCGTTGTGTTTCATCATTGTAGATAAAACACACTTACTTGTTTCTAAAAGATATAGAGAAGCAGGAGGAACAACTATCACCTTGCCGCGATTCAAACTCGAAGCAGATCTGAGCAACCCCAAGATGCAATTTTGGTACCCTATTATGGCGCGACAGATGGTTGAGCAATTGTTAGGATTAACCGTTGTATCAGCCGCACAAGTAGGTACCGTAGATGACACACCAACGGGCATTAAAATTTTTCTGATCAATGCAGAAAATGTTGCGGGTTATGATAAAAACGGTTTCTCTGCGAGAATACTCGCAAACGCACACTATCTGCTAACAGAGCAATCAGAAAAACATATTCTGGAAAAAAGACATCTGTATAATCACCACGCTGACCCACCAAAAAACAGAGTGGCATCGAAAGAAAAGAAAAAACAAAAAGTGTGAACCATGTTCACAACACAATCATACGTATCAGACCCACTCGGTCTGATATTTTTTATTACTGAGCCATTGTCGGGGATCGAACCCGAGACCTCCCCATTACCAATGGAGTGCTCTACCAGCTGAGCTACAACGGCAAAAACAAAAGAGAACATAGTGACTATACTATATTCCCTTCTATTTTGAAAGTATGAACTATTTTGCTTCTGGCGTAGTTGGAACTTTTGGTACGAGCATCCAGATATCATTTCTCCAGACACGGTCATCTCCCATACCACCCATGACATAGTACGTATCTTTGAAGACGGCACCAGCGAAGTCTTCTCGTCCGATCCACGGTGTCGGTGTTGGAACCCTTACCCATTTCTCACCGTCTTCGGTATACCAGATGTCATGAATCTTTATATCATGATCATTGATACCACCAACCAAAAATAGTTTGCCGTCAGAAACAAAGGCGAGATGTCCTTGTCGTGACGTCCATGGAGCATGCGCGGTTACCTCTACCCAATCTTTACCATCTACACTACTCCATACGTCGTTAAACGTCTTGCCACCGAGCTCCATACCACCGAGGACGTAGATCTTACCTTTGAACGATACCACCGCATGATCCCATCGTTCGCTCCATGGTGCCTGCCCTTTTACCAGATCCCAGGTGATGCCATCAGGAGTATTCCATACATCGTTAAACATAGAACGCTTCGCGTAGTTCACCCCACCGAGAAACCAGAGCTTGCCGTTGTGTATGACGGTTTGCTGTCCTTCTCGTGAAGTCCACGGTGCGTAGCGTATAGACTGTGTCCAGTTGACTCCATCCTTAGAAGTCCAGATATCTGGTGGATACTCTTGGCGGTCTTGATCCCACCCCATAAATGCGACGAGTTTGTCACCTACTGCCTCAAACCCCATCGAGCGACGATGTCCCCATGGCGCATGTTCGACAACTTTCGTCCATGTACTGCCGTCTTCGGTTTTCCAAATATCGTTAAAGTATGGCGCATTCCAATATTCGACCACACCGTTCTTGTCCACTTTACCATTCGCGTTAAGTCCTCCCGTAAGCCATAGCGCATCGTTAAACACGGCCACACTTTGTGAGTCACGAGGCTCCCACACCACAGGAGGAGTAACTTCTTGCCACACCGATACCAGCGGGTTTTCTTTTGCTTCGGGTGTCGGAGAAAGCGGCTTGGTTTCAACAACACGAGTATGATCTTCGGTATCTGTTTTCTTTTTAAATATTTGCGGAACTTCTACAAGCACGATGTATGCAACAACAAAAAGCACAATCGCAAACAGTACTGGAGTAAGGTGATGTTGTATATGACGATGACGTGACATGATGTACTAGATTCCTTTGACAGGAGTAGGTATGTTAAATGGCGGATACCGTTCTGGATCGATAGTTCGTGTAAAGCACGTATGACCTGCTTGATGATCCCATGATTCGTTCAAGCTATTTGTGACGGGTGCTGACGTTGCAACATCGCGGCCTTCATAGGTCATAGGATATACACCACCACCAGTGTTTTCATGCCATCCTTGTGGTATCGGCAGTGTGAACGTCGCACAAAGCTCAAACGTCTTATCACCTGTTTTTTTGTATTCATAGGTACGAGTATCTGAGAACTCTGGATCACGAGGAAGTGTCTGCCAGTTCTGAAGTGGGTCAATCAGATCCTTGAGTGTATCAGGAAGTTTTTGTTTTTGTTGCCAAAAGTTCACAACCTGACTTTGGATGTTTTGGAGATCATCAATACGTTTCTGGTCGAGTCGGAGTGCGCGTTGCTTCATTGGAGAACCCATGACTGAAAAACTATAAATAATCGCTGCAAGAAAACAGACAATACCAATACCGAGAAAAACAACTGCGTATCGAGTAGGTTTGTCGAGCTTACTCTGTAACTCTTCGAGATAGTAGCCCCCCACAAGCCCAGAGGTTACTAGCACGGCGAGAACTTTAAACACAAAACGTAGCGTGATTTCTCCTGAGACGAAGTACCGCACCAGTACGACAAGATCCACGAGTGCAGTGACACTCACAATGAAAAGGACGAGATACATCATCCATTTACGAAGCCATGCATTGTATTCAGAGAGCGTTCCTGAGTGTGAAAACTTCGTCCAGAAATATGACAGGATAAGGTACGCAGGAAATGCAATAATAAGCGTCGCAAGTGAACTACGAATAGACTCATAGTCATAGGTCTGATATCCGTATGCGTACTGACCAGAGAGTACATCAGGCATAGCACGATTGAGTGTTTCAAAAATGAGATTGAGAAATGCAACCACAGTCGTCACCAGCGTTGCAACAACACCAAGTGTCATGAAAAAGAATCCTGGGGTGAGTTTTTTGTTTTCCATAGTGCAAATATAAAAATTATGTTAGTATATACAAAGTATAGTACTAATTAATCTTTTCTCAAAGTATATGCAAGTACCGCTCATCAAAACAAAAACGTCATTTACATTGTTCCTCGAGAGATTTTCTGTACAATCAACCCGCTGGATAGGATCAACACAATCACTCGCAACACACACCGTGTTGTTTGTTTCGTGTTTTATACTTATCCTCCTTGGATTTAACGCTGACAAAATCATGCTTGTTTTGACAACCATTGTATCTCTCGAAGCGATTTATCTCTCGATATTCATTCAAATGTCAGTGAACCGTCAAGCACGAAGACTCCGTGAAGTGTCTCGAGATATCGAAGAAATTTCTGAAGACGTTGAAGGTATTCAGAAAGACGTTGAAGAGATTCAGGGAGACGTCGAAGGCATCCAAGAAGATGTGGAGGAAATTTCTGAAGACGTTGAAGGTATTCAGAAAGACGTTGAAGAGATTCAGGAAGATGTGGAAGAGATTTCTGAAGAGGAAGAAGAGGAAGAAGAAAACGATCCACAATTTGATCAAATCAAAAAAACCCTTGAAACACTCCTCGAAGAAGTTGCACAACTCAAAGGTACCAAAGCAAAAAAACTCGTCACCCCAAAACTTGGAAGTAAGAAATAATTATTTGAGTTTAAAACGTCCTTGTCTCACTATCTCATACTCTCCCGTGTGAGATAGTTTTATAATAGTCGAGGGTGTACCTACTTTTCTACCGCCAGCAATATAGCGATCCACCGTGTTACCAAAATATTCTTTTGCTTCACGAATAGTCTCTGCAGGTTTTTCACCTTGTGGATTTGCAGAAGGTGCCACAAGCGGACCAGTTTTCTCGAGAAACTCTCGGAGTTTCTGGCTTTTCGGTAGACGAAATGCAAGCGCTTCTGTTTGGCGATGCAAATATGCAAATTTCTTTGATACACGTGGGATAATCACCGTCACGGGATTTGGCCAGATATGTTCTAGAAATACCTTTTGCTCTTTAGTAA
The DNA here is from genome assembly GCA_964591665.1 of uncultured Candidatus Saccharibacteria bacterium. Lineage (GTDB taxonomy): Bacteria > Patescibacteriota > Minisyncoccia > Phycocordibacterales > UBA9973 > CAZQCV01. The sequence goes on from CAZQCV010000027.1 coordinate 5,087, forward strand.
GTTTGATACCAAAATTTTTTATTTGGTTAACATGGTCAATCAAAATAATAAAAGGTTTGTTTTCGTCACGACCTTTGATTGTATATATTCGTTCGACTGCTTTTTTTGAAAGGGCTGAAGCACATATTCCATAGAGTGTATCCGTAGGAAGTACAACTACCCCATCGTGCGCAAGTATGTTTGTCGGAGATTGTTTATTCATAAAATTATATTTTTTCTATGCTTGCAATAATTGCCATATGATCACTCACGGCATCTTGTAATCGCACGTCACTGCAGATATATCCTGACGTAGAAAAGAGTCCGTCAACCATATACTGAAGACCTTTGACCTTGTGGAGCTCTTGGTCGAGACTTGTTTTGTAATGCTTTGGAATATTATCTGTATACTGATCTTGTATCCGCGTAAAAGCGACACCACCACGAGGTGCATTAAAATCACCACAAAGTACAAACGGTTCTTGGTCTTTCAAAAATTCTAAAATATGCGTGACTGAAGATTCTTGGTACGTTGTCGGCAGCCCTTTTGGTGTTACAGGAAAATGTGTCGTAAAGATACGGTAGGTTTTTTCTTTATATATAAATTCAACACCGAGCAACAGATGGTTGAGCGTGTGCGGTTTAACAGCGGTATCTTCAGAAAACTCAAAGACTGGAATATGATCAGGTGTACCAATATAATACCTCGTGGTAGTTTTTGTTATCGGGAATCTCGAGAGTATTCCTAGACCGAATAACTTGTTATGAAACACTGGCGGATAGAAAAAAGAATCTTTATATCCCATTGGCACAAAAATGCCTTCATATCCATAAGTCGTCTTAAAGGATTCAAAATCATCTTCAAAAACCTCTTGGAGACATACGATATCAGCTCGAGTCTTTTTGAGAAGTGTATGTATACGAGAAATATGCTTGTCACCTTCTATGTTTACGGAAATCAGTTGTATGTTTTTTTTACATAGAGAAAAAAACGTCCACATACACGTCCTAAAAATCGTATAGATACTTTTACTTCTTGTAACCATTATATTTTAAACTCAATAACATCTCCATCTTTTACGATGTATTCTTTTCCTTCTGTACGAA
>CAZQCV010000028.1:0-6060 GCA_964591665.1 uncultured Candidatus Saccharibacteria bacterium
ATTGTTTTGCGTTGTGGGATGAAGTGGTGTAAAATAGTATGTAAGTGGGAAGAAGTGGGATATTCAAAATTTAGCGTGAGTATCCCAATTAATGGTTCCAAAATTATCTATGCTTATCGGAGAATACACACATACCCTAGATGAAAAAAATCGCATGTCATTACCTGCGAAATTTCGAAGTGAATTAGGGAAAAAAGTAGTGCTTGCTCCAGGTTTGGATAAATCAATTTTTATGTTCACCGTCAAAGAATGGGAGAAAATCGCAACACGTCTTGGAGAGAACTCCATGTTGCAATCTGACAACAGAAGTTTTAACCGTTTTATGTTTGGTGGTGCGGTTGAGGTTGATATTGACGCTAGTGGTCGTATTCTTGTTCCTGACTTTCTTAAAGATCGTGCAGGCCTCAAGAAGAACGTCGCGGTTGTCGGTGTCCAGAACCGTGTTGAGTTGTGGAACGAGAAGACATGGGCAGAGTACAAGAAAGTAGTCGAAACCCAAGCGGACCAGCTTGCTGAAAAGCTCGGTACGATCGGAGTGTTATAAGTTTCGTATGCTGTACTCACAAGAAATTTTAAGAAAAATAAAATTTTTTGTGAGTGTGGCAGGATGATGAGTATCTATATGTCACACATACCTGTTCTTTTAGAAGAAATAAAAACCGCATTAGAACTCAAAGCTGGAGATGTTTACGTTGATGGAACTCTTGGTCTTGCAGGACATGCAAAAGCTATGTATCTTGCTGCAGACAAAAAGGCAACCATTATCGGATTCGACAAAGATGGCGATTCTCTCAAGAAAGCAAAAGTGGCGCTAGAAGAAATTGGTGCACAACCGATTCTCTTCAAAACAAGCTTTGCTTCAATGAAGAAGTGCCTCGTGCTCGAACAAGTTGCTTCGGTACATGCAATCTTACTCGATCTTGGAGTGAGCTCTCCGCAACTTGATACATCTGGTCGTGGATTTAGTTTTAGATTTGACGAACCACTTCTTATGACAATGAACGAATCTGTAGATGAACATACGCTTACCGCAAAAGATTTACTTTCATCGCTCTCTACAGAACAGATAGAAACTATCATAAAGAATTATGGAGAAGAACGATATGCAAAGAGTATTGCCCGTGCTATCGTTGCGCATCGAGAACTCGAACCAATAGAGACCACCTTTCAGCTCGTCGACATTATCAAAGGTGCAGTGCCGAGTATCTATCGTCATGGGAAGATTCATCCCGCAACAAAAACCTTTCAAGCTCTCCGAATCGCCGTTAATGATGAGCTAGGTGATTTGGAAAAAGGACTAGAAGCTGCATTTGATTTGCTTGCGCCAGAAGGGAAGTTAGCGGTGATTACGTTCCATAGTTTAGAAGATCGTATCGTAAAGCATTTCATGAAAGATAAAGTGCTTGCATCGAAAGGAGTGTTGTATTCGAAAAAACCTATTGTTCCAACAGAGGTTGAAATAAAAAATAACCCTCGGTCTCGTAGTGCAAAACTTCGAGTAATTATCAAAAAATAACCACACATACTATGTCTATATACATACAACTACAAAAAAATAGTTTCTTTACTACTCAGACATTTGAGGGTAAGACTCTTCGTGTACTTCAGGGTCTACTTTTTGTACTTGGATGCGTGTATGCATGGGCACTTATTGGTACGGTATTTACTACTGCAGAACGTAAAGCATTGGTTCGTGAAAATGAACATATCACTTCACATGTTGCAGAACTTGAAGCGGCGTATCTTGATGCTTCGAAACAAATCAATCAAGAGAAAGCACTTGCGCTGGGTCTCAGTACTTCAAAAGATATTCTCTACGCTACTAAAGGTATAGACAGTGCTGTTGCATTTAATCGTTAAAATATATGCAGAACTCCCTTCCTCGTATACGTATTATTTTGATCGGGGTTGGTATCCTCATACTTTCACTGGTGATTATTATCAGGCTTTTTATGCTACAGGTATTACACCATTCTGAATATGTCGAAAAAGGGAAAAAGCAGTATAGTACCTTTCAAGGTGATGCATTTGATCGGGGTGCTATTTATTTTACTGCAAAAGATGGAACTCGTGTTTTAGCTGCTGCAACTACCGTAGGATATAAACTCGCAATTACGCCAAAACTCGTTGCTCCAAAGAAAGATGAAATCTATGAAAAACTTAATGCGATTACTCCTATAGACAAAGCAACCTTTTTGCAAAAAGTTGCTCGTACTGATGATCCGTACGAAGAAATCGCTTATAAACTAAATCAAGATCAAGCACAAGCGGTACGCGCATTAAAATTCACTGGTGTTGATGTATTTAACCAAAGCTGGAGATTTTATCCAGGAGAAAATTTAGCATCACGGTTGCTTGGTTTTGTCTCATATCAAGGCGACAAACTTTCTGGGCGGTATGGACTTGAACGCCAATATGATGCTGTACTTGTAAGAAATCAAAAACAATCTTATTCGAATTTTTTTGCAGAAGTTTTTAATACTATTCGTGGTATTGTTTCAAGCCCTGGCGAAGAAGAAGGTTCTCTCGTTACTACCATAGAGCCAACAGTTCAAGCTCATATCGAAGAAACGCTTCGGACTATGTCAGACAAATATCATCCGAGCGAAGTTGGTGCGATTGTCATGAATCCCAAAAACGGCGAAATTATTGCTATGGCGGTGCTACCAGACTATAACGTAAATGAATTTAATAAAGTTGATAATGTGAGTATTTTTAACAATCCTATTGTTGAGAATGTCTACGAGCTTGGTTCTGTGGTAAAATCGCTTACTATGAGTTCTGGACTCGATGCGGGAGTAGTGACACCCGAGACAACCTATAATGACAAAGGATATATTATTTTAAATACAGAACGTATCAATGACTTCGACAAGAAAGCCCGCGGTATTGTTACTATGCAAGATGTACTAAATAATTCTCTCAACACTGGTGCGACGTTTGTGATGCAGCAGTTGGGACGCGAACGTTTTAAAAATTACATGTTGAGTTTCGGTATTGGTGAAAAGACAGGTGTTGATGTTCCTGGCGAGGTAAAAAGTCTTATTGGTAACCTCAAAATTACTCGTGATCTCGAGTATGCAACAGCATCTTTCGGACAGGGTATCGCGCTCACACCGATTGCTGCGATACGTGCTTTTGCTTCGCTTGCAAATGGTGGGTATATTATCACTCCTCATGTAGTTCGAGCTATTGAACATACCGATGGCACAGTACATACACTCTCTTTTCCTGAACCAAAACAAGTTTTGAAAAAAGAAACGACTGAGACTATTTCACGAATGCTTACAACGGTTATTGATAAAGGTATGTTTGGTGGTCGTGCGAAACTAGCACATTATAGTGTTGCTGCAAAAACAGGTACCGCGCAAGTTGCGCGCCCTGATGGGAAAGGGTACTATGACGATATATTCTTGCACTCTATGTTTGGATATTATCCAGCATATGATCCGCAGTTTATAACGTTGTTTTATATCGTCGATCCGAAAGGTGTAGAGTATGCACTTAACACACTCGGACACTCGTTTATGGACACAGCATCATTTCTTATGACATATTATGAAGTAGCACCTGATAGATAATCTTTTATTTTATGAGAGCAACAATAAAAAAACTCGCAAAACAGTATATTACAAAAATCATCACCTGGCAGGCAATGTACGTGCTGAAACGCTTCAAACCTACCATCATTGCGGTAACGGGTAACGTGGGCAAGACGTCAACAAAAGATGCAATCTTTTATGCGCTTCGTCCGTATGGTCATGTACGTCACAGTGAAAAAAGTTTTAATAGTGACACTGGTGTACCGCTATCTATACTTGGTGTTCCGAATGGGTGGAACAGTCCAATGCTCTGGGCTACAAATATCTTTCATGGGTTCATGCTTATGTTTTTTACAAAGACGTATCCTGAATATCTCGTGCTTGAGATTGGCGCTGATCATCCTGGAGATATACGTTCTGTTTCCGCATGGGTTAAACCACACATATCTGTGTTTACTCGATTTCCAGATGTGCCCGTACATATAGAATTTTTTGATAGCGTAGAAGCTGTGGTGCAAGAAAAAACAAGTCTTGCTATTAACACTCGCAAAGACGGTACTTTGATCTTAAATGCCGACGACTCGAAGGTTATGAAGCTCGATGGTCTCGATGGAAGAAAAACCTATACCTATAGTGCAGAGAATCCCTCTGATATACAAATAAAAAATATTACGTATCATTTCTCTGAAACCGATGCAGTCCACGGTAGTGATACGACACTACTGGTAAAGGATCGTGGAGAAATCCATATGGTGCTTCCACATATCATTAGTCATGGCCACATTGCTGGTGCTGTGTGTGGTCTCCTCGTAGTAAAAGCACTTGGTTTCGAAATTGAAGAGGCACTTCTTGCGCTTCGCGAATATCGGACACCACCAGGACGGTTTTCACTACTCGAAGGCATGAATGATACGCTTATTATTGATGATGCATACAACGCATCTCCGACAGCTATGGAACATGCGCTCATGATGCTCAAAGAGATCCCTGTAAAAAAGGGTAAAAAGGTAGCTATTTTGGGTGATATGATGGAACTAGGCGTCCATACCCAGTCTGCACATGAGAAACTCGGGGAAGAGGTTGTAGGGGTTACAGATGTACTTATCGCGGTTGGTAGTCGTGCAGAGTTTCTCTACAAGAGTGCCATCAAGGCAGGATTTAATAAAAAAAATGCATTTCATGTATTTACGACCAAAGAAGTACTTCCTATTCTCGAGAAGTACATAACATCAGGGAGTATTATCTTATTTAAGGCTTCACAAAGTGTTCGACTTGAACGCGTTATAAAAGAAGTCATGGCACATCCAGAACAGGCAGGGAAGTTGCTTGTGCGTCAGGACAAAGAGTGGCAAGAGCGGTAATAAAAAAAGCTGAACTCAAAAAGTTCAGCTATAATATTTCAAGTAAGAAGATTAATTTTTTAAATTTATCTCTTCCAATCGATGTCTTAAAAATTCACCTTCGTTGTCCCAAGGAAATTTTTTAGGGTCATACAGTCCTCTGAATTTTTTTAATGGGGCAATAGAAGCACTATCTATTCTGTGACCAAAGAATGGGCAAGAAAAACGGTCTTTATTTGGTTCACAAACTACTCTGTGTAAACCTGATTTATATACACCGCCAGTCAGGTGCCATAACATATCGCCTACGTTGACGATTATGGTGTCAGGGTCACATATAGCACTGGTACCCATTTATTTTTATACCACAATTCCAATCCTGGTTCTGTGGCATACAGTAATGTCAGATCGTTTATGTCTGTGTGTTTTGATGCGCACATGCCAAGGAGGTTGCCTCCTTGAGCAACAGCTCCATCGTCCACCATAGGTATCGCGTGAGCGGGATAATGGATAAATCTCATAATTGAGTTGCCCAATTCTCTCTCAAAATTTCCCCAGGATATTTCTAAAGAAACTGCAACTGCGTACATAAGGCTGTTGTAAAGCCCATAGAACTCACCGAACATCTTTTTCGTAACTTCTGACAATCCTGGAACTTCGTTAATCAAAGGGTTTTCATATGTGTCACCAATTTGATAGAAGTGTTTATAATCAGGATCTTTTGCAAACTGACCCTTTTCTATCTTCATCGGTGTGTAACCCTTTTGGTAATAAATATCAGGATATACATACTGCATACGCTGGTCCAAAGGTAAATTGAAAAATTTTTCAAATAGGTCTTTTGCTTCGGTTAAAAGTTTGGGATTAATCTTGTGGTTTTTTAACAAGAAAAATCCTGTTGTCGTAAAAGCTTCTTTTAGTTCTTCAACAAAAAGGTTGCGCTCACTTCGCTTGCCACCAAGCAAAAGGTTTCCGTCTAGTGTTTTAATAGTGCTCATATTGTTTTTATTTTTCTTCAAAATAACATAATTTTATTATGTTGTCGATCTGCTCGATGTACTTGGAAAAATACTTTATTTTTGCTATCTTTAGAAAGTATCTTTTTGGCCCTATCGTCTAACGGTTAGGACATCGCCTTCTCAAGGCGGTAATCGGGGTTCGATTCCCCGTAGGGTCAC
>CAZQCV010000029.1:0-5906 GCA_964591665.1 uncultured Candidatus Saccharibacteria bacterium
CCTGCAAAATGGATGGCGACATCAACAGATGTGTATGAATTGGTCAACTTCTTCGAACAACAAAACACAAGCTACGAGGTTGATGCTCATGGACACACTAAGGAACAATAATAGTTAGAAAATAAGCTGTGGAAACGGCTTATTTTTTTGCTCAATTCTGTGGTATACTTGCAATATATGAGAAATTTTATATACAAATGTACGAGTTTTATAACTATACTTTCGCTTATCTCTACAAGTCTGTTTGTACTCACTACACCCAGTAGTTCTGAGGCGGCTATTACAGATTGTACTGCGGTAGTAGGCAACCTCATACAGAATTGCGGTTTTGAGAACCCTGTAGGTGTACTTACTGGTGTAGAACACAACACTCCAACGCAAGATGTTCTAGACAATAACTATGCAGGTATACCTAACTGGCCAACTTTTGATGATGGAGGTAAACAGGGTAATGTTGGAGTACTCCACGATGATACGCTTATCCCATCCATCCAAGGAGTTCGATACATTGATGTGTCTGGTCATACTTATGCGCCTGATTTTGTCGAGAAGGCTGGTATGGGTATTCAGCAGACAGTCACTGGTTTGACTATCGGAGCAACATATAATCTCAAGTTTGCTCAAGGATATTCAACATTTCTTCCAGCGTCAAAAGTAACCGTTCTTATAGATGGAATTCCAAGTACAGAAGGAGTGGGTGGTTTCAATGTAAATAATTCTACACCTGGAACAACCAATCTTGTCTTTAATAAATGGAAAGAACAGCAAACCACATTTGTCGCAACAGCTACATCGGTTACTATTGCATTTCGAGGTGAGATAACAGGCTTAGGACGTGGCGATTTTGTCGATAATGTTGTACTCCTCCAAGTTCTCGACACTACTCCTCCTACATTGACAATTATTTCTCCTTCAAATGGTGCTGTTGTTTCTGGTCCATTTACTGCGACCATTTGTCCAAGTGAACCGATAACAGGTCTGACACTACCTGCTGATATTATCGTTGGAAATGGTACACCTTCAGGTCTTACTGGCCCAACCGTTGTTCCGATCGCTACCTGTCCAGGTGGTGAGGTATATACAGTAACTATCACCCCTGCAGTAGAAGGAGTCGTTACGGTGGATATCCCAGCAACGAGCGTTCTTGATCTTGCAGGAAATGCAAACACAGCAGCTTCAAATACGCTCACGGTAACTTATGACATAACTCCTCCAATATTTACAAATGTCCACATACAGTCAAATAATGCAAATCCATCATATGCAACAACAGGAGATACTGTAACGATCACCTGGACTGTCGATGTCGGTGGACCAGATATTCCTTTCTCAAGTAATGGTTACACAATTCAAAATCCTGGAAGTAGTATTTTGCCATCACCGAGCTGTACCGCTGGACCTATTCGAAGTTGCTCAGTATCTTTTGTGGTTGCCGCGGATACTGCCGAGGGACTCCTAGATTTTAATGTTAATGCCGAGAATAATGGTGTTACCCAAGCACAAACAGGTTCTACCGACGGATCTTCTGTCACTGTTGATCGTACTCCACCTGTGGTGATTATTACTGCTCCAGTGGGGGGTTCTGAGGTAGGCCCTACTATGGTTATTACTGGTCAATGTGAGTATTCACCAAGTGCATCTACAACAGTAACTATTTCAGGCTCTGGTTTTACTCCAAATCCAACTACTACAACCTGTACATCAGGAGGAACATTCACTACCTCTACGCTTACAAATTCAGGTGGAAATCCTACAATTATAGCGACTCAGCTTGATCTTGCAGGAAACACAGGATCTGACACCGAAAGCTATATTCTCACTTCCCCTCCAGTAGTAACTATCACTGGTCCTGCAGGTATCGTAGGGACTGGCGCAAACAATATCACTGGTACGTGTACCACAACAAGTGGGACAGTAACTATTTCAGGCTCTGGTTTTACTCCTTCCTCTGGGACTACTTCTTGTATCGGAGGTCTATATACGTTTCCCATAACTATTACTGGAAATACAACATTTAGCGTTTTTCAGACAAATGTCGCTGGTACTACAACAGTTAATGGTAGTACTTCTCTTCCTGTTGTGATTTCTGGTGGCGGTGGTGGCACACCACTGATAGATGTATGTAATAACATAGCAGATAATCAATTTTCTGTTCCACCAGGACTCACACGGGACCCAGTGACTGGATATTGTTATAGTACACCGATCACAAATCCTCCAACCCAACAACCAACCACAAATACCAATCCTTCATCTGGACAGGGAACAGGGAACACGAGCGTACCAGCTACCTGTACGCCATACCTCACAAGTTACATAAAACTCGGTGGCCAAAATGATCCAGAACAGGTAAAAAAGCTTGAAACTTTCTTAAACGAATTTGAAAATGCGAATCTTCCAGTAAATGGAACCTATGAAGAGGCTGATTTTCTAGCGGTGAAAAACTTCCAGTCGAAATATCTTTCGCACGTGCTTTCTCCATGGGGTATCAACTATGCAACAGGATTTGTCTATCAAACTACACTTGCAAAGATAAATGCACTTGTCTGTGCAAAAAACAGTGGTTGTCCTCAATTTACAGAATACGTCCATGCAGGTGATGTAAAAACTGAAGTCTCAAAAATTAAATCATTCTTCAATTTGATCAGACCAGAAAATAATTTTGACATTACAGACACTTCTGCAGACAGCAAGTTCGTAGATCAAGTGAGAAAATTCCAATCACGTTTTGCAACCTTCGTACTCGGCTCATGGGACCTTAGAGGTACCACTGGTTACTGGTACAAAACAACTCGCTACCAAGCAAATGATTTCATGGGTTGTAGAGAAAATCCAGTTACACTCGAAAATGGTAAGACTGTTGGATTCTAAATTTTGCTTCCCTACAAACTTCAAAAGCACCTTTTCTCGAGGTGCTTTTGTTTTGTACTTCGTTCGATTTCCTGTATAGTATGTGTATGAATGCTGATTCAGAATATAATCTCATCGACTCGGGTGATGGTATGAAACTCGAACGCTTTGGACAATATGTTCTCGCAAGACCAGATCCACAAATACTCTGGCACAGGGCACTTACTCCTGCTATCTGGAATAATGCTGATGCGAGATTTGTGAGAAAAGACGGTAATGCAAAATGGCTCCGTAGTCCGAAACTTCCGAAATCTTGGCCGATGCAGTTTTTCGGACTTACTTTCCTTGTTCGCCCAACAACTTTCAAACATACGGGTGTGTTTCCTGAACAATATGAAAACTGGGTATGGTTAGATAGAATAGTACGGAATTCAAAAAGGAAAGATATAAAAGTTCTGAATCTTTTTGGGTATACTGGTGGCGCAACACTTACACTCCTTCGCGCTGGAGCAGAAGTCTGTCACGTGGACGCGTCAAAGACTTCACTCGAATGGGCGCGTGAAAACGCCGTACTTTCTGGTCTTGCTGACAGACCTGTACGGTGGATACTCGACGATGCAAAAGCATTTGTAAAAAGAGAAATAAAAAGAGGGAAAAAATACGATGGTATTGTTATGGATCCGCCAGCGTTTGGTCATGGGCCGAAAGGTGATGTCTGGAAACTCGAAGAAAATCTCTCAGAATTGCTAGAACTTTGTCGTGAGCTTCTTTCAGACAAACCACTTTTTTTTGTAGTGAATGGGTACGCATCTCATTTTTCTCATATCACCTATAGGCAATTACTCGAGCAGTCTTTGAAACTCTCTCATGGAGTATATGAATCAGGTGAGCTTGTTCTATCAGAAACAGATATGCGACGGGTTCTCGTAGCTGGTATATATGCACGGTGGTCTTGTTAAAAATATATTAGAAATTAAGATAGACTATATACTATGAGTTTTCTCTCACACCTCGATTGGCGTTATGCGACAAAAAAATATCAGGAGAAAAAAGTTTCTACTACTGATCTTCATAAAATTCTTGAAGCTATTCGTAAAGCTCCGTCAGCGCTTGGGCTCCAACCGTACCATGTTATTGTTGTCAGTGGTGAAAAGAAAAATGAGCTTATTGTTAATTCTAAGCAGACGGACAAACTCAATATGTCGCACCTACTAGTCTTTTGTATTCGTACAGATATTGATACTCACATTGAAATATTTCTCGATCATGTGGCACGTGCTCAAAATACTACACGTGAAGCAATTGTGTCATATGAAAAAATGATAAAAGATGGAATATCTAAGAAATCTGGAGACTCTTTGCATGCTTGGATAACTAGCCAAGCTTATATTGCACTCGGGTTTGGTCTCGCAGCAGCAGCAGAACTTGGAATCGATAGCTCTCCAATGGAAGGGTTTGATCCAAAATCATTTGCCGACATATTGCATCTTCCACCACATCTCGAACCAGTCGTTCTGCTTGGCCTCGGATATCGTGATTTGACTGATAGAGCACAGCCAGAGTTTCGGGCGAAAGTGCGGCTTCCAGAGGATTATCTCTTTTCATTTATATCATAATATGTGGTATACTAAGAGCACTCATTAGTAGTAATTAAATTTTACGATCAATGTCCGCGCTCTTAATAACAATACAGGAACGATTCATGCTTCAAACCTCTGTACAGAGGTGACACTTCCTCAGAACAAAGACAATATTGCTGTATGCAATCTTATTTCCATAAACCTTGCTCGACATGTTACAGAAGATAAGAATATTGATTGGAAGTTACTCGAAGAGTCAACACGATTGGCTATTCGTCAGCTTGATAACCTAATCGATGTGAACCGTCTTCCTATTGCAGAGGCAATAAAAGCTGATAAGGAGAATCGTGCCGTAGGTCTTGGGCTTATGGGTCTTGCGGATACGTTCGAGCAACTTGGATTTTCATACGAAGACCATGAAGCACATGACCTAACTGATAAAGTCTTTGAGTTTATCAGTTACATGGCAATTGACGAAAGCGCTGACCTTGCAGCAGAACGAGGCGCGTATCAAAATTTCCAGGGTTCAGGATGGTCACAAGGTCTTGTCCCAATAGATACTTTGAAAAAAATAGAAGACGAACGCGGATTTCCTGTGACAACTGATACATTCTCAGCAAAGAATGATCCATCTCTTGATTGGGACGGACTTCGAATAAAAATAAAAAAAGGTATTCGTAACGCAACAGTGCTTGCTATCGCACCGAATGCAAACATTGGTCTTGTTGCAGGAACATCTCCAGGTATTGATCCACGATTTGCACAGATGTTTTCTCGAAACAAAATCTCAGGGAAATATCTCGAAGTGAATCCGAATCTTGTTCATGATTTGAAGGCACTCGAACTCTGGGATTCTGTGAACGAATCCATTCTCAGCTCTCATGGTGATCTCGATGGTATTGATAGTATTCCAGAGAAAGTAAAGAAAATTTATAAAACTTCTTTTTCTACAAGTCCGTACGCGTTTATTGAGGTTGCTGCTCGTGCACAAAAATGGGTTGACCAGGCGATATCCCGAAACATGTATCTTGAAACTCGCGATGTTGAGGAAATCATGAAGATATATACAACTGCATGGGAAAAAGGTTTGAAGACTACATATTATCTTCATATGAAACCAAAGCACACAGCGGAACAGTCGACTATTCGTGTAAACAAAGCCGAATCAATAGGAAAACGAGGTTTTGCAGGATTATTCACAGCGACAGTAGCTCCAGCAATAGACTCGACTCTTATTGAAGAATCACCAACACCTGTTTCGGTTTCTCATCCAGGAATCCGAGTTCACGCCATTGAAGATCCTCAAGATGCTATGATTTGTGAAGGTTGCCAATAATTAAAGTTTTATTAAATAATTGCGCATTGGTATAACAGTCTCTGCGCCACACATTATGCTTATAGGAAAAGCGACACCTGAAGACACAAGTCTTCACCCTATGCACTATAAATGGGCATATGAACTTTATAACCAAGCTG
>CAZQCV010000030.1:0-5377 GCA_964591665.1 uncultured Candidatus Saccharibacteria bacterium
TGGTCTTGCACTCTTTGGTACAGGATTCCTTCCAGGGACATTGTTGGGGTGGTTGATCTTCATCTTGCTCATACTTGCGGTAGTAATGATCGCACGAGAAGTATTTCGAAGAGAACGTATCTACATGATGCATCACAAAGACGACAACAGATCTCCGTTTAGGTAACACTCATCTACCATAGAGCTATCTATCCACATAAAACCTACTCGAATGAGTAGGTTTTATGTTATACTTTCAAAAGATATGTGACCTAAACAATATAGGTTGACAAATTCTTTATTATTTGCTATAATATATAGTATGAAAATTATAACAATCTCAAAAACATTCGCATCATTTGTAACAATAGGACTTCTTGTTGTTACCCCTGCACACGCACAGTATGGTCCAGTAATGATGGATCCTGGTACAGGTGGTGGTAGTGGAGTTATACCTGCAATAACCACCCCAGCATATGATTGGTACTCTCCTCCTACCACTACATACGTAGCTCCAACACTCCCTGCAAACGATGGGTCATATGCTCCAACCATTGCGGTCCCTGGAGCTTCAAATCCTTCTTATGGAACGGTCGGAACAAGTAGTACAGGTTGGAATGGTTGGAACACAGGGACTACAACAGGTACAGGAACTGGTGGCACAACGACAACAGGGACAACTACTGGAACAACAGGAGCACCTTCCAGTATTCCAAGCATCAGTACACTCGGTTCATCATACGTGAGTAGCCAAGTAGCAACCGTATCTGGTGCATGGTCTAGCGGAGGTGGTGTAACTGGTACATGGTTCGAATATGGCACATCACAAGGAGATCTCTCTCGACGATCTCCAGGAGTGCAACAAAATAACCTCTCGGGATCATGGGGTGAACAACTCAGTGGATTGCTACCTGGTACGACATATTACTACCGTGCAGTAGCAGAAAATACCTACGGGAGAAACACTGGAGCGATTCGATCTTTTAAAACTCGATCACTTACGGTAACAACAGGAACTACAGGAACAACAACAGGTACTACTGGTACAACGACGACAGGAACAACGACTGGGGCGGTGGATATTGCTTCAACGGGCGCAATAACTATTACGAACCGATATACAAATATTTGTCCAGCAGATGAAATAGATTATGCGATAAATTACAAGAACACAACAGGAAGAAAACTTACCGACGTAACGATAAAAATGTATCTTCCTTCATCAATAGAATACCGAAGCAGTACAGCAGGAACATACCGATCACGAGAGAACGCAGTAACAGTGCTCGTAGGTAGCCTTAATCCAAATGAAACAGGAATATTTTATGTTACCGGTGAAGCTACTAGCGATAGTTATCGTACACGCTTAGATGCTCGAGTTGAAATGCTTTACAACGGAGTAAATGGGAATCAAATAAAAGAAGACAGTGTTGTGAGTAACACAAGTACAGATTGTGATACCTCAAGCCTTGGCGCAGCAGCATTGTTTGGAGGAGGATTCTTCCCTACAACATTTATTGGCTGGCTATTCTTGATACTCTTCATCCTCTTCCTTGTCTGGCTTTCACGACGGTTTATGTACAAAAAAGATAGCCACGGGCATGGCGGACACGGAGATCATCATTAAAACTTATTTAAAAACACCCATATGGGTGTTTTTAAATAAGGAATTCTTATACAAAAGAACTTCTATAGCAATCTTCACAATACAATATTGGTGCGTAGGAAGCAGTATATACTGTAAAAGTTTTTGCACTACACTTCGAACATGATCGTTCTATCAAATCCATAGGTGGACGTTTCATAAAACGTCTCACGAAACGAACGTTAAAACAGACTTGAGGAAGTGGGAGGTTCATTTTGCGATAGAATAACAATTCTTGTTCTGTTATTTTATACGCACCAACAGAATAGTCTTTTTCTTTTTCCAAACATTCAATGATTTGAGATTTTATATCATCACTTACTTCTTGAATAGTTTCTGGTAAGTCTGTAGCTTTCATTGTTGGATTATAGATATTTTTCTGTTTATCTTTCCAAGTATATCCTTTTGATAACGCATCCTGTTTGGTAAGTGGAAAGAAATCTTGTGCAGCAGTTTCGTTGTATGCAAATGGTGAAACTTCCAAAGGGAAATGTTCTCCGTATTTATAGACACGGCCATTTTGCCCAACAAAAGGTTTCTCGTCCATTTGTTTTTTTATTTTTTCAACTATCTCAAAATATGTATCTTTATCATATTTTTTATTCAGAATACAATATTCGCCCTTTTTAACACCAATACATCCAAACGAATAAGAGGCTCCTGGACAAGAATCGCAATATTCTAGGTCATGAGCGCCCATCCAACATTGACTACAGGAAAAAAGTTTAGATACCTGAATACCACAATTTTCTGATTCGTAAACAAGCTCGGCTTTATTTCCCCATTGAAAATAATCCATACAGTCTTGTGCGTCAAAAACAACAAAAAGGTGCTTGGCATCTTTTACATTAAAACAACCAAAAGAATTTTGAACATTCTGACAATTTGTCATCCAATTACCAGAAACGTGATCAACTTTTAAAGAAGTCGTCGCTCGTTGAGGTTGTTTTTTCCTAAATTCATCAAAGTGAATTTCATATGCATCCAACCCGCTTCGAGTATGGAGGTTAAGTGTCTTGAGTTTTTCATAATATTCTTCTTTAGTATATTGAACATTTTCTATACAAAATTCTGCATTACGTAAATTAACGCAACCAGTACAGTTTGAGCAGTTAAAGCAACTATAGAGAAAATTACTATCTCTACAATTAATGCTTTCCTGACAGTGAACTAATCGGTAACTGTTTTCGCAATCTATACATTCATAACATAGTTCGCATTTAGTGACGTATGCACAATCAAAACATTCTCTAACATACATACCAACATAAAGATATGCACACTCTTCTGGTTGCGTTGCACGAAACACCATATATGAATTTTTGGGATTATCTACTCGGTGAGAATACTCACTGTTAATAGATTTACCTTGTCTCACGAGAGCCATGCGTGGAACTTTGTTTTGAAGTTCGAGAAACTGTTCGAAAAATGGTCTTGAAAAATCATACTCCATACCGTATTGATATGGATCCCACCCGTCACCATACCAATCGTCCACATTATAGACAGGAAATGGTGTATCAGCAGGAAACATACTAAAAATCGTTTTTCCTGTGAAATCACATCTGCGAGTATACAAAACTCTTTCATTTGTATTATTCATACGACGAACGAGTCTGCACTTAGGACAAAAGGTTGGCGGTGGAACTTTCATTTTTTCATAAAAAACAAAATCATCAGACTCAATTGTAAAGTCGATTTTGCAATTTTGGCATGTTCTTGAAAGAGTTTCAGACATACTATCTATTGTATCACAACGCTGTCTCCGACTGTAATACCCAACTTATTTGAAAATCCTGCGCCAATCTCTAACACCATAAGCGCTTGACCGTCTCTAGGCCCGAAACTCTCCGGATATGACTCTGGTGTGGCATTTTTTTGTATAAAAATAATTTTTTTTTCTTTATCAATCCAAAGCATATCTATCGGATAGTTCATATCTTTCATCCAAAAGTTATAATTACCTGGTTTTGGAAATATAAAAAGCATGCCTTCATTTTCTTTTATTGGGCGTGTATTTGAGAGCCCTTGGGTCAGTTCTTCTTGAGTTCTTGAGACCACTACATCAAAGTTTTGACCTCTGATGGTTACAGATTTTCGTTCGCGTCCTGGAAATTGTTCCAATGTAGTTGGTTCTTTTTTTTTATATATATATTCCACTCCCAGAATAAGGATAAAGAGTAGTACTATAAAGATAAGAACTTTACCTATTTTATTCATAATAATACTTAGAGGTTATTTTGAGATTACAATAACATTCGTATACCCCGTAACATTGTCACCATATTGTTCGTCAATCATTGTGTGTTCAGAAAAAGTACCGTTTTGATTGTCCTGTTGAATTTGATTTTTATCCCTAAAAACTCCATACGAATAAGCACCTGTATCAACCAACATAAGATCATATACTAGAGCGTTTCCGTTTTGATCTTTCAAGTTAAGACACATATCTAAAAACTGATTCTGTGTCACTTTTTCTGTACAGTTGATTACAAACTGCTTTCCGTCTTTTGTTTGGCAAACTGCTCTAAATTCAAACACATTTGTGCTTGAGGAATTAAGTTTCTTTTGACCATTCCAGATTGCTGGAATTTGTTGAAATAAAGAGCCTTTTTCTTGTTTAGCTCGAGCAACAAGAGCTTCTGCACGAGTAATGTCAAAGTTCTCTTGAGCATCTTTTGCACGATACAGCTCAATTTTACCAGTAGGAGTTATATATACAAAACCAGACCACTTAGAAAACTGTCCTTCACCAACCATTTCTCCATTTTCTATCGCGATACCTTCAATATTTCCGCTCGGTGATTTATATGCACCTGCAAAAGAAATGACCATTTCATTGCCTTGTTTTTGTACCTCATGATTCAATCTGCTGTAGTCTAGTTTTGGATTAAAAGCATTTGGATGTTTATCGTTTGATAGAAAAGACACCTTACCTCCTTCGAACCAAAACAGTGAGCCAATTTGTTTTTGGTTTGCGTCCAAAATGGACTCACGCTTAAAACCTTCTGGCATATTTTGATCTTTTTTTTCTATGATATGTGGGTCATTTAGATTTGACGCTACTTCCACTGATCGTTGAATTTGATTAAAATTATTTTGAGAGTAAGATTCTTTTGGTATCACAGAAAGCAAAGACGTAACAGTTAAACCAAGTATGCCTGCACGGCTAACCAACCCGGTCGATACAGTAGACGGTTTCTTTTCTGCAGTCTGTTCATTGTTTTCTGTTGGTGCTGCAGACTCCATATTTTCAGAAAATGATGTGAGTTCTGGAGTGATGTCCACACCCTTGTCTAACTTTTCTAATAATTCTTTAAAAAGTTGATCACTGATCTGTAATCCATCTAATAAAAGATCTTCCAATTTAGTTGCTTGGTCAGGATTTTGAAAATGAGCAAATGGATTTGCTTTTTTTTCGTTGGTTGTTTTAGGAGTCTCTGTGACAGTTGGACTCGGAAACATTGGTTCTTTCATCATATAGACTAGTATACCACAAAACACAAAAACCTCCTTATGTGGAGTTTTTGTTGAGAGAAAGAGTACTAATCTTTATTTTGTTCCGTTCTATACAGTCTTCCCTGTTTCCATGATGTTTTAAAGGTCATTACATCCATAGACCATTATGTGCTCAATTGAGGCACATAATATCGACAAGTAAAATCTCGATTATCTATAAAATAGAGTAATCAGATTGGATCTCAATTTGAGTTAATCCACGACCAGCTTCCGCTAGCCGTGCCTTGTTACGAC
>CAZQCV010000031.1:0-5238 GCA_964591665.1 uncultured Candidatus Saccharibacteria bacterium
GATTGTCTTTTAAGCATATTTTCTAGTTTAGCATGAATTAGCTAGTCTAGAGCCAAATCGTAGACCTAATGGATGCAGGAAAATTACACATGATACGAACCTTCGGGCAGACATTCGGAAACAATCCAAATGAGAAGTTTCTCCTAATGATCTTGGGAAGCCAAGCAAAACTTGAGAACGATAATCGAGGTATCAATGTGAAGCGAGGATTACGAACTAGAGTAGAGATGGGATTATGGCCTGGAATGGCACCGCTTGGATACCTCAATCAGAAATTAATGGACAGGAAGTGTCAACTTGCGCTAGACCCAGATAGAGCACCGATTATAAAGAAAATGTTTGAGAAAGTGGTGTACGAAAAATGGAGTGGCAGAAAAGTATACAACTGGTTACGATTCGATTTGAATTTCTATACTAGAGGAAATAAACCCCTGACGCTTTCAGGGGTTTATCGTATCTTCAATATGCCAATCTACTATGGACCATTCGAATACCCAAAAGATTCAGGTAACTGGTATCAAGGAAGTCATGATCCAATCATAACTAAAGAGTTGTATGAAAAAGCACAGGAACAATTGAAACGAGATAGGATAGTTAGAGAAAACAGAGAGTTCGCGTTTACCAAACTCTTCACTTGTGGAATGTGTGAATCAGGAATAACAGCACAAGAGAAATACAAAGAACTCAAAGACGGTACGACTGCAAAGTATGTGTACTACTCATGCTCAAAAGCAAGAGACAGAAACTGTAAGAATAAGTACATTCGAGAGGAAGAACTGATCGAGGAACTATTTAAAGTGATAGACAAAGTGAGTATTAATGAACTGGGTATGCGAATAAAACTTGAAGAAGAAATCAAGCGATTCAACAGACTGCAACGACTTGCAACAAAAGGTACACCAAAATATTCAATCAACGAGGACGATGTGAATACAAGAGAGTATGCCAAGTATGTACTTAGAGAGGGTACTCCACTCGAGAAGCGAGAACTAATGGGGCATTTGAGGAGTAGGCTAATACTGAAAGAGAAGAAAATTACATTGGTTGGGTAAAACTCAATTGACTTCATAAACCATATACCCTATACTATAGGGTATATGGTAAAACAAATACAACACAAGCACGGCGAACCAAATACAAAGGCTCGCAAAGTTATCAACATGGCGATTGGAAGTCTTTCAAAGATTCCTACCAAGGTCCAAGAAAAGCACTACTGCCCTGAGATCATTCAGCAGATAGACAGCGTTATCGGACTACTCAAGAGTGCTCGTACTGAACTACTCAAAGGACACCTTGATTCATGTCTTGCAGAGCGATTAAAGAATGATAAAGATGGAGCAGTTAAAGAATTATTGAAAATATACAACATGAAATAATTCTATGAATACACCAAAGATTTATAAAGTGAAAGGAATGCACTGTGCGAGCTGTGTATCACTCATTCAAAACAAAGTACAGAAAATAGATGGTGTTGCCACTTGTGAAGTTGGTATGTCATCTGAAAAAGCAACAGTCACATTTAAAGATAACCCTATTTCAATAGAAACAATCAATAAAACACTCCACCCTTTTGGGTACTCTTTTGAAGATTCTGAGCAAGTTACAAAAAAGACTGAATCGCACGATCACATGAAGATGATGGAGCAGGATCAGTCAAACGAAATGAAGTATGTCATTCCCATGGTCATATTTTCTTTCATTATGATGCTCTGGGATGTACTGAGTAAAAACAATATTGTTCCTGTTATGCCAAATACTGTGTACGAAGCAGTGCATCACCTGATGCCTATTTTTGCATCTTTTATACTATTCGGCATTGGTCGCAAATATATAAAAGCCGTTTGGATTTTCATAAAGACTCGCACCGCCAACATGGACACCCTTGTTGGTATTTCAACGATTGTTGCTTTTATATACTCATTCGCAGTCACAGCATTTGAAAAACCACTTGCTCCCTACATTGATGTGACTTCAAACTTTTACGATGTAGTTATTGTGGTGATCGGACTCATTGCTCTCGGTCAATCACTCGAAGCTCGTGCTAAAAAGAAAACAAACGAAGCACTTCAAAAACTTGCAGAACTTACGAGTAAGTCTGCTATTGTAGAACGAAACGGAAAAGAAATTGAGATTCCAATTGATCAGATTGTCATTGGAGATGTTGTTGTGGTCAAACCAAACGAGCGTATCCCAGTCGATGGCACTATTATTTTTGGGGCAAGTAGTATTGATGAATCAAACCTCACAGGAGAATCCGTGCCAGTTGATAAAGCAGTCAATGATACGGTATTTGCAGGTACACAAAACTTTCAAGGAATACTAAAGATTAGGATTGAAAAAGATCCAAGCGATACAGCTCTTTCTCATATCATGAAGATCGTTGAATCCGCTCAGAATTCTAAAGCTCCTATCGAGAGAGTTGCTGATAAGATTTCTGGCTACTTTGTCTATGTTGTTCTTGGTATCGCAGTCCTTACATTCATAGCATGGATAGTATTTGCACCTGCAACCCTTGGATTATCAAAAGCATTCGCTCTCGCACTATCTACCACTATGGCAGTACTTGTTGTTGCATGTCCTTGCTCGCTTGGTCTTGCGACACCGACTGCAATCATTACAGGTGTTGGTACGGGTGCTCGTCGTGGCATCCTTATAAAAAATGCAGAGAGTTTAGAGAAATTAGCAAAAGTACAAGCAATAGTATTCGACAAGACAGGAACGCTCACAGAAAACAAACTTTCAATCGAAGGAATATTCTGTCAGGATGTAAATCATGTATGCAACCAAGAAGACAGTAATTTCAAACGATCTCTTGCGTATGCACTTACTAAATCATCTCGTCACCCAATATCACATAGCGTGGCAGTATGGCTTGCAGAACAAAATACCAAAGAGGTATCAATCACAAATATGAGAGAAACTCCCGGCAAAGGAGTCTCAGGAATATTTGAAAATACAGAATACTTTCTTGGTTCGCTTGATTATGTGATTGAAGTTACTAAACAGACTGAACAAGCTATTCGTGGATCATTCCATGATAGTCGCTTTGAAAGTGGGAGGGAACTTTATCTCTTTACGAAAAACGAAGTCCTCTCACTTATTAAAATTCACGACACCATAAAACAAGAAGCAAAAGCTGAGATTGCAAAGCTTAAGAAACTCGGACTCAAAGTAATAATGGCTACAGGAGACAACAAGAAGACTGGAGAGTCTGTTGCTCGTGATCTCGGTATTGATGAAGTGTATGCACAAGTAAAGCCAGAGGATAAGCTAAATATCATTAAAGACTTACAAAAGCGAGGACTCAAAGTTGCCATGATCGGTGATGGCGTAAATGACTCACCAGCCCTTGCTCAAGCCGATGTAGCGATATCAATGAGTGACGGATCAGATATTGCGATAGAAAGCTCTGATATCATTCTTCTCAATGGCGACATCGGGAAAGTGGCGGAGGCAGTTAATCTCGCAAAGAGAACCAACAAGACAATCTGGCAGAATCTTATCTGGTCATTTGGATACAATTCTGTCGGTATTCCAGTAGCCGCAGGAATACTCTTCCCATTCTATGGTTGGCTACTCTCACCAGCCCTTGCAGGAGCGATTATGGCCTTTGAAAGCATTACCGTTGTATCGAACTCATTACGAATTAAGAATATGAAATTATAATTATGAAAACATACACATTCCACGTTTCAGGTACGCATTGTGCATCTTGTAAAATATTGATAGAAGATGTTTTGAACGATGGAAAAGATATTCAAAAAGCAACAGTGAACTTGAAACAACAAACAGTCGAAATTAGTACAGAAAGCGATAAGTCACCAGAGCAATTTGTAAGCGAACTTACAGAGAAGATAAAGGCAAATGGCTACACACTATCTCTTGAGAAAAATACAGAGGTTAAAAAAGATTCTGCGACTATCTGGCAGGCATTACCAATCGGACTTGGGTTTCTAGTTTTATTCTTCCTTCTTCAAAAATCAGGAATCCTCAATCTTGGTATCGGTGGAGCAACAACTCCTGCAACGAGCTTTATTATCGGTCTCATCGCATCAGTATCAAGCTGTCTTGCGGTCGTTGGTGGGCTCATCCTCTCACTCTCTGCAAAAGTAGCACAGGATGAGAGCAAGAAAACAAGCAAGAAGCAGTTTGTATTATTCCACAGCGGACGACTCATTGGATTTGCAGTTCTTGGTGGAGTGCTCGGTTTAGTAGGTGAAGCAATCGGCGTGAGCTTTACCTTTTCTGCAATTCTTGGAATAGTGGCATCGAGTGTGATGATCCTACTTGGACTTAACCTCGTAGGAGTTATCAAGAAAAATAAAGTAGCATTGCCGACTGGTATCTTTGCATACTTTAGAAAAGTAGAACATTCAACACTAGCACCGATCTTGGTTGGTGTTGGTACATTCTTCTTGCCGTGTGGATTCACTCAATCAATGCAGGTCGCTGCACTATCGAGTGGATCATTTATCTCTGGACTTCTTATTATGTTCTCGTTTGCACTTGGTACATTACCAATGCTCGGATTACTTTCATTCAGTTCAGTATCATTTGCTCAATCAAAACACGCACCGCTATTCTTTAAATCAGCAGGTATCGTAGTGATCGGACTCGGAATATTTGCATTACTCGCTGGTCTTGCAGGGCTCGGAATTATTAATCCCTTATTCAATATATAAATACAAAAACTATGAACAAAACAACTTCAATTATTATTACATTAGCACTCGTTATCGGACTTGGCTTTATTTTTATTAAAAGTGATTCAAAATCTACATCTAGCAACAACACTGTTTCTAGTTCTGGTACACAAAACTCAAGTCCAGTTTCAGTAGAAAATTCTGTTATTAAAGATGGTGTTCAGTATATTACTATCGATGCAAAAGGTGGATATTCACCACGAGCATCAACTGCAAAAGCAGGTATTCCAACAAAACTTGTTGTGAAGACAAATGGTACCTATGATTGTTCTGCTTCACTTGTTATCAGGTCAATTGGATTCCAGAAGATACTTCAAAATACTGGAGAAGAAGTGATTGATATTGGTACACCAAAAGCAGGAGTTCCACTGCAAGGAATCTGTGGTATGGGGATGTATAACTTCTCTATTAACTTTAGTTAGAAACGAAAAAAGAGTGACAATATTGTCACTCTTTTTCTGCAACATATAGGTTTGTGGGTCGCACTTAGTACATAACTAAATGGGTCATCAAAACTACCAGGTTGTCAATGCGG
>CAZQCV010000032.1:0-4512 GCA_964591665.1 uncultured Candidatus Saccharibacteria bacterium
ACTCGTCACTATGCTCACATTGATGCTCCAGGTCACGCTGACTACATCAAAAACATGATTACTGGTGCCGCTCAGATGGACGGTGCTGTACTTGTAGTGGCTGCAACTGATGGTGCAATGCCACAAACACGCGAACACGTTTTGCTTGCAAAACAAGTTGGTGTGCCAAAGATTATCGTTTTCCTTAACAAATGCGACATGGTGGATGATCCAGACATGCTTGAACTTGTTGAAGAAGAAATCCGTGACCTCCTTGCAGCACAAGGATTTGATCGTGATTGTCCAGTTATCCGTGGTTCAGGTCTTAAAGCTGTTGAAGCAGCTGATAACTCAGATCCATGGGCACAGAAAGTTCTTGAACTTGCAAAAGCTCTTGACGAATACATTCCACTTCCACAACGTGACCTCGACAAACCATTCCTTATGCCAATTGAAGACATCTTCTCAATTGAAGGACGTGGTACCGTGGTTACTGGACGTATCGAACGTGGTGTATGTAAAGTAGGTGAAGAAGTTGAAATTGTTGGTATTAAAGAAACTTCAAAAACAACTATCACTGGTATTGAAATGTTCAACAAGTCACTCAAAGAAGGTATGGCTGGCGACAACGCAGGTATCCTTCTCCGTGGTGCAAAGAAAGAAGACCTTACTCGTGGACAAGTTCTTGCAAAGGTTGGTTCAGTAACTCCACACGCAGAATTTGAGTCAGAAGTGTACATTCTTAAGAAAGAAGAAGGTGGTCGTCACACTCCATTCTTCAACGGTTACAAACCACAATTCTACGTTCGTACAACTGACGTGACTGGTGAAGTAACACTTCCAGAAGGCAAAGAAATGGTTATGCCAGGTGATACGGTAACATTCAAAGTTAAGCTTGTTACTCCTGTTGCTCTTGAAGAAAAAACTCGCTTTGCTATCCGTGAAGGTGGTAAAACAGTTGGTGCTGGTGTGGTAACTAAAATCATCGCATAAGCCCTCTGATTATTCTGTTCTTTAACTTACATTCTCATGACAGCAGCAAAAACAAAATCAAAAACTGCTAAGGAAGAGGGAACGGTGAAACTCCGCATTCGGGTTCGCGCGTACGAGAACAAGATCCTTGATGCTTCAGTGAAGCAAATCATGGATACAGCAGCTCGCTATGATGCAACTGTTGAGGGGCCAATCCCAATGCCTACAGAAATTAAAAAATATACCGTGAATCGTTCTCCGTTCATCTACAAAAACTCGCGCGAGCAGTTTGAGATACGTATTCACAAGCGCGTAATCGATATTCTGAATCCAAATCAGAAGACTATTGAAGCGCTCACCAACCTCTCGCTCCCATCCGGTGTCGATGTTGATGTGAAGATGCTGTAATTATCCTAAAAGATAATCAAGTAGACTTTATTTAGGATTCAGGTTTGTTACTAATTTATTCAAACCTGTATGAAATATATTCTTGGTACAAAACAAGAAATGGTTCAGTTTTTCAATGAAGATGGTAAAGCAGTTCCTGCGACAGTTATTGCCGCAGGCCCTGTTACTATCACGCAAGTAAAAACTAACGATACTGACGGCTATGATGCTGTTCAGATCGGCTACGGAACTCAAGACGAAAAGCGTATTCCAAAAGCGCGTCTTGGACAGATGAAAGGGTTCGGACCATTTCGTCATCTGAAAGAATTCCGTATTAAAGATGGAGCAACTGTTCCATCTGTTGGTGAGTCACTCACTGTTGATCAGTTTACCGTTGGCGACACTGTACAAATTACAGGTGTTTCAAAAGGTAAAGGGTTTCAGGGTGTAGTGAAGCGCCATGGCTTTGCCGGAGGTCCTCGTTCTCATGGTCAGAAACACTCTGAACGTGAACCAGGTTCTATCGGTGGTGGCCTTCGTAATCGTGTACCAAAAGGTATGCGTATGGCGGGACGTACTGGTGGAGATACTATCTCTATTCGTGGTCTCAAAGTGATAGCGGTCGATGCTGAAAAGAACGTGTTACTTGTAAAAGGGGCAATCCCTGGACGACGTGGTTCACTCGTCTCTATCAAGGCGTAAGTCTTGTTATCGTTATGGCAACAAAAACCAAAACAACAAAAAAAGCTCCTGCGAAAAAAGCAGTAGTAAAGAAACCAACAAGTGATACTACACTCAAAGCATCAGTATATACAGTAGCGGGAAAAGAAGCTCGAACCATCGATCTTCCAGGAGAAATCTTCGGACTTTCATGGAACGGAGATCTTGTGCACCAAGTAGTGCATGCGATGCGTGCAAACGAACGCACCCAAACTGCAAGTACGAAAGACCGTAGTGAAGTTCGTGGTGGTGGTAAAAAACCATGGAAACAAAAAGGTA
This sequence comes from uncultured Candidatus Saccharibacteria bacterium, assembly GCA_964591665.1. Taxonomy (GTDB): domain Bacteria; phylum Patescibacteriota; class Minisyncoccia; order Phycocordibacterales; family UBA9973; genus CAZQCV01. The sequence continues at coordinate 2,338 of CAZQCV010000032.1, forward strand.
CAGGACGTTCACGTCACGGCTCAAGTCGTTCACCGATTTGGCGTGGTGGTGGTGTTACACATGGACCGCGAGCAGAACGTGATTACAGTCAAAAAATCAACAAAAAAATGCGTGTGAAAGCTCTCTATACAGTGCTCTCAGAGAAAATGCGCAAAGGGCAAGTGCTCTTTGTGGATGATCTCGGTCTTTCAGGTAAAACAAAAGATGCAAGTAAAATTGTTTCTACATTTGCGACATTGAAAGGCTTTGAAAAACTCGCAGGTAAAAAATCAGTTGCGCTTGTCACACTTCCAACAAAAGACGTGGTAACATTTCGTTCATTACGAAACTTGCCACAGCTTGCACTCGAAGTGGTAAAAGATATCAATCCGGTCGATCTTCTCGAATCTCGATACCTTATTCTTGTTAAGCCAGAAGAAAGTATCGACATTATTAAGTCACGAAGCGTAAAGCAAGCATAGTCTATGAAAACAGAAACTACGTCAAAAGTACGCGCAGTGCTTAAACAAAAAAAAGAAGGTCGCATTGTGGTGACTCCTCGCCTTACTGAAAAGGCAACACAAATTGCAGAAAAGAATGTCTACACCTTTAACATTGCTCAAAATGCAACTAAGACTCAGGTTAAAGAAGCAGTAAAAGCATTATATGGTGTAACACCTGTATCTGTTAACATTGTTAAACAAAAACAGGAAACCGTATTTGTTCGAGGTAAAAAAGGTCTTAAGAGTGGATACAAAAAAGCATATGTGACTCTCAAAAAAGGAGATGTCATTACGCTCATGTAGTAGCTACTCGTGTAAAGGCTCATTACAAATTTAGGTAGCAGCAAAATATATACACGTATGTATATAAACGTATTGCTCCATACAGCACATGAAAAAATATAACCCAACATCACCGTCACGTCGTCAGATGCAAACGGTGAATTACAAAGAAAAACTTACTGCATCGAAACCGCTTAAGTCGCTCACAAAAGGTGCTAAGCGTTCAATGGGTCGCAACAACCAAGGCCGCATCACTACTCGTCACAAAGGAGGTGGAAACAAACGCGCATATCGTGAAATCGATTTCTTGTACAACAAGAAAGAAATTCCAGCAGTATTTAGTACTGTTGAATATGATCCAAATCGAAGTGCATTTATCTCTCTTGCCGTATACAAAGATGGTGAAAAGCGATATGTTATTGCTCCCAAAGATGTTGTAGTCGGAACTGAATTTATCGTTTCAGAAAAAGCCCCACTCAAACCAGGTAACCGTCTTCCACTCAAATTGATCCCTGTTGGTACATTTGTATACAACGTTGAGATCAAACCACATGGTGGTGCGAAGCTTGTTCGTTCAGGTGGTAGCTATGCACAAGTTGTTGCTAATGCGGATGGAAATACTAACTTGAAAATGCCATCAACAGAAGTTCGAAAAGTTTCAGAACTTGCATGGGCAACTATTGGTGAAGTTTCAAACGAAGAAAACAAACTCCGTAATTTTGGTAAAGCAGGACGTTCACGTTGGCTCGGTATCCGCCCAACAGTCCGTGGTTCAGCGATGAACCCTGTTGATCACCCATATGGTGGTGGTGAAGGACGTCAAGGTCGTGGAACTCGTCGACCAAAAACCCTCTGGGGTAAAGTTACTGGTGGACGCAAAACACGTACTCCAAAGAAATACTCAAATCAGTTTATTGTTTCTCGCCGTGTTACAGGCAAAAAACGAAAATCTGCATAAAACATCAACCAGTGTCTTATTGCAAAACCCGCTTTATGCGGGTTTTGTTGTGTGGTATACTTTTCCTATATGCATTATGATAAAACAGGTATTTCGTTTTCTATAAAAAATCGTATCTCAAGTCTTCAGTATGCGTTTCGTGGGCTTATCTTTTTTATTAAACGTGAACACAATGCATGGATACATCTTGGCGTAAGTGGTGTAGTGATTGCCCTTGGTTTTATCTATAGTATTTCCTCTATTGAGTGGATGTTTCTCGTGGTTTCTATTGGACTAGTGTTTATTGCAGAGGCATTTAATACTGCACTTGAAGTTGACATGAATCTCACAAGTCCAGGGTTTCACCCGTTTGCTCGTGATGTAAAAGATATTGCAGCTGGTGGTGTCCTTGTTGCAGCGATTGTTGCTTTCATCGTTGGTTGCATCATATTTTTGCCAAAGTTATTTTAATAT
>CAZQCV010000033.1:0-4502 GCA_964591665.1 uncultured Candidatus Saccharibacteria bacterium
TATGTTTCTGTCGGAAAAGTATTTCGAAATGAAGCAACTGATGCGACACATGAAATGCAATTTTTCCAAGTAGACGGTTGTGCGGTAGGTGAGAATATCACTGTTGCAAATCTCAAGGCTACACTCCTCACGCTCTATCGAGGACTACTCGGTGAGGATGTCGAGATACAACTCCGTCCGAGCTTCTTTCCATTCGTTGAACCAGGTCTCGAAGTCTGGATAAAGTTCCGTAACCGCTGGCTCGAAGTCATGGGTGCTGGAATGCTTCATCCAAATGTGCTTCGTAACGTCGGTATCGATCCAGAAAAATACCAAGGTTTTGCGTTCGGTGGCGGTGTGGACCGTATACTCATGGTGAAGCATGATATTCCTGACGTACGATATTTTTATCAAGGTGATCTACGGATTAATCAGTGGTAATATGAAAATCTCTTACAACTGGCTCAAAGCATATATAGAAGAACCACTACCCGAACCTGAAAAACTCGGTGGTGTTTTGACGTTCGCACTTTGTGAAATCGAATCAATCGATAAACTTCCAAATGGTGATACTATTCTTGATCTCAACATCCTGCCAAATCGTGCACATGATCTGCTCAGTCATCAAGGTGTTGCACGAGAAGTCGCAGGTATACTCGGTCTAACCTATAAAGATCCAACACCGCTCTATAAAATCCCAGAAAGCAAATCAACAAATTTAAAAATTTCTATAGAAACACCAACATGCTGCAGATACATGGGACGTATTGTTCGAAATATAAAAGTTGGTCCGTCTCCAGCATGGGTAGTTGAACATCTCGAGTCGATAGGGCAGAGAAGTATTAATAACATTGTTGATGCAACAAACATCGTGATGTTTGACTGCGGACAACCATGCCACGCATTTGATCTCGTACATGTACCCAAAATAGTTGTGAAGAACGCACAAGAAGGTGAAGAATTTCCAGTGCTTGGTCGTGAGCAGATTGTTGCAAAACTCAAATCATCAGATATGATGATCACTGACGGCGAAAAATCTCTTGCAATTGCAGGTGTGAAAGGAGGACTTGTCTCTGGTGTGACTGATACTACAACCGATATCATGCTTGAAGTTGCGAACTTTGATTCAGTAGCAGTGCGAAAAACCGCACGACGGCTTAATTTGCTCTCTGATTCTGCAAAACGTTTTGAAAATGATTTGTCTCCAACGCTTGGTGATTTTGCGATGATGGAACTTTCTGCGTTGATTGTCGAGATGTGTCCTGACGCAGTGTTTGAAGATATTGTTGATGTCTACCCGATAAAACCAGAATCGAGAACTATTGCATTTTCAACTGAAAAAATAAATACCATGCTCGGTACGAATCTCAGTCATGATGAGATGGTCGCAATACTTACAACATACGGCTATGAGATTTCTTGCGAAGGTGATAGTTGCATACTTACTGTTCCACCGCTTCGACTTGATCTAGCAGGTACACATGACATCGCAGAAGAAGTGCTTCGGTTGTATGGACTTGATAAAATAACTCCAGAACCACTTAAACTGTCAGGTGTTCCGAAAGTTAATAAGCAACAGTATCAAACTATCAAGGCGCGTGAACATCTCGTAAATCTTGGATATCGAGAAGTTATGACGTATTCGTTTCGTAAAAAAGGCGTGTATGAAGTTGCTCGTGGAGTAGGAGATAAGGGTGCACTTCGAACAGATCTTGCGACCGGACTCAAAGAAAGTTATGAACTCAATCGCCTTAATGCGCCACTTCTAGGAATCCAAGATCTTAAATTATTTGAAATTGGTGCAGTCTTTCCAAAAGAGGGAGAAATAGTCCATATCGCACTTGCAGATAAAAAAGGTATAACGGAAATGACACTTGATGAATACTGCACAAAAGAAAATATAGTCGTTGCCGAATCGTATGATTTACCAGAAGATAGTCTGAAAAATGCAACGACTCCGTTTGTGCAGTGGAGTCAATATCCGTTCGTCGCTCGCGATGTTGCTGTGTGGGTTTCTCATGATGTAACTGCTGCAGCTGTTTCAGATATACTAAAAGCACATATGGGCGATCTCGTTGTTCGAGGTCCAGAACTTTTTGATAGTTTTGAGAAAGATGGCAAGGTGTCCTACGCGTTTCGCATTGTATTTCAGTCATATGAAAAAACGCTTACTGATGATGAAGTAAATCCTATTATGGAAACTATTTACAAAGCATTACAAGAAAAAGGTTGGGAGATTCGATAAATCTATGAAAGATGTAAAAAAACCACAATCGCATATTGAGACATTGGATGCTAAAGACGGCTATGCACTTATAGATTCAGGTAATGGAGAAAAACTCGAACGATATGGTGCATATGTGCTCGCTCGTCCAGATCCACAAGCACTATGGCGAAAACGATTATCTGCGAAAGATTGGGCAAAAGCTGATGCGACATTTGTTCGTGTAGGTGCACAGGCAAAGTGGCACAAGAAAAAAGATTTCCCACCTATGTGGACGATGGCACTTCATAATTTATATTTTGAAATCCGTACAACAAGTTTCAAACACACAGGTCTCTTTCCGGAACACGTCTCAATGTGGATGTGGATGGAAAATAAGATAGCAAGTCGTATTGCAAAAAAGAAAAAAGCACCAGTAGTGTTGAACCTCTTTGGCTATACAGGTGGTGCAACACTTGCGCTCGCTCGAGCAGGTGCAGAAGTCTGTCACGTTGATGCATCAAAAACTGCAATTGATTGGGCACGACGAAATGCTGAACTTTCAGGACTTACAGATAAGCCTATTCGCTGGATACTCGATGATGCTCGGGCATTTCTCAAACGTGAAATAAAACGCGGGAAAAAGTACGACGCGATAGTCATGGATCCACCTGCATTTGGTGCTGCTGGTAAAGGTGCCGTGTGGAAAATAGAAGAACATTTTACCGAACTACTTGATCTTGCACGTAGTGTGCTCTCTGATGATCCGTTGTTTTTTGTGGTAAACGGGTATGCTTCTGGATATTCTCCTATTGCGTACAAAAATAATATCGAGGCACTTAAACTTCCAAAAGGTTCCATAGAAATAGGGGAACTGACTATAAAAGAGCATCACGCTGATAGACTCTTGCCTTGTGGAATATTTGCACGCTGGAGTGTGTGATATACTAGAAACATATGAAAATACTCATCACTGGTGGATCAGGATTTATCGGGTACCATCTTTCTCAAGCTTTACTCGAACGAGGGTATGAGGTTGTTTCTGTAGATATTACTCCTGCTCGCATAACACATCCTCGTTTTTCTTCAGTAGTCTGCGATCTTTTAAAAGATGACATCTCGAAGCTTTCACTTCCAGATGATCTGTCTGGTGTAGTACATCTTTCTGGTAAAAACATTGCAGTTCAGTGGACAAAGGAAACAAAGCAAGCGATTTATGATAGTCGTATTGAGACAACAAAAAAGTTAATTACCTTTTTCTCTGAACAAGAGCATAAACCATCCGTTTTTATTTCTGCTTCTGCTGTTGGGTATTATGGTGACACAGGTGAAGCGTTAGTGACAGAAGAACATGTCCCTGGTACAGATTTCTTGGCGAAGACTTGTGTGGATTGGGAAAAAGAATCATTACGTGCTCATGAGACAGGCATGCGTTCTGTGCGGATCCGTACGGCGAGCGTACTTGGTCCTGGTGGTTTTCTTGCACAGGTGGCAAAACCGTTTCATTGGTATCTTGGTAGTTGGTTCGGCTGTGGTGATAACTGGTTTCCGTGGATACACTACAAAGATCTTGTTGCACTGTATGTGTATGCTCTAGAAAACCAGGCACTATCTGGTCCATACAACGCGGTTGCTCCAGAACAAGTAACACAAAAGAGTTTATTTAAAGCGTATGGGAAAGCCATTCGTCGACCTGTGTGGGCATGCATCCCGGTTTTTATGGTAAAACTTGTGTTCGGAGAACTTTCTCAACTGTTTTTGATGAGTCAGAAAGTTAGTTCTGATAAAGTGCAAAAAGCTGGTTTTACTTTTATACACAAAACCATCCAGAGTGCTATGGCAGACCTCTAGCCTATTGTTTAAAAACGCTTCATGGTATACTTTAAGTATTATTACTAGATAATAAATTTAATTTATTTATGCAATATCATAAATATATCGCTGAAGCTCTAGGCACTTGTGTACTTACACTTGTTGTTGCGCTCTCAGTAGCAGGAGTATTTCCTGTTTCGACAGCAGTACTTGCAGCGATAACGCTTGGACTATTTGTATATACACTTGGACATGTTTCAGGTACACATCTCAATCCAGCAGTAACGCTCGGTCTTCTTTCAATTGGTAAAATCCATGCAAAAGACGCGGGTGGATATATCGCATCACAAGTAATCGGTGCACTCATCGCAATGCTTATTGCTCGTATGTTTGTTCCACTTGCTGGTCTTCAAGGTATTCAATCTCAAGCAGTACACATCGGTCTCGGTGAACTTATCGGTGCATTTGTATTTGCATTTGGTATCGCTGCTGTTGTGTATGATCGCGC
>CAZQCV010000034.1:0-3875 GCA_964591665.1 uncultured Candidatus Saccharibacteria bacterium
GTGCCCTCGCTAGGAATCGAACCTAGATTAACGGCTTAGAAGTCCGCAGTTCTATCCATTGAACTACAAGGGCATTGACTCTTTATAGCAATATCACACCAGTTGGTCAAACTACCTGACCTTGCTACCTGGCTCGACTGGCTTGCTCGGTTCGAGAAAAACACAATCATCTTCCCCTACTGCCATGAGCATACCATGACTGGTTACACCTCTGATCGTTCGAGGTTCGAGGTTCACTATATAGAGAACTTGTTTACCAATGAGTGGCAAGTAGTCAGGATAGTATTCTCGTATACCAGAAACAATTTGCCTTACCGGATACACAACGCCATCTATATCTGCATAGTCTTCTGTTTTTAGTTCTGGACCAAAGTCAATAAGAAAACGAAGCAACTTGTCTGATTCTGCAACTGGCTCAACAAAACGAATCGTACCAACACGAATATCCATTTTTTTGAATTCATCATATGAGACAAAGGTCTGTTCAGTTTCTTTTTTTTCTTCTTGTGATTCCATGACAGCAGTATAGCATATTTTCTAAATCACTTCTCGCTTGAAACAATCCTCACAATATACAATTTCTGGTCTTTCTGGCGCATAGTTGGTAGTTATCATTTTATGACAGTGATCACATTCGCGATCCCAAAATCGATACGGTCCTCGCTCAACGATTCGATTATGATGACGACAGAAAAAACATTCGCGTGGAATCGGGATGTTCATCCTCTGGTAAAAACTAAGCTCCTGTTCTGTAATCTTGTAATTTCTCTGACAATCAAGACACCGTAACACTTCTTTGGTAATCGTATTAGAAATATCTTTAATATGATCTGGGATACTCTCAGGCAAAAGAGTTTCTTTACCTATCGTTTTTTGTACATCATCTTGCCATTTTAGTCTGCGCTTTAAAGCCTCTTCTTTAGAAAGCGGCATATTATCATTACCAATAGTTTCATTGTATCCAAACGGAGCAAGTTCTGGAGGCATCATGAGACCGTGAATGCCAAGTTCAGTAAGTTCTTTGACAATATGCTCTTTGAGCTTCTCGTATTCTTCTTTCGTATATTCATAATTGAGAACAGAATACTTGCCATTTTTGAGCGCATCACATCCTATGCAGTCGTGACAATTTCTCAGGTCAAACGTATACCAAACATTTTGAGAGTTCTCTGCCCAAAAAGAGCCTATGACGTTGCTAGAATACCCAGTTGCCACACACTCTAGTAAATAAGAAGCATTAGTACCATAACCGATAGTTCCGATCGAATCTTTTATACCTTTTGAAAAAACAATATACGATGAATCCTCAGCACCATTTGCTTCAAACGCGTGTTTGCAGTTTTTACATTCAGAAAGATAATCCCCAATACAGTCCACTGTCTTAAAATTATTGTTTTCCCGCACCGGAAACTTCTTAGTAAAAATTTCAAAATCTTTCTTGGCTTGCTGTAACTTTTCATAACTACCAACAACTTCATTGAGACGTTTGTTGTACTCTTCAGAAGAAAGTTGTTCATTGAGCCAACAATTGCTTTTATTTCTCAAATTTACACAACCAAAACAGTTTATAAGATTACTGCAATTAAAAAGAAAATAGGAGTCAATACAACTTACAACATTTTTCCCGTAAAAAACGCCTGATGACTTTTGGACATTTATACACTCATAACATCTTTCAAAATCTACACCAAAATAAATATCAGAAGAAAACTTACCGTTTCTTACACCACGAGAATATAGCAATTCTTCTGCAGGAGAAGTGTTAAAAACAAGATAACAATCCTTACAGCCACTTGCCATATTAACATAATCACTTCGCACATTTGGACCGTCACCAGTAGAAATGCCTAGAGCATGTTTTGGGACAGCAACGAATAATTCATGTAGCTGGTCAAAAAATTCTCTTGTTATATCATACGGTCGAGCAAAGTCGCGGGCATCCCAAGATCCCGATATAAAACACTCAGTACAATATATTCGATATGGTGACTTCGGATTATAAATGCTAATTGTATTCTTTTGGCATAGGTCACAGGTACGAGAATATAACGTAGTTTCATTCCTCCACATCGCCCGCATCATAAAACGACACTCAGGACACACCGTAGGATTTGGAACACGCATTTTAGTATAAAAAGCTTGATCATCAACACTAATCGTAAAAGCATGGTCACAGCGAGTACAGATTTTCTCCATATATATCAATTATACCTTTTTCTGTTGTTTATCCAAAAATCGCTGGAGGATAAGGGCAGCTGCGCGGGCATCGAGCATCTCTGGTTTTTCATAGGTTGTCTGTCGTGCGTTAAAACGCTCTTTCCCTTGTCTTCCATGTGCTTCAAAAGAAGTAAAAAACTCTTTTTCATAAAAAACAGGAATGCCAAGTTGTGCCTTGATCACCTCTCCAAAAGCTTTCGCGCTTACAGCGATATTATTAGGCGCACCATTTTGATCGACAGATTCACCAATCACACAAGCTCCAATGCTGTTAATTTCTATGAACTTCTGAAACTCAACAAGGGTATGTGATGTATTGGGAAAAACAGTCGAGGGAAACGCAAGCTTCCCTTCTTCATCCGATACGGCAAGACCAATTCGTTTTGAACCATAGTCAACACCAACATACTTCATATAGGAGTAGTATATCATAAAAGCCTGTCTCCAGGCTTTTATAACTAAAATATATTGTTGTCTTCTTACGCTCTAGAAAGAACCATCACCCATCATGGTGTTTGTGTCATATGGCATAGCACCATCTGGTAACATGTAGTTTTCCATATTAATACTACCAGAATCCATCAAACCTTTATTCTCGATTGCCATTTTTGTGATAAAGAATGGAATAAAGAACGCTGCTGCAATAATAGCAAATGCCCCAATCCAAGCAAACACCGTTACATACCATTTGTTCACACCATGATCATGATCACCATGATGTTTCTTGAGATCACGGTAAAGCATGAAATAATAAATGAGTATGATCGGAGCACCAATAACCGTCATAACAATATTTGCAAAGTTACCAGAAATAGCAAATGAAAGAATCATCGCAACCACAAGCACGATAAGTCCAACAGCAAGACCTCGCCAAAATATTCCCCAAAAATGACCTTTTGACAAAGACTGACTGCCAGTAAGTGCTGAGACACCTTTCTTGTGTTCTATATAAAACACGAATGCAGCAAAATATAAAACCACACTTAAGTAGATACCTGGTAGGATAAATGCAATAGTTCCACCAATAACAGCAAAAAGACTAATTACTTGTAGCCACACAGCTCCCCAGAAATACGGGCGAGCTTCTTTGAGCCGATTTACAAACGTCTTTTCAGACTGATCAGCTAAAAAGAGTATTTGTGCACCTGAAGCAAGTGTACCAACATAAATCAATGCTGCGAGTGCTGCGAGTGCGTATGCAATCGCGAGACCAATCTTAAACGCAACAGGAACAGGTATCATTGCGACCACAAGACCACCTAGAATAAACACGAGACCGACAATAAGCGCAGCAGCAAAAGGAATGAGGGTTAACACGGTAAACACTTTCCAATTTTTTGCGTAAAAATCCCAAGCCTGTTTGAGTAATGTAATTGGACCTGAGAGATCATGATTTACATGTGATGTTTTTTCGGGAGTCATCTTCTCCTCATGTGATGTATGTTCCATATACCATAAGTATACTGCAAAATAAGGCAATCAATCAAGAGGGTTGTTTTTTTAAGATAATTTGGTATGATGAATTCGTTCAACTATATATATGGGAATGACCCACATATATCACATGGAGGTGTGGCTGAGTGGTTGAAGGCACCTGTCTTGAAAACAGGAGACCGTTTACGCGGTCCAGGAGTTCGAATCCCCTCGCCTCCGCCAAA
>CAZQCV010000035.1:0-3670 GCA_964591665.1 uncultured Candidatus Saccharibacteria bacterium
CCCCTTATTCATGAGGTACCGTCAATAAACTTCTTCCCTCATAAAAGATCTTTACGTGCCGAAGCACTTCATCAATCACGCGGCGTCGCTCCATCAGACTTTCGTCCATTGTGGAAGATTCTCGACTGCAGCCACCCGTAGGTGTATGGGCCGTGTCTCAGTCCCATCGGTGGGGGTCAGGCTCTCACCTCCCCTAGACGTCATCGCCTTGGTAGTCCATTACACTACCAACTAGCTGATATCCCATAGACTTTTCCCTAAGCGTTAAAACTTTACCCCGGAGGGACCATCATGTATTAGCGTACCTTTCGGTACGTTGTTCATGACTTAGGGGGAAATATCTATGTATTACTACCTCGTTCGCCACTAACCAGCGCTGTTATCAAAACTTCATTTGTATTGCTACTCATTCCATCAATCAAACAGCAAGGTTCGTTCGACTTGCATGCCTTATCCACGCCGCCAGCGTTCATCCTGAGCTAGGATCAAACTCTATAAAAAAATAGAACGGAACAAAATAAAATTTAGTACCGTATCTAGCAAATATTTGCACAGATTGAATATGATTTGTTTTAGTTATCAAGCTTACCCTCAAACGTAACCTTCACAGGGCATATGAAAGCGCCTCTTAAAGACGCTTCATCTAGTATACTCAGACCAAAATAAAAGTCAAGCCCTTGTTTGTACCATATATGGGGATAAGTAAAACCCTTGTATTCCAAGGGTTTTATGAAAGATTTCAGAACACTAAATAAGGGGCTCCCCTTCTGATTTTTCTTTTGTTGGGCTTGCATCATTTTCGGGAATTTCTCCATGTCCATCTTCATGGGTATTTGCTCCTGTAATGGCAGCTTTTTCTTGTGCACTTCGAACAATAGTTGATTCTTCTTCTGCAATAAGTTGTCGTGCAACATCTACACTTGTTGCAAATTTTCTTCGTGATGCATCAATAATTTCCTGACGATACGAAGGATGATTTGGTGGAAGGACTTTCAGTGTCTCTGCAGAAAACGGATCATAACTTTCTCCATCAATAGTCATCTTTACATAGAATTCTCCCACACCTAAGTTAATCAAATCTTTCACATCAAACACTGGTGCAAATTCTGGTTTGAGTTTTACCGCATCATCACCACCAAGACGAAAAGAAATAATTGATCCCACGTTACCAAGCACCGCTTGTTGCACTTTTGGCAAGAGTTGTCCTACATACTGGTGCGCAACGGTAAGGTTGAGTCCGTACTTACGCGCCTCGGAAAGAATGTTTTCAAATGTATCAGTAACCACGTTTTGAAACTCATCCACATACACGTAGAAATCATGACGATCTTTTTTCTCCAACTTCGCACGAGCCATACCAGCCTGTTTAATTTTTGTGATAAACATCGCTCCAAAAAACGATGCATTTTCTTCTCCGATTTTTCCTTTGGACAAGTTAATAAGAATGATCTTTTGTTCGTTCATGAGTTTTTCAAGATCAACCTTGTTTTCTTTTTGTCCGAAGATATATCGAAGCATCGGATCAGAGAGAAATTGTCCTAGTTTGTTAACAAGCGGAATAATAGCATCCGTATCAAACTTCTCAGACCAGTCCGCGAATTCGATCGCCCAGAAGCGTTTTACCATATCGTCTTGGATATACTCAACCACTTTCTGTCGATAGTTACGGTCAGTCAACATGTTAATCATGCCGCGCATTGTCGCATACGGATAGTCCAAGAGCGCAAGTGTCGTAAATCGAAACACGTGCTCAAGACGAGGTGTCCAGTTCGAACCGAATTGTTTATGAAGAACTTCGATCAATCCTTGAGTCAACTGATGTTTAAAAGATACATCAATATTAGAAAGTGGATTGAACGCAACTGGAAAATCAATATCACCTGGGTCGATGATACAGACATCTTCGATACGCTCTTTAGGAACAAACTCTAGGATGTCATCAATAAACTCTCCGTGCGGGTCAATAACACACACACCATAGCCATACGCAATGTCTTGACGAACCATGAGTTCCTGGAGCTTTGACTTACCTACTCCTGACTTGCCGATAATATACAAGTGACGACGACGATCGATACGCTTGATACCAAAAATATATTTCTTTTCTTCAAGTGCGGCAACATAGTTAGTACGACCAATAAAAGAAACTTCCTCGGTAGGAACTTTACCGAACTCTGGAAGCTCAGGTGGAGGAGGTGCGTATTTAATTATTTGAATTCTATTCGCACGTGCCATGACTATTTTTAGTATACCATATTTTTAGTATTGCATCGCTTTTTGGAGTCGCTCAAGCGCCACGATAAATGCACTTCGTCTGAGATCCGTTTTGAGCGCGACAGATTTTTTGAAAATGTTTTTTGCTTCTACATCGAGTATCGTTTTTAATTTTGCATAGACATCCTGTTCACTCCAATGCTCACCTTTCAGATTCTGTTTCCACTCAAAGGTTGAAACCGTTACACCACCAGCGTTAGCAAGAATATCTGGCACTACAGGAATACCTCGTGCATAGAGTATCTCATCTGCTTCTGGAGTTGTTGGTCCGTTTGCAAGTTCAAGAATAACCTTTGCTTGAATCTTAGATGCATTACTTTCAGTAATTTGGTTTTCAAGTGCTGCAGGAATGAGTACATCGCACGGAATCTCAAGCAAGGCTTCATTTGTAATTGTTTTCGTATTTGGAAACCCGTCTAGCACACCCATTTCCTTTTTATGTTTTTCAACAGCCGTAATATCTAACCCATCGCCAGAAAGAGACACGATCGCTTGTTTTGAATCTGAAACACCAATAACACGATACCCATGTTCTGTGAAAATCTTTGCAGCAAATCCTCCTACATTCCCAAATCCTTGGATGACAACTGACGCCCCTGGTTCGATGTGGAGGTTATCTTTGAGCGCATCGAAGACATAAAATCCTCCGAGACCTGTTGCCGCGCTACGACCCTCTGATCCACCATCATCAAGTGACTTACCAGTGAATGTCGCTCTAGTCGTATCACCAGATAATTTTTCAAATTCATCAGTCATCCATCCCATAATCTCGCCTGTAGTATTTACATCAGGAGCAGGTACATCTTTCTTGGGTCCGAGAATTGGCAACATACCTTGCACCCAACCACGTGAGAGTTTTTCTAATTCAGTTTTTGAAAGTTCTTTTGGATTAACCGTAACACCACCTTTTCCTCCACCCATCGGAATATTTGCAACGGCACATTTGAGTGTCATCCAAAATGCAAGTGCACGAACTTCATTGATATCAGTATCTTGGTGAAAACGAATACCCCCTTTATATGGACCACGTGCATTGTTATGTTCTACACGATACCCTTCGAAAATACGTTCAGTTCCATCATCCATTTTTACTGGAATAGCAATACGAACCTCACGCTCTGGATGCGAGAGACGTTCTATAAAAGCTTCAGGAAAATCGATAACCTTGGTTGCGCGACGAAGTTGTGTCAATGCGTTTTCAAATGGGTTTTGCATAAAAATACATCATATTAAAAATAAACTACTTTACAGTATACACCTGTTCGAAAAACTGGGCAAAACGTACATGTGGTGTATACTAATGCTATGAAACTCGCGTTCATTTGGATCAAAAAATATGTGGTAGATCTCTGTACACGCATCACAAGAACCTACTTCCCCAAAGTTCATGTCAGTG
>CAZQCV010000036.1:0-3498 GCA_964591665.1 uncultured Candidatus Saccharibacteria bacterium
AGCTCAGCAACTTTATGTTCGCTGAGCACTTTTTTTATCTCAGGATACTTATTCAATTCCAGGTCCTCTGCAATAATCTTTCTTGCTTCTTCTCGTGCAGCTTCTACCATTTTTATATTTTTTATTGCTTCCATGCCGAGATCGGAAACACCCCATTGTTTGATACCCGTAAGTTCTCCTGCACCACGAAGTGTGAGATCGAGTTCAGCGAGCTCAAATCCATTTTTTGCTTGAGTAAATGCTTTTAATCGCTCAACGGTTTTTGTTGATTCACTTTCAGTAAAGATATAACAGTATGCTTGATGTGTTCCGCGGATGACGCGCCCACGAAGCTGATGCAACTGCGCAAGTCCGAACCGCTCTGCTCCTTCGATGATAATGACAGTTGCGTTTGGAACATTTACTCCAACTTCGACCACAGAGGTAGCAACGAGTATATCAGTATGACCCTCAGAGAAAGATTTCATTACTTCATCTTTTTTCTTTGGACTCATTTTTGAATGCAAAATATCGATTTCGTATTTTTGAAATATCTCTTTCTTTAACCGTTTTGCTTCTTGTGTGACCGATCGTTGCATGAGTGTTGCTTGTTTATCAGGATCGCCCTCGTCGATACGTGGACAAATTATGTATACTTGTCGTCCTTGTTCAAGTTCTTTTTTTACTTTTTCATATGAGTTATCTCTATCATGCGGTTGCACAATTTCAGTAATAACAGGTTTTCTTCCTGGTGGCATTTGATCGAGAAGTGTAAGATCAAGGTCTCCATAGAGCGTGAGCGCAAGCGTTCGAGGTATCGGTGTGGCGGTCATTGAGAGGAAATGAGGGAGTGTGCCATCTTTCTGTGCTAGTTTACGGCGTTGTGCCTGACCGAATCTGTGCTGTTCGTCTACGATTGCCAGAGCAAGGTGCTTGAACTTCACGCTTTTTTGGATGAGTGCATGTGTTCCGATGAGTATAGGTACTTCGCCGTTAGCAACCCATTTAAGTAACTGGGTGCGAGATATCTCTGTCCAAGGTTTTTGTGCAGAAGCAAGTTTTGTTGGATATTTACGACACCCTGATCCTGTAATAAGTCCAATTTGGATACCCATATTGTCGAAATAGTGCACGAAGTTCTCAAAGTGTTGCGTTGCAAGGATTTCGGTAGGTGCCATGTATGCAACTTGTAGATTTCCAAATGTTTGACCGTTTGGACGAGATAGTACGGTTGCGAGACTAGCCACAGCAGCTACAGCGGTTTTACCTGATCCTACATCACCTTCAAGCAAGCGAGACATCGGGTGTGGTTTTGCCAAATCGGTCAGTATTGTTTCGATTGCGTCTGTCTGTGCCTGTGTTGGAATGAATGAAAAACGTTTAAGAAATCGTTGATGATCTTCATTTCCGAGGTTTATATCATAGGCTTTCTCTCGTGTCATGCGGGCTCTATCTTGTCCGCGTTTAAGTTGTATAAAAAATATTTCTTCAAAAGCAAATCGTTTTCGTGCAGCATCAGCATGATTTTTATTTTTTGGCATGTGAATCCAAATGAGCGCCGTCGCGAGTGTCGGAAGAGAATATTTTGTACGGATGGATTCTGGGATGGGGTCAGATAATGTGTCGGTAATATTTGAGCCGAAGATTTTTTCAAGTGTGTGGTATATAAAACGAGAAGTGATGCCTTTTGTTTCTCGATATACAGGAAAACCAAAATGAGTCTCTTGTTTATCTTTGTCAAAAAAGAGTGATTCGTGAGTATCAATCGGTAATGTCTCAACCTTCTTGATTTCAGGGTTGACCATACTTTTGCCGTTTTTAGATTCAGTTACTTTTCCTGTTACCTGCACAGTACTTCCTTCATGGAACATTTTTGCTATATATGGCTGGTTGAACCATAGTACGTGGATACTTCCAGTGATATCGGTCACGATGCCTTCTGCCATGGGAGTTTTTGCTTTCCATGCTTTTTTTATTTTTAGATTTTCAAGCGTACCGATAATCGTAACATGACTGTCTGTCTCGAGCTCTGCTATCGGTTTTGTGTCGGTGATATGCGAATATCTAACAGGGAAGTACCATAACAAATCTCCAACCGTAAAAAGTCCAAGACGTTTAAGTCCGGACTTTTCTTCTTCTCTCAAACGTCCGATCGTGTGAAGTGGTGTATTGAGATCCATATGCAGTTGTATTACTTAAGAATCTCGAGTACCTTTGCCACGAGTTCATCAAGGGTGAAATTTGACTTGATCATGAAATCATTTGCACCGAGAGACTTTGCTTTCATGATGCTTTCGTCGTCAGCGAGATTTGAAAAGGTGATCACGGGGATTGTTTTCATTGCATCTGTCTTGCGTACGTGTTCAAGTATTCCAAATCCATCAATTGATCCAGGCATCATAATGTCGAGAAGCATACAATCAGGTACGTATCCAGCGTCAAACTTTTTTATGGCTTGTTCACCGTTTGGTGCTACTTCTACCTTAAAACCTGCTTTCATGAGTTTTGTTGCAGCAAGTTCCTGAAGGAATTCATCGTCTTCTACTATGAGTATCTTTTTATCCATATATGTATAGTATATCTTGTAATAATAAACCTGTCATCTAGTGTTCGATGTGGATACGTGGCAAAGTGATAACCATGGTTGTGCCTTCACCTTCAGTACTGGTAAAGGTAAGTGTTCCATCATGTTTTTCAACGATCATTCTACTGGTATAGAGCCCGATACCGTTTCCTACCACATGCCGTTTTTGGGCATTGGTTGCACGGTACCGTTTGGTAAAGATAAGGTTTTGTTCTTCTGATGGAATGCCGATACCTGTATCTTTTACACTTATACGAATGTCTGTGTCGGTTGCTTGTGCAGAAATAATAACTTTATCACTCTCATCAGAATACTTGATAGCATTTTCTATTACATTTTCAAGTACGATACGGATCTTTTCTTCATCGATAAATATTTGCGGAAGGGGATTTTCTGATTTTACAAAGAGGAGTTCCACGCGTTTTTTATATGATTCTGCGTTGAAGAGAAATAATACATCTTCGATGAGTCGTTCGATATTGCTACTTGCGAATTTGTACGTGATGATTGCATCTTGTGTATGGTTTGCGGCGAGCATGTCGTTTACGGCACCGATCATACGTTCGGTGCTATCTGCTGCTTTTTTAATAAAGGTGGTTTGTTCTGGGGTGATAGTTCCAAAATCTCCATCGAGAAACATTTTGAGTATCCATTTGTTTGCGGTGAGCGATGTGCGGAGTTCATGTCCAGTCATTGAAAGCCACTCTGAACGGGCCTTGAGCGCGGACTCGAGTTGCTGGTACTCTTTTTCGAGATTTTCTTTATCCATATAGACCAAGTATATCACAGAATAGTGTCAGCAACATGTTTTTGAAAAATGCTAAAATTATGCCATACTAGCGAACATGGAGCCGTGTCAGAGTGGTCGAACGTACCTCTTTGCTAAAGAGGCAGGGTGTAAAAGCCCTCGTGGGTTCGAATCCCACCGGCTCCGC
>CAZQCV010000037.1:0-3487 GCA_964591665.1 uncultured Candidatus Saccharibacteria bacterium
AAAAACGCCGGAAGACTGAACATCTTCCGGCATCTTTTTTATAATCTGTAAGTTTAAAATTTTATTCCTTCTTCTTATCGAGCTTATCGAGACCAAGTGCTTTTACACCAAAGTATACAACTGCAGCGACAATCACGAAGTCAACGATAGTTGATAGAAACGCACCATATTTCAGACTTGCATCACCAAGAGTAAGCGCTTTATCTGCAAGATCAACCTTACCCATTGCAAGTCCGACAAGTGGATTAATAATATTATCAACAAGTGAAGAAACTGTTTTTGAAACCGCACCACCGAGTATGAAACCCACTGCAAGTCCGACAACACCTTGCTCACGAATGAAGTCTACAAATCCCTTCATTTTATTCCCAGCAACATTTTGTATTGTATCCATATGCATCTATACATCTAACCAATAATATAAATTAGTATATACCTTTTGTAAAAAAATAAAAGATATGGTAGTATCACATAGTACCGAAAACGGGGTGTAGTACATCGGTAGTATACGCGGTTTGGGACCGTGAGAGCCGAGTTCGATTCTCGGCACCCCGACATTATGAAAAAGACTAGGCAATCCCCTAGTCTTTTTCATTAGTTTTTCCAATAATCTGAGTCTTTTGTATACAATTCTTCGCCATCTTGTCGCCATTTTGAAAGTTCTATTTCCGACATACCGTCATTGTAATACCACTCACCTCCTCTATAAACAAGTTTATCGGGGTCTACTACTTTATTTTCTTTTGCAACACGCACACGTTCATCTTGAGAAGGTATATATTCCTGCGGTGGTGGTGCATTAAACATATCTAGTTGTCCTGGTCCTGCCATATGTGTTTAGTATAACAAAAAAGCCATGTTCTTTCAAACACAGCTTACATATTTGGTTTGATAATATCTTAGATACTACAAACTTTGTTTGGTAACTCTACTTTGGATTCGTACATCACTTGCATATACAGATGCATCCATTCCTTGGCGGCATGCATTGCTCTGTCAATATCAGTAACACCTATAAAGTTTCTACCGTGAAAAAAATCTTCGGTTACTTTCAACTCTAAATTATTACGAGTTTCTTTTGCTGGATTTTTTTCTAAATAGACTGTCGGATCCGATTTATTGCTACTCAATATCGGATACAATACAAACTGCTGGTTTTCTCTTTTTGCAGTTACTTGTATCTTCTCGCTTTTTTTGGAACTTATTCCATATAAATTCGCCACTACAGTAACCTCATCGGTACGAACGTACGTTGTTCCAGAGATATAATTGGCAACCCAACTATTTATTGCAAAGAAAATATCACTAAAGTTATTCAACCCTTTTGAACGGCAGAAACTTTCGTAGATAATAAACTTTTCTTTACTTCGCGAGCCGACGTTCTTGCAGTCAAAATCAGATTCCAGATCTGCTTCAGGGTGACGGAAAGGCAAAGTCTCAATAAAGATTTCTTTCTTGTTTTCATGGAAAGAGCAAGAAAATTCAAATGTGTGTGGCACATTTTGTTTGTTTGTTTTACGTTCTATTACCTGAATAGAAAACGCAAGGTACGTTGCATAGATACTCATTTGTGTTAATTTTGAATATTATAATACAAATATATGAAACATTTGTCAACTCTTTGAACGCAGGAAACCTTTTAGTCTTCTGAAATAATTTAAGTTGCAAATAAAAACGAGCATCTTGTTAGATGCTCTATGTGTATATATTATTTAATGTTGCCCAAAATAACTAGGCGGTAATTTTTCTGTTTTTATGTCGACAGCAAAGTTTTTACCATCAAAAGTTATACTATATTCTTTTCGAGTATAGTTCCCGTGTCTTTGATGAGAACTAAAAAAATTCGTGACTTTTATTTTTGATCCTTTGTTAACTTTCAGGAGTCCAACAGTGTATTTATGCTGGTCACTGTTAAATTTTCGACTTGACATAATAAGACAATTCTCAAAAGTAAAGTAACTCCATGCCAAAAGATGATGAGTATCGTCTTCTGAGAGATGCACTAAAACCATAGCTTCTCCTTCAAGAGTTTCAAGTTTTTGAGTGTCTTCATATCCAGTCTGAATATCTTTCCAAAGTAAGTCACAAGTCGTAAAACTCTGATCTTTTGGTTTCACGTGGCACAAAATCTCAATTTTTATGTCTTTTGTGATCAAATTTATCATTTGACTTGCTGGTATTACCCTACCAGCATTAAATTCGTATATTATACAGCTCATGCTTTGTTTTTTGTCACAATACCCTAAAATGTATATATTTGCAAACAAGTCTATGTTTCACATGTAACATTATGTATTACATACACAATGGATACTATATTTTTATACGTCATTAGGGTATACTTTGCTGATATGCAAATATTCTTATGGTTGATACGTATCACAATTGCTGGTATTTTACTTCAAACTCTTAGATATAAATTTGGTGGATTGCCTGAAAGTATTTATATATTTTCAAAAATCGGTATTGAGCCTTGGGGACGAATCGGTTCTGGAATAATTGAACTCATAGCAAGTATATTAATACTTCATCCAAAAACAATTGGAATTGGGGCATTAATTGCCCTTTTAACAATGTTGGGAGCAATAGTACTTCATGTAACAATACTAGGTACTGAAATTGGAGGAAGCAAAGGGTTATTTTATCTAGCTATAATAACTTTCACTGGTTCAGCTATATTAGTTTGGCATTTTAGAGAACAAATTACTTTTTTAAATCAGATTTTTAAGTAATTTTACTTTTGCCTTTTTGTTTTTGTGATCTAAATACACACAAGCCAGATCTAACTGCCAGGGTGTTTCATGTGGAACATATCTCTCTATAAGGTATGTTTCTATGGTTCTGTGCAATTTCTGAATTTTGCCGTAGTGCATATTCTCTTCTGGTCTAAATACATTTGTTTCATGTGTAACACTAAAACTTAGGTTTTCACGTGAAACTGATTTGACTTCAATAAAATGAATAACATCATCTTTTCTGCAAATAACATCTATTTCACCCCATTTTCTAGTATAATTTCTTTCTAATACTTTAAAACCATGTTTCACAAGAAACACTTCTGCTATTTTTTCTCCTATTTCACCAATTTTTTGCGATTTCGAAGTAAAAACTTTAGGCATAGATATATTTTGTTAATTTAGAGAAAATTTTAAGTTTCACATGTAACAATAGACAAAAGAGTTTCACGTGAAACGTACTATGCTATTTACGAGACAAATATAATGTTTCGCAGTACTGTCTTTTTTAAAAACGTTGGTATATATAAATAATTTGTGACTTTTATATAATATTTAGGACTTGTATAAAAGTCAAATAATATGTCTTTTATAAACAGTGTGCACAGTCTTTTCCACAGTTTTGTTATTTTTCAACACTTTTCCTGTGTATAAAGGACATGATTGTCTTAGAGATTTTTATTCACTTTGTGCACCTGCCAGGATTCGAACCCAGAATAACGGTTCCGAAGACCGCTGTGATATCCATTTCA
>CAZQCV010000038.1:0-3287 GCA_964591665.1 uncultured Candidatus Saccharibacteria bacterium
TCTACAGAAACTTGCGGTTGAAAATAAATCTGCTGTGTTGTTGCAGAAATCGGTGTACCATACCATTGAGGATTCGGTACTACCAATTCAGTTCCACGGATCCAATAAGTTGTATTCGGTGTTATACCATTAGTGAATACATATACTGCATGTCCAGTATCTCCAGATGCATACAGTAACATAGGACTTACAAGACCAGCAGTAAAACTTTGATTTGCTGATAGTTGCACACTTACATACCCAGAGGTGTCTGGTGCGTTGAAGTTCCAACTGAAATACACTTTTACCGAATCTGTCGTAGTTTTAACAGAGTCAATGGTAACATTTGCGGTAGCAGTCATTCCAACCAGGAACAACAATGCCAAAAAGAAAAACTTTTTCATGTTTGGTTAATTTATTGATTTTTTAATTTGCCTATATTGTATCACACTTTAAGCAAAAAGTCAATACAGCAGAAAAGCCCTATTTCTTGGACTTTTCTTAAATACCTTTATATTATTTACTTTTCTAGGGCTTTTTTTATATCATCTTTTGTCCCACCCACTTTCTTGCCAGGATTGAACATATTTTTTGGATCAAACGTATCTTTTGTCTTTTGGAATAAAGCCACTATTTCCTTCCCATACATTTGTTCTAGGTACGGTGTTCGGATGATACCGTCGTTATGTTCAGCATCTATCGAGCCATGGTACGAGAGTACAAGATCATATACCTTCTGAGAAAGATCAAGTACGATATCAGGAATATCTTTATCATGTGCATTAATGAGTGGAATAATATGAAAGTTTCCGTTTGCGGCGTGTCCTGCAATGGTATACATGAGTTCCGGGTATTCACCGATAAGCGCGTTTACTTTCGGTAGAAATTCCGGCAAGAATTCAGGTCGGACAATGATGTCATCAATAAACGGCATCGTACGTTTACCTTGAACATGATTACGAAGAAGTGCAAAACTATCGTGCCGCATCGTCCAGTATTTTTGCGCTTCACGTTCTGACTTCGTTACACGCACCTTCAAGTTTCTATGCGCAATATGTTCTCTCGCATATTCGGCAAGTGCGTCTATCTCATTCTCATCACGACCTGCATATTCAGCAAGTAAGATAATTCTCGGAACACCACCAGTGAGCACCATAAAAAACTCTGGTATAAATGAGAGTCCAAACTTAATTGTTTCAAAAAATCCTTTTGATTTTATAAAGTCTCCAAAAAACTTCATACCAAGAGAGAATGTCTTGTCATCATATGATTCAATACTGATCGGCTTTGTTTCGAGAAGTTCCTGTACTACGTCACCAAGCGCTGTAAGGTCGTTCATAAATACCACAACGAGTTTTGACATAGGCAGTTTATCGACGAGTTTAAACGTAATCTCAGTTACAATACCAAGTGTTCCCTGTGAGCCGACGATGACTTGCGTAAGATCAAAAATATCATCCTCTTCTTTTTCCGCTCGGATCAGTACATTCCAGAGATAATATCCTGCAGAGTTTTTAGATACTGAGGGCTTTGCCCCTTTTATAAACGATTCATGCTCTTTTATCATTTCGAACATCTGTTTATAAACTTGTCCTTCAAATGTCGTCTCAGTAATTTTCTTGTACAGTTCACGACGAGTCAACGGCCGTACTACATATTCATGACCATCGGCAAAGACGACTTTGAGTTCCTGTACGTAGTCCTCTGTTTTACCATAGCGAAGCGTAAGTTCTCCTGCTGAGTTGTTTCCTATCATCCCGCCGACTGCGTTTATGGATTTCGATGCGGTATAACATGGCAACAGAAGCCCTTCTTTGAGTGTTGCTTCTTCAAAATCTCTATACATACATCCTGGCATAACTCGCGCTGTACCTGAGATCTCGACAGTATGCGCCCCTGGAAACTTAGGCTGCATCATATATGGCGAGACCTTTTCTACGCTATGAATAGTGTTCATATAGCGAGTAACATCGAGAATAATAGACGTATTTAATGGACCACCAGACATACAGGTTCCTGCTGATCGCGGCGTAAGTGAAAGTCCTGGATATTTTGTTTTATTTTCGCTTACCCATTTTACAATATTGCAGATATCTGCACTGTCTTTCGGAAATACCACAAGCGCTGGTCGAACTTCGAAAAGCGACGCATCATGCGAATACTGCTCAAGTGTCTCGACTGAATCTTCTATATCGCCTTTCCAAAACTTTTGTATTTCAGATTTGATGAGTATGTAGTCCATTAGGCTAAATTACTAAATAACTTCAATCGTTCAGTTACGACTTTTTGAACTGCCTCAAGACCTGGTTTTAAGAATTTATATGGTGCAACTTCATCTGGAGTGGTCGCAAATGATTGTTTTACCGCGTCCCGAAACGCAAGACGGATTTCTGTATTAATATGCACGATATCTATACCTTCTTTGATACATGCAATGAAGTCTTCATTCATCGTTCCTGATCCACCATGGAGCACGAGCGGAACGCCAGTCGCTTCGCGGATCGCCTTTACTCGCTCTGGATGAAGTCGTGGATTGCCACCTTTTACCATACCATGAATGTTTCCGATTGACGGCGCTAACATATCAACGCCAGTTGCGTCTACGAACGCCTTCGCATCTTCTGGAGTGGTCATCGTTGCCTCACTCACGCCATCTGGTATTGCATCAAGAACTTTTGACGACTGACCAATAAACCCGAGCTCTGCTTCGACGAGAATATCGCGGCCTGTTGCCTTGGTAATTTCACGTGCATAGTCTACGCATTTTTTCGTAAGTGCAATATTTTCTTCTAGAGGGAGTTTTACCGCGTCTATAATCACAGAATCAAAACCAGCATCAATAGCCT
This sequence comes from uncultured Candidatus Saccharibacteria bacterium, assembly GCA_964591665.1. Classification (GTDB taxonomy): domain Bacteria; phylum Patescibacteriota; class Minisyncoccia; order Phycocordibacterales; family UBA9973; genus CAZQCV01. The sequence goes on from CAZQCV010000038.1 coordinate 2,826, forward strand.
GTTTGACTCGTTCGAAACTATAGTGATGATCAGCATTAAGAAATATAGGCTGATTGTATTTATCACGAATGGCTGATACTAGAGCTCGTGCTTCTTCATAACCGACAAAGTCTACCTCGCCTTCTGATACGCCGATGACCACAGGTAAGTTGAGTTCTCGAGCTGCTGCTGCGATACCATGCAAGGCTTCTAGATTTGAGATATTAAAATGACCAACCGCAACTCCAGTTGCATCGGCTTCATGAACATAATCTCGTAGTGTTTTCATATGCGTACAGTATAGCATAGCGCCTGTACAGAGGACAAAAATATCGTTATACTCTCTATATATGGAACACACATACGATGTTATCGCTATAGGAGATATTGTCACTGACGCGTTTATTCGCCTCAAAGACGCTGAGGTCCACTGCAATATCAACACTCATGCTTGTGAACTTTGTCTTAGATTTGGAGACAAGG
>CAZQCV010000039.1:0-3153 GCA_964591665.1 uncultured Candidatus Saccharibacteria bacterium
GTAGATCTCTGTACACGCATCACAAGAACCTACTTCCCCAAAGTTCATGTCAGTGGAACGCTTGAAGCACGTTTTTGTATTATTCCAGAACCGTATGAAAGTACTTATGACGACGGTATCTACAAAAGACCACAGACTGTCTCAGTAACCTTATCTGAACACAGAGACCTATTTGCGACACTCGTTGGCGATATATATCCATACACGTTCACTGAACATGGAACCGTAGTATGCCAGAAGGAAATACTCAAAGATTCCCATGCATATAAACTCATCGTCACTGCAGAAAAAATAATACTCACGTACCAAGATGAGCAAACATTTCGTTACGCAGTAAGCACCCTTATACAGCTTTTACAAAAAGAAGAAATTCCAACTGGGACCATATACGACTTCCCTACGTATGCATGGCGAGGACTTCATATAGACGTCGCTCGACATTTCATGCCGGTATCGTTCATCAAAGAAGTCATACGGAAAATGTACTTACAAAAGTTGAATATATTACATTTACATTTGACTGACGACCAGGGGTGGAGATTTGAGAGCAAACAATATCCGAAACTTCATCTACTCGGAAGCAAACGCAGAGAAACAGTTATCGGAAACAAACTTGTTCCTTTTATTCATATGCAATACAAGGGTGATGGTATACCTCATGGAGGATTTTATACGCAAGACGCATTACGGGAACTGGTCGACTATGCACGAGCATATGGTATTGAAATCGTTCCTGAAATAGACATCCCAGGTCATGGTACTGCGCTCCTCGTTGCATATCCTGAACACGCAGCACATACTCCACCAAAAGAAGTTCAAACGGATTGGGGTGTGTTCCACAATATGCTTTCACCTGAAGAAAAAACAATTACTTTTTTACAGAATATTTTTAAGGAATTAAGCGACGTATTCCCTAGTCCCTACATACATATCGGAGGAGATGAAGTACCGCTTGATGCGTATAAAAAAAGTAGTGCCGTTAAAAAACTCGTTCAAGAAGGAAAACTTACCTCATACAAAGATGCACCAACATATATTCTTACGGCAATCGCTAACTACCTCAAAAGCATCGGTAGAACTCCTGTTATGTGGGACGAAGCAAGTACCATAGCAAAAGACACAGGAGGAATCGTTATGGTCTGGCGAGATATGAGTATCATGGATGAGATGATCGAGAAACAAATACCACACATATGCACGACCGCTTCACATTTATATTTTGATCATTATCAACACCCAGATACCAAGAAAGAACCGCTTGCTATCGGTGGCTACTCACCAATCGATCACGTCTATGATACTCCAGTGATCGCCAACCACTATCTCCTCGGTATACAAGCAAATATGTGGACTGAATATACCAAGACTCCAGATGCCGTACGGTATATGCTGTTTCCTCGTACGTACGCACTTGCAGATATTGCGTGGGGCAAATACCATGCAAACCTCAAAACATTTCTTGCTAAAGTCCAACATCTTTGGGATTTCAGAAAATAAAAAACGCGAAGAATGAATCTTCGCGCAGTATGTATTAATTGTACCTGTTGTATCATTTCTTTGTAGAAGATATTGTCATACCTTCTTTAAAATGGTTAAGTTGTTCTTTCTGATTTTTCTCCTGAATCTTTTGATTAATGGATAAAGCAGCTGACTCCATAGCAGATTTTTGATTCTGCACGGTCTGTTCTTTGTACACATCTTTGAGAATAATCAGCAAAAGATACGTACAGTCATCTATTATCTTTACGTTTTCTGAAACGGTATGTAAAAAGGATGATTCCAAAAACATAGGAAAATGTAATGGAAGCAGTTCAGGATTACCGTCATAGCGTAGTGTACCGTTCACTTTCTCGTTAAAGATGTTGTGGTATACGTAGATAACGCTCCACTCACTTTTGTTTTTAGTGAACGTAATAAGTTCCAATTGAGGAACATATTGTTTTAAAAAAGGTCTGATTTGGTTCGCCAAAACAGATTCTAAATTATGTGTTGTCATAGTCGATGTTATTTGAGCAGTATATTAACATGAAGTTTTAATATTGTCAAAATAACCCTTGATGGTTTTATTATATCATTTTCGTCTTTGTTGATTGTTCTAAGATACCTTTTATTTAAAAGTATCTTTAAATTTTCGCAAGAATACTATTTCCCCTATTATCACAAATTTTGTAAGTAACACAGAAAGAGGATAGATTACAGTAACCAGAGAATACTTATTCATAGAAATAGTAGACAACACGTGTTTTATTGCATCTACATACATTGAACCTAGCGATTCACTCATGGGAGCATACCATGTTTTACGCATCGTTGGGAAAAACGCAATCAGATCAATAAACGTCGCAAGAAGGACTGACCATAGTACATTCTCAGTCAGAAGCCAAGGTAAGATAGAGAGTATTGCGAGTATCAAGCAAATCTTATCGAAAGTGGTGATATCTTTATTACCATATTTGGGATTCAAAGAAATAACAAAAGTTACAATAGTAACAACTGCTGCCACTCCCGTCGGCCATGACCCTGGACCTCCACCAGATACCCATTGCCCCAAGAAGGCTATAGTCGTAACAATACCCCATATAAGCCAGGTATATGTATGCGGTTTTGTGTTACCTCTAAAAATATCTCGAATATATAAATACGAACTAAAGAGTGCCAAACCTGCTGCAAGTGCTCCGAGAATGGTTTTTATTTCAATTTGAATTAATATCTTAGTTTGAATCCAATACCACCACGTTGGCAACCAAGGTATAGACACAAGGGCAACAACAAGACCAATGATAGAAAAAATTGTTTCTGGTTTTTTCCAAAAACTTTTTTCATTGCTCGTTAAACCTAAAAAATTATTTCCTTTGGCAATAGTATTTTTACCTTGATCTTTAATACCGACGTCAATATTTTCAAAAGTATTGCCAATAAATTGATTATTCTCTCCCTGGTTCAATATCCCAATAATGTGGGGTCGCGAAAGAGAATCCTCAATTTTTTTCTTATGACGTATGTCGAGCTCAATCTTTGCTCGGCTGCATAGACTAGTAGGTACGTGAACATTTTCGTTTTTTCGTACGATCGTCAAAAGTTCTTCATCTGTCATTTTTTCAAGATTCATAGAAAGATATTTGCTGCTATGCTCGTGATAGCACGAGTTGGTGA
>CAZQCV010000040.1:0-2588 GCA_964591665.1 uncultured Candidatus Saccharibacteria bacterium
GGAGGACAGATTGTATATTTTCTCGACATCGGAAAAATTGCGAGCTTGAAATTTCCAAATGTGTGGTTTGAAAATACGCCGCAGGGTAAGTTCACTTTGTCTATGGCTTTTGTTCAAAGCAAATACTATGTAGATTCTCTTTCTGAAAATACGAAACGAGGGCTTCGCCAAAAAGTTAGGAATGGTGATTACCCAAGCCAAGCGCCCGTGGGATATATCAATGATTCGAGATATAAAAATATTGTTGTTGATAAAAAGAAAGCGAAAATTATCCGCTTGGCTTTTGAAAAATATGCAAAAGGTGAAAGTAGGTTAGAAGATATCTCAAACTTTTTGGCAAAAAATGGAATCGTTTCGAGAGGTGGAAAGATAATCTCCAAAACCAGAGCGTCTTTCATTCTTTCAAATCCTTTTTACATCGGACTATTCAAATATGGTGGTGAACGCCATGAAGGAAAATATGAGCCAATCGTGTCGAAGAAACTGTTTGATAAGGCGCAAGAAATTTTGAAACTTCGCGGTGTCCCCGATAGAAAATCTAAAAATGAGCCTCAACCATTTTGCGGTTTAATTTCTTGCGCCTCTTGTGGAATGATGATAACTGGCGAATACAAGGTGAAGAAGCAGAAAAATGGAAATGTACATAACTATACCTACTATCATTGTTCAAAGAAAAACAAGAATATTAAATGTCCTGAACCTTGTATTCGCCAAGAGGAATTAGACAAGCAGTTATCATCACTTATCAAATCAGTTTCTTTGCCACAAGACTGGGCGGAGGAATTACTGAAAATGGCAGAAAAAGATTTCAAAAATTCCGCCCAGTCTAATTCAGCTTGTGTGAAAGAGAAGCAAAACAAAATTTCTTCTTTGTCGCAAAAGTTAGAACGACTTCTTAATGGATATTTAGAACAAGATATTGAGCAAGAAATATATCGTGCTGAAAAATCAAAATTACTTTCCACCAAGAAGTCGCTCGAAGAAGAAATTTACAACCTTTCACACAAGCAGAATAATTGGCTCGAACCGATGAAAGAATGGGTAAAAGGCGCTCAAAATCTAAATGGAATCGCACGGGATACTGACCTTTTTGCAAAAAAGGTCAAAGCCAAAGAAATCTTTGGCTCGAACCTGCTTCTTGGCGAGAAAACAGTGCGCGTCGCCGAAGGCGACGCTCCGAATTCGTTTGGAAAATCAGGCGAAACAGCGTGGGCGGCACTTTGTGCCGCCCACTCCGCAGTTCATTCAAAACCGCTTCGTTCTGTATTGGTGCGCGATGAGGGACTCGAACCTCCGACCTTCCCGGTGTAAACGGGTTGCTCTACCAACTGAGCTAATCGCGCATGAGTACTACTATACCCTAAATGAATAGTTTTTTCAAGTGCATAGTTTCGAAAGTGTTCATTTTAAAATAGTAAACAAAAACACCTCTAAAGGTGTTTTTGTAATGAAAGACTGTTGATATTTTTTATTTTTACATTAGACTATCAACCATTGCATCGAGACTATTAAATACTCTGGTTTGGTCAGCTTTACATTGATCATATTGTTGATCCCCTGGACCACCGTATCCTCCACAACTGGTCCATTGAAGTTGGAAGGTCGCAGTCTCAGTTCCAGTACCACTTGCGGTAGTGTATGTATAATCTCCGCCGAAATGTCCGGCGCCTCCATCGATGCTACTACGTATACAATAAGTTCTGCCATTAATAACTTTTTGGGCAACAGTAGTAATTTCTGAAACGGAAGGAGAACATGAATATGCAGCTGAAGATTTTTGTATTGTTGGTGGCCAATGAGTACCAGTAATATATGGTGATGATATTACCGTTGAAACATGTTGTGTAGCATTTATAGTAAATTTGTTATCACTATAATCAAGAGGTCCTTCTATTCTTCCTGTAATATTAGGATAACCCTCTATCATAAATTTAAACTGTGCTTGATTGTTAAAATTAGTTAAAGTGTAAGGACCTGCTGAATAATCCTGGTTGTATGCACTTAGTTGTGTATTAGGCACTGTCCATACTACACTTCCAGTATTATTTGCGATGATGTGTTGTTCAGGAGTTACAGCCTGATCCCTATTCCCCGCAACTAAATCTATTGCAACTTTAGGATATTTCATAGAGAAACAAGGGGTTGTTTTCCATTTTATGGTAACTTGTTGTCCCGCCTGATAGACTTCTCCACCATTAGGAGAAAGAATAGTTATTGTAGGAACACATGCTATAGGTCCTACCTGTTGAGATTGGTCATTTACTGGAGCAGCAGTTTGCGAAGGGGCAGTGTTTACTGGTTGCTGAACAGTACTGGTGTCAGAAACTTGTTGAGTGTTTTGACGTTCATCAGTAGATGGATAATAATTTGAATTATCACTTGTCGAACTCTTGGGAACTGAACTTTTCCCGGCAACATATGCTACTCCACCTACAGCGACAACACCTAACAGAGTAAATAGGATTGAAGCTGTACTAAAACCTTTACTAAGTTTCATCATATAAAATAAAACAATAAATAAGTAATAAGGGATCACGTTAGATCGGTAATATTATATCATATAAAAGCTCGGTGTATCAAATCTTGTG